>NZ_PNOT02000107.1 GCF_002879535.1 Mesorhizobium intechi
AAATAGGTGTGTGTGCCGGCAAGCAGGCGTGTCATGAACTCTCTTTGCCAGAGCGAAAAATCAAAAATCCAAAAATATTCTGAAACTCGCGCGTTTTTGTTCCGTATCTCCTCACGTTCCCAAAAATGGGAAGAGAAACCCGAGGAGTTTGAACATAATGCGTAGATACGCCGCCCTTTTGCTTGCCGGTACGATCGCCGTTTCCGCGCTTGCCACCGCCGCCTATGCCGAAAACCCGATGGTCGGCGGTGCCGCCATGTACGCCCAGAAGAACATCGTCGAGAACGCCGTGAACTCGAAGGATCACACGACGCTGGTCGCCGCCGTCAAGGCCGCCGGCCTGGTCGAGACGCTGCAAGGCGCCGGTCCGTTCACCGTCTTCGCGCCGACCAACGAGGCCTTCGCGGCACTGCCGGCCGGCACGGTCGACACGCTGCTCAAGCCCGAGAACAAGGACAAGCTGACCAAGGTCCTGACCTGCCATGTCATCGGCGCCAAGGCGATGGCGGCGGATGTGGCATCGATGGCCAAGGCTGACGGCGGCACGCACAAGGTCAAGACCGTCGGCGGCTGCGAGCTGTCGCTGAAGGCCGAGGGCGGCAAGGTCACCGTCACCGACGAGAACGGCAATGTCGCCAATGTGACGATCGCCGATGTCGAGCAGTCCAACGGCGTCATCCACGTTATCGACAAGGTTCTTTTGCCGAAGATGTAACAATGGGCTGGCCGCGGACGAACCTGCGGCAAGAGCTCTCCGCCGATTGAGTCGTCCCGCTCCCGGGTCCGCAATCGACACGCACGCTCCGCGCCGCCCACAGCCAGCTGTGGAACGGCGCGGAGCGACGTTTTGGGGCAACCGTCACCGGCTTTTGATTTTGGCGTGGCGGTATAGTTTGGCAAAAGGACAACCGGAGGAACTGGTCATGAACCGTCGCGACTTTCTTTTGAGCGGTGCCGCCGCCATTGGCGTCGTCGGGGCCGCCGCAACCATGCTGCGCATGGGAACTCCGCAGCCCGCGCTGGCGGCCGAAAAGTTCGAGATCACCAAGACGGACGACGAGTGGAAAGCCATACTGTCGCCCGCCGCTTTCGACGTCCTGCGCAAGCAAGGCACGGAGTATCCGGGCACCAGCCCGCTGCTCAACGAGCACCGCAAGGGCATCTTCGCCTGTGCCGGCTGTGACCTGCCGGTCTATCCCTCGGACACGAAATTCGATTCCGGCACCGGCTGGCCGAGCTTCTGGCAGGAGATCGCCAACGGCATCGGCAAGACCGAGGACAGGTCGCTCGGCATGACGCGCACCGAGGTGCATTGCCGCCGCTGCGGCGGCCATCTCGGCCACGTCTTCGACGACGGTCCGGCGCCGACCGGCCTGCGCCACTGCATCAACGGCGTGGCGCTGACCTTCAAGCCTGCCACGGCCTGACGAGATTCGACCAGAAACGAAAAACTCCGGGTCTTGCGGCCCGGAGTTTTTTGCGCGGTCAGAGCTTTTCGGGCGTGGACTGGAGGAGCTTCCCGAAACCGCTGCCCACGTCTGTGTTTGTCTTAATGCCCGCCGCCTCCACCACCACCGGGCGCGGCCGGTTTGTTGATCAGCATCGTGAACAGGCCGAGCGTGGCGAACAGCACCGTCAGCATGTAGAACACGTCCATGAAGGACAGCAGCGCCGCCTGCTGCTGGACCATGCCGGACAGCTTGGAGATCGCCGCACTGGCCGCATCCAGGCCGGTCGTCTGCTCGAAGTTCAGCGTCATGTTCTGCAGCTTGGTCTGCGCGGCGGCACTGCCCCACTGCACATGCTCGGCGAGCCTCGCATAGTGGAAGGCGTTGCGGTCGATCAGCACGGTGTTGATGAGGGCTAGGCCGACGGCGCCACCGAGGTTGCGGGTCAGGTTGAACAGGCCGGACGCGTTCTTCAGCCGGTCGGGCGGCAACGTGCCGAGCGCGATGTTGTTGATCGGCACCATGCACAGCATCATCGAGCAGCCGCGCAGGATCTGCGGGATGAGCAGCTCGTAAAAATCCCAGTCGGCGGTGAGATGCGTCATCCACCAGGTACCGGTAGCGAAGCCGAAGAAGCCGATCATCATCATCAGCCGCAAATCCATTTTGCTCGACAGGATGCCGGAGATCGGCGCGGTGACGAACATCGCCAGGCCGCTGACGAACAGCGCCTCGCCGATCATCATCGAATCATAGCCGCGGATACGGCCGAGGAAGACCGGATAGAGATAGGTCAGGCCGTAGAGGCCGATGCCGATAACGAAGGAAAACAGCGAGCCGAAGGCAAAGTTGACGTTGCTGAAAGCCCTGAGGTCGACGATCGGCTCCTCGGCGGTGAAGACGCGCCAGAAGAAGATCACGGCGCCGACGCTCATGACGATGGCGCAGATGAACACACCCTGGTCCTGCAGCCAGTCATTGTTCGGACCCTCCTCCAGCACATATTCCATGCAGCCGAGGAACGCCGCCATGCCGGCGAGGCCCCACCAGTCGAACTTGTTGAACAGCTTGAGATTGGGCTTGTCGAAATCGATCAACGACCAGGCGGCGGTCGCCACCAGGATGCCGGGCACGACATTGACCAGGAACAGCCAGTGCCATGAAAAGGCGTGACTGATATAGCCGCCGACGGTCGGGCCGATGGTCGGCGCCAGCGTCGCCACCAAACCGATCATCGGCGAGACGACAGCGCGCTTGGAGGGCGGGAAGATGGTGAAGGCCGCTGCAAAGACGCTCGGGATCATGCCGCCGCCGATAAAGCCCTGCACGGCGCGGTAGACGATCATCTGGTCGATGTTTGTGGCGGTCGCGGCAAGCGCGCTGGCCGCGGTGAAGCCGGCGGCGGCGATGGTGAACAGCACGCGCGTCGACAGCATCCGGCTGAGGAAGCCCGACAGCGGGATCATGACCACCTCGGCGATCAGATAGGCCGTCTGCACCCACGGAATTTCGTCGGAGCTGGCGCTGAGGCCCGCCTGGATTTCGGCGAGCGAAGCCGAGACGATCTGGATGTCCAGGATCGCCATGAACATACCGAACACCATCGCGAGGAAGGCGATGACGCGGCGTGTGGAGATAGTGTCAGGGACCGCGGGCCTTGCCGGCGGCGCTCCTGCGGTGATGGTAGCGGTTGCCATTTCATGGGCCTCCTTGAGGCCGGCCGGGCGGCCCAGCGCTTCATCAGCCGCCGAACCGCCCTCCGAAAGTGCCTAGTTGGTCGTCGCGGCGGGTGCGGTGCGGCTGTCAACGTTGACGACAACGCTGAGGCCAGCACGCAGCTTGCCGGTCTTCAGGGCATCGGCCGGCACGTCGATGCGGACCGGGACGCGCTGCACAACCTTGGTGAAGTTGCCGGTGGCGTTTTCCGGCGGCAGCAGCGAGAAGACCGCGCCCGAGGCCGGAGCGAGCGACGAGACGGTTCCCTGGATGGGATGGCCGTCGATGGCGTCGACCGAGATGTTGACCTTTTCGCCGGGAACGAGCCGGGCGAGTTGCGTCTCCTTGAAGTTGGCGACGATGTAAAGCTTGTCCAACGGCACGACGACGGCGAGCTTCTGGCCGGGGCTGACGAGATCGCCCTGCTCGACGGAACGGTTGCCGACGACGCCGTCATAAGGCGCCTTGAGCACGGTGAAGGACAGGTCGCGCGCCGCCTTGTCGCGGCTGAGCTGCAGCGAAGCGAGCGTGCTCGCGGACTCGGCGCGCTGTGCCTCGAACACGCCGATATTGGCCTGTGCGGCGGCGATCTGCGCATCCGCGCCAACCAGCGCGGCATTGGCCTGGTCAAGCGCGGTCTGCGCGTCGTCCAGTTGCGCCTGCGTGCCGACATGGGTCTTGACCAGCTGCGCGGCGCGCTGCTGGGCACGGGCGGCATTGTCGGCCGCGGCCTGGTCGGCGACCTTCTGCGCCTGGGCCTGCTGCAGGGACGCCTGTGCCGCCTTGGTCTGCGCGTCGATGCGGTCGAGCGTCTTCGCCAGCGTGGCGATCTGCGCCTCGGTCTGGGCGACGGCTATCTTGTAGTCGCCATCGTCGATCGTCAGCAGCGGGTCGCCGGCCTTGACCAGCTGGTTCTCGCTGACCTTGACCTGGTCGACATAGCCGGAGATCTTGGGCGAAACGAACGCCATGTCGGCCTGGACATAGGCATCGTCGGTCGAGATCATGAAACGGCCCGTGGTCCAATAGTCATAGCCGTACCAGGCGCCGCCGCCCAGGAGGGCAAGGCCGATGATCGGCAGCAGGAAGGAACGCACCGAGCGCTTCTTCTTGGCCGGAGCTTCGGCCGCCGGCCGCGGGGCGGCGACTGGCTGGACGGGGATTTCCGGCGCTTCGGTCGCCGGTGCGACCTTGGCGTTGGGGAAAGGGCGGACTTCGGCGGTGTTGGGCGCGTTCGAGGACATGACATCTCTCTAAAGTAATAATACTGAACCGTTCGGTTCGATCCGGCCGTTGACATAGCGCGGAAAGAGGACCATATCAAGGGGCAATCGAACCGGCTGGTTCGAATTATTTTCGAGGTGTGACTTTGATGGCCGAGACAACGCCTGACGTCGAAACCGACAAATGCAATGAACTGCTGGAGAGCCTGCGGCGTGGCAGGCCGGCGGCCGGGCAGGATCCGGTCAAGCGCAGCCAGATCATCGACGGCGCCCGGCGTGTCTTCATCGACAAAGGCTTCGAGGCCGCCTCGATGAACGACATCACGCGGGAAGCCGGCGTGTCGAAAGGCACCATCTATGTCTATTTCGCCAACAAGGAAGAGCTGTTCGAGGCGCTGATCGAGGAAGAGCGCGGCACCATCTTCAAGAACATGTACGACGTGCTGGACCGGGCTGATGACCTGCGCGAGACGCTGGTGAAGTTCGGCAAGGTGCTGTCCATGAAGATCACCTCGGCCAAGGTGATCCAGGCACAGCGCACCGTGATCGGCGCGTCGGACAGGATACCCGAGCTTGGCGCGCGCTTCTACGAGCGCGGCCCGAAACGCGGCCATGACAAGTTCGTGGTCTTTCTCAACGCTGCCATAGAGCGCGGCCTGCTCAAGATCGACGATGTCGACCTTGCGGCCTACCAGTTCACCGATCTATGCCTGGCCGGCCTGTTCCGGCAGTGCATCTTCGCCTATCGGGCCAAGGCGCCGACCCAGGATGAAATCGACCATGTCGTGAGGTCGGGCGTGCGCATGTTCCTGATGGCCTACGGCACCGAAAGCCTCGCCGAGGAAGAAGGCCACCAGATGATTGCCCTGGAGGCTAAGGCTTAGAGCAATTCCAGGAAAAGCGTGGACGGTTTTCCGTCCGGAATTGCGTCAACCCAAAGGGTCTAGCCGCCATTGCCGGCAAGCACGATCGCGGCGCGCAATTCCTCGAGGCCCTCGCTTTTTTCCGACGACGTCGCCAGGACGAATGGGAACGCCGCCGGCCGCTTCTTGATCTTGGCAAGCGTCTCCTCGATCAGCCGCGGTACCCCGGCGGCCTTGATCTTGTCGGTCTTGGTCAGCACGATCTGGTAGGACACCGCCGCCTTGTCGAGCAGAGACAGCACCTCGTCGTCCTTGGCCTTGATGCCGTGGCGGGCGTCGATCAGCACATACACCCGCTTCAGCGTCACCCGGCCCTTGAGATAGTCGAAGACCAGTTTCGTCCACTCGTCGACCTTCTCCTTGGGCGCGGTGGCATAGCCGTAGCCGGGCATGTCGATCAGCGCCATCGGCGGCAGGTCGGCGCCCTCGCCCGAAAATCCGTCCGGCACGAAATAGTTGAGTTCCTGCGTGCGCCCCGGCGTGTTGGAGGTGCGCGCCAGCCCCTTCTGGTTGACCAGCGCGTTGATCAGCGACGATTTGCCGACATTGGAGCGGCCGGCAAAGGCGATTTCCGGCGGCCCTTCCGGCGGCAGGAACTTCATGGCCGGCACGCCGCGGATGAAAATCCAACCGCGCGTGAACAGGTCGGTGGTGATCACAGTGCTGTTCAGAGCGTTCAAGCTGCTGCCTCCAGAAGAGAGATGTCGGCGCCCCTGATGGCATCGAGGTTGCGGCCGATCTTGTCCACCGGCCAATGCCACCATGCCAGTGCCATCAACCGCCTGATCGTCCCATCGTCGAAACGCATCTTCACCACCTTGGCGGCGTTGCCGGCGACAATGGCATAGGGCGGCACATCGTGCGTCACCACCGACTTGGCGGCAATGATGGCGCCATGGCCGATTTCCACGCCGGGCAGGATAACCGCCTCCATGCCGATCCAGACGTCGCTGCCGACCACCGTGTCGCCGCGCACCTCCTTCGACCATGTCGCCGGGTCAAACCCCTTTTCCCAGCCATGGCCGAAAATGTTGAACGGATAGGTGGAAAAGCCGGACATCGCGTGGTTGGCGCCGTTCATGATGAAGCGCGCGCCTTCGGCGATGGCGCAGAACTTGCCGATGATGAGCTTGTCGCCGATGAAGGGATAGTGGTGCAGCACGCATTTCTGCGCGAATTTGTCCGGTCCGTCCGGGTCGTCATAATAGGTGAAGTCGCCAATCTCGATGTTCGGCTCCGTCACCAGCGGCTTCAGGAAGCCGACGCGGGTGTGCATCGGGATCGGGTGCTTGATGTCGGGGTTGGGTCCGTCCATGTCGGTTCTTCCGGGAATTGGCAGGCAGGCGCGTCCGCCACTGGGGGCGTCTGGTCAAAATAACGTGATCCGCCCTATAGCACCAATCGGACGAGGAGCGAGTCTTCCGTGCGTGCCAGGCTCATTTGTTGCCGCGGCAGATCACGATCGGATTGGACAGCGCGCTGTCGAAACCGCCACCCTGGTAGACGGCGATGTTGGCCGCACCTGGCGGTAGCAGGAACGTGCCTTCGACGACCTTCTGATCGCCCGCCATCGTGTGGAGAGCCCAGCTGAACGCGCACAATTGCGGCGGCGCCGCGGGTTCGACGTGGCTGCAGTTCAGCTGCGCGCCACCCAGCATGGCGGCGCCGCCGCAGCTGACCGCGTCCTTTGCAACCGCGATGCCGGGACACCCGACGAGAGCCGTCACGGCTGCGATCCTGATCCAGTTCATCTTCGAGATCCTTGCCGGAAAATCCGCGCCGCCGGGGCGCCGCTTCCGTGTCGTGGCCCATGCGTTTTTTGGTCCGCGCGGCTTAGTCCGTCTTGCACGCGCCGTCCAGCGGGATTATGTGCATGATGATAATAAGCATGCTCACGAAAATGTGTCTGTAGGTCCTGATCTCTTCCCATGTCCTCCTCCCCTCATATCGGCTTCGTGCCGCGCAACGTCGCGCGCCTGCTTCGAACGCGCTTCGGGAAGCGTTCGCGGGTCCGCCTGGACGACCGCCGGCCGTGCCTGCCTTACCCGATCCCGCATGCCGGCCCGCTGCTCGAGATCATGCGCGGCAACGGCAGGAAAACACGGGACGAGGCCTTGGCCGGTCATTCGTCTGAAACACGGCGGCTTCGGCCGCAAACCCCAAGCTTCATCAAATCCAATCTGCTCGCGGCTCGCACCCGGCCAGCCGACGACCGGGAGAAAGTCCATGGCTGAATCCACATCCCCCAAGAAGCCCGCCGAAAACGACCCGGCCACGGGTCGCACCGGCGACCAGGTCATCCGGTTGGACAGCGAGCGCGAGCAGAGGCGCGCCAATGCCGTCATCGACAATGGCGAGCTGGAAGCGCCGGTCGGGCTGCAGCCGGCGGCACTCGAGGCGCCGGCCAAGGAGCCGCAGCCGGCTCCTGTCGCCGTTGCCCCTCCCGCTCCTGTTCCGGCCAAGCCGAAGCGCAGCCTGAAGCGCCCGGTGCTGTTTGCCCTGCTTCCCATCGGGCTCGCCGTCGGCGGCTATTACTACGTGACCGGCGGCCAGGTGATGACGACCGACAATGCCTACATCCAGGCGCAGTCGCTCGGCGTGTCCACCGACGTCTCCGGCACCGTGCAGGAGATCGACGTGCACGAGAACCAGTCGGTGAAGAAGGGCGACGTGCTGTTCCGCCTGCGGCCGGCCTCCTTCGAAACCGCTCTTGCCGCCGCCCAGGCACAACTCGGGACGGTGCGCAACCAGGTGCTGACCCTGCAGGCGAGCTACCAGCAGTCGCTGTCGCAGATCGAACAGGCGCAAGCCGACATTCCCTATTACGAGGCCGCGTTCCAGCGGCAGCAGGACCTGCTCAAGACCTCCACCGCCTCCAAGGCGTCTTTCGACAGTGCCCAGCACGACCTCGTCGCGGCGCGCCAGAAAGTGTCCGTCGCCAAGGCGCAGGCGCAGGCCACGCTTGCCCAGCTGGGCGGCGACGCCAACCAGCCGGTGGAGAAGAACCCGTTCTACCTGCAGGCCCAGTCGGGCGTCGACGATGCCCAGCGCAACCTCGCCGATTCCGTGGTCAAGGCGCCGTTCGACGGTGTGGTCACCAATGTCGACGCGCTTCAGGTCGGCAAATATCTGCCGGCCTCGCAGCCGGCCTTCAGCCTGGTGTCGTCGACCGATCTGTGGATCGAGGCGGAGCCGAAGGAAACCGAACTGACCTATGTGCGGCCGGGACAGACGGCGACGATCAGCGTCGACACCTATCCGGGCGCCGTCTGGCACGGCACGGTTGCCTCGATCAGCCCGGCCTCGTCGTCCAGCTTCTCGCTGCTGCCGGCGCAGAACACCACCGGCAACTGGGTCAAGGTCGTGCAGCGCATTCCGATGCGCGTGACGGTCGATGATAGCAAGGGCAAGCCACCGCTGCGCGGCGGCATGAGCGTCGTCGTCGACGTCGAGACCGGCCATGCGCGCGGCCTGCCGGACTTCGTCGCCAACCTCATCGACCGGTTCGGGCACAAGTCATGACCAGCGCGACCGCGGCAGGTGCCACACCGGTGGTCGCCAATCGCGGCGCCATCACGGCTTGCGTGATCCTGGCGGTCATCATGCAGGCGCTGGACACGACCATCGCCAATGTCGCGCTGCCCTACATACAGGGCAGCGTTTCGGCCAGCGCCGACCAGATCAATTGGGTGCTGACCTCCTATATCGTCGCGGCAGCGGTGATGACGCCGCCTTCGGGCTACCTCGCCAACCGGTTCGGCCGCAAGCGCATCCTGCTGACCTCGATCACCGGCTTCGTCGTCGCTTCGGTGCTGTGCGGCTTCGCGCAGTCGCTGCCGCAGATCGTCGGCTTCCGCCTGCTGCAGGGCCTGTTCGGCGCGGCGCTGGTGCCGCTGTCGCAGAGCATCCTGCTCGACATCTACAGTGTGGAAGAGCGGGGCTCGGCGATGGCGCTGTTCGGCGTGTCGGTGATGGTCGGGCCGGTGCTCGGCCCGGTCATCGGCGGCTGGCTGACCGAGAACGTCTCCTGGCGCTGGGTGTTCTACATCAACGTGCCGATCGGGGCGCTGGCTTTCGCCGGCGTGTCCCTGTTCGTGCTGGAAACCAAGCTGGACAGCAAGGCAAGGCTCGACTGGCTGGGTTTCGGCATGCTCAGCATCACCATCGCGGCGCTGCAGATGTTTCTCGACCGCGGCGAGCAGCTCAACTGGTTCTCCTCGTCCGAGATCATCGTCGAGGCGCTGATCTGCGCGTCGGCTTTTTACATCTTCCTCGTCCACACCTTCACCGCCAGGAACACGTTCGTTAATCCGCGGCTGTTCCTGGACCGGAATTTCGCCGTCGGCATGATCTTCATCTTCATCGTCGGCATCACCTATCTCGCCTCGCTGGCGCTGATGACACCCTATCTGCAGACGCTGATGGGCTATCCGGTGGTGACGGCCGGTATCGTCATGGGCCCGCGCGGCCTCGGCACCATGGCCTGCATGTTCTTGGTCGGCAGACTGGTCGGCAAGGTGGACACACGTTGGCTGCTGTTCATCGGCCTCGCGATCACCGCCTGGGCGATGTACGACATGACCGGCTGGACGCCCGACGTCTCGCAATGGACGATCATCAGCACCGGCTTCATCCAGGGCGCGGGGCTCGGCTTCCTCTTCGTGCCGCTGACCACCATAACCTTCGCCACGCTGGCGCCGGAACGGCGGGCGGAAGGCACCGGGCTCTACAATCTGTCGCGAAACATCGGCTCCAGCGTCGGCATCTCGGTGGTCACCGCGCTCCTGACGCAGAACGTGCAGATCAACCATGCCAACATCGCCGCCTATGTGACGCCCTTCAACCAGGCATTCGGCAATCCGGCGATCGCGCAGGCGATGAACCCCTACACCGCCGCCGGTCGCGCAGCACTGGACGGCGTGGTGACGCTGCAGGCGACTGTCATCAGCTACATGGATGACTTCAAGCTGATGATGGTGCTGTCGCTGGCCGCCATCCCGCTGGTGCTCTTGCTGCGCAAGCCAGGCACGCCGGCCAAGGTCGACCATAGTGCCGTGATGGAGTGATGCTGACGTCCGGCCGTGTTCACGGCACACAAAAAGAAACCGGGGCCCTGCGAGGGACTGCAGGACCCCGGCCTCGCCGATAACGACTTCCCAAGAAACGTGGCACCTCGTTCCGAGGCGGGGGATGGCAGGCCAAGAAAGCCCCAACGACCTGCCACTGCCCCCTTTTGGCCGGAAGCCGCTACTTCGGCAACAGCACCTTGTTGACGACATGGATGACGCCGTTCGACTGGTTGACGTCGGCGATGGTCACCTTCGCCTCGCCGCCGGACTCATCCATGATGTAAAGCTTGTTCTTCTTGACCTCGGCGGTGAGCGTGTCGCCGGAGACGGTCTTCATCTCGTATTTGCCGCCCATCGCCTTGGCCTTCTTCATCATCTCGGCGCCTGAAATCTTGCCGGCCACGACATGCGCGGTCAGCACCTTGGTGAGCTTGTCCTTGTTCTCAGGCTTGAGCAGCGTGTCGACCGTGCCGGACGGGAGTGCCGCGAAGGCCTCGTTGGTCGGTGCGAAGACGGTGAACGGGCCGGCGCCCTGCAGCGTGTCGACCAGGCCGGCGGCCTTGACGGCGGCGACCAGCGTGGTGTGGTCCTTCGAATTGACGGCGTTCTGGACGATGTTCTTGGTGGTGTACATCGGCGCCCCGCCGACATTCGGGTTCTTGGCGTAGGCGGGGGCGGCAATCGCCACGCCGGCGACGAGGGCGGAAATGGCGATGATCCTGAATGACGGCAAGCGCATGTGGTCTTCCTCCGGGTGAGGGCTGATCGGAATTGATAAGCCTTTGGAATTGCACACGCAGTCACGCTCCGCGACCGCTCGCGGTTTCACCGATCACGGAAACGTGAACGAATGCCCGCCCAAAGAAAAAGCCCGGACGAACCGGGCTTTCTCGAGAATTTCTATTCCGCCGGTGACGGTTTCTTTTTGAACAGGGCCATCAGATTGTCCCACAGCTCGATCTTGGCGCCCTGGCGCTTCATGATCACGCCCTGCTGGAGGATCGACAGCGTGTTGTTCCAGGCCCAGTAGATGACGAGGCCGGCCGGGAAGCCCGCCATCATGAAGGTGAAGATGACGGGCATCCAGGTGAAGATCGCGGCCTGCGTCGGATCCGGCGGCGTCGGGTTCATGCGCATCTGCAGGAACATGGTGACGCCCATGATCAGCGGCCAGACACCGATCATCAGCATGTGCGGCAGCGTGATCGGAACCAGGCCGAACAGGTTGAAGATCGAGGTCGGATCGGGCGCCGCCAGATCCTGGATCCAGCCGAAGAACGGCGCGTGGCGCATCTCGATGGTGATGTAGAGCACCTTGTAGAGCGAGAAGAAGACCGGGATCTGCAACGCCACCGGCCAGCAGCCGGCAAGCGGATTGATCTTCTCGGTCTTGTACAGCTCCATCATCGCCTGCTGCTGCTTCATCTTGTCGTCCGCGTATTTCTCGCGGATCTCCAGCATCTTGGGCTGCACCTTCTTCATGTTCGCCATCGACGCGTACGACTTGTTGGCGAGCGGGAAGAAGATGGCCTTGACGATGACGGTGGTGGCGAGGATCGCCAGGCCGAAATTGCCGAAGAACTTGTAGAGCGTGTCGATCAGCCAGAACATCGGCTTGGTGATGAAATAGAACCAGCCCCAGTCGATCACCAGATTGAACTGACGAATATGACGGTCCGCCTCGTAGGCGTTGATCTTGGCGACTTCCTTGGCGCCGGCGAAGATCTCGGTCTCCACCGTCGCCGACTGGCCGGCATCGACATTGATCGCATCGGTGAGGAAGTCGGACTGATAGCGGTGGCGGCCATCCTCGAAAAAGGCATAGCGCGGCTGGAAAGGCTGCTTTTCGGTCGGCACCAGCGTGACGGCCCAGTATTTGTCGGTGATGCCGAGCCAGCCATCGGTCGACTTGCCCGGCGTGACCTGCTTTTCCGATTCGATCTTGGCGTATTTGTATTCGGCCAAGCCCTCGGTGCCGGTAACGCCGATCAGGCCCTCATGCAGCACATAGGTGCTGGCGACGGCCGGCTTGTCGTAGCGCGTGACGCGGCCATAGTTGAACAGCGAAACCGCGCTGGAGCCGGAATTCTGCACCGTGTCGGTGACCGTGAACATGTAGTTGGCATCGACCGAGAAGACGCGCTTGAAGGTCAGGCCCTTGTCGTTGGTGTAGGTGAGCGTGACCGGCGTCGATGGCGTCAGCGTCGGATTGCCATCGACAGTCCAGACCGTTTCGGCACCCGGCACCGTGCCCGTCTTGTCGTTGCCGACGAAGCCGATCTCGGCGAAATAACCGGTAGGCAGCGCCTGCGGGTTCAGCAGTTCGATCTCGGGCGAATTCTTGTCGACGGTCTCTGTGTAGTGCTTGAGCTTGAGGTCGTCGAGGCGAGCGCCGGTCAGGTTGATCGAGCCCTCGAGGCTCGGCGTGTCGATCTTGACGCGCTTGGAAACGGCCAGCGCCTGGTCGCGGCCGGCCGCGGTGACGGTGTCACCGCCGGGCGCGCTGGGAATGGTGCCCGGCGCCGGCGCCGGTGTGCCAGCACCCGGATTGGCGGCCTCGGCCGCCTTCTTCTGCTCTTCCACCCGCTGCTGCTCGATCTTGGCGGCCTGGCGCTGCTGCTCGACGCGCGGGTTCATGTAGAAAACCTGCCACAAAGTCAGGATCAGCACCGACAGCGCGATGGTGATGAAGAAGTTCCGGTTGTTTTCCATCGAGAGCCCTTGGCCTATCGTGTTCCGCGAAGTCGGCGGGAGAGTTCGGCCTTCAACTGGCCGAAGGGGGCGCGCAGCGCATCGTCGCGCCCGACGATGACATAATCATTGCCGGGCACCATGTCATCTGCGGCATGGACGCGGACGGCCTCTTTAAGCCGCCGCCTGACGCGGTTGCGCACAACAGCGTTGCCGACCTTCTTGGTGACGGTGTAGCCGACGCGCGGCACCCCGCCATCGCCGCGGTCGAGGACCTCGACGAGGAAAAACCGTCCGCGTCGCTTTTCACCACGACGGACGGCCAGGAATTCCGCGCGTTTCAGAAGCCGCTTGGGATTTTGCCCCATTGGCTTGCCGGTTGCGGGCAACGATATCGTCTCGCTTAGGCGCTAAGCCGCTTGCGGCCGCGGTTGCGGCGAGCTGCGACGACGCCACGACCACCCTTGGTGGCCATGCGGGCACGGAAACCGTGCCGGCGTTTGCGGACGAGTTTGGACGGTTGGTAGGTACGCTTCATTTGTTTTAATACCGCGGGGTGCGGCCCTTCTTGATTCTGTCACTCTGTAACAGGAGCTTTGCCGGGCCGGCTTTGGCGCGATCGAAACCGCGCCGGGACGAGTGGCCCGAGCGTGAGCGGGCTTATAGAAAGAAGGGTTTTGGAAGTCAATCCGGCGTCGGGACGGCATGGACGCAGGCTTTATGACGGTAATTTAATGTTCCGGCCGAAGGATGAAATTGGCAAAAATGCCGTAATCGCCTAATCTTGGCCGATCAAGTGATTGTGAAGACAGAGTCGCATGAGCGAAACCAGCCAAGCGGGGGAAGGGAACGGAACGGCGCCCGCCGCCGTCCGCACGGTCCCGCTGTCGCGCGGTTTGTCGACGAAACTGCTGCTGCTGACCATCGTTTTCGTGCTTCTGGCCGAAGTTCTCATCTTCCTGCCCTGGATCGCCAGCTACCGGCTGAGCTGGCTCAAGGAACGGCTGAGCACGGCGGCGGCCGTGTCGATCGTGCTGGTGCAGGGCGAGTCGACCTCGCTATCGCGCACTGCCCAGAATGACGTGCTGATGGCGATCGGCGCCAAGGCGATCGCGGTGCGCGATGGCGGCGTCTCGCGGCTGCTGGTGGTGGCGGACATGCCGCCGCAGGTCGACGAGCATATCGACCTCGCCAGCGTCGGCATGATCAAGGGCATGACCGGCGCGCTCGACACGCTGTTCTTCGGCGGCGGCCGGATGCTGCGCGTTTTCGGTCCGGTTGGCGACAGCGACAAGGAATTCGAGCTGATCATGCCGGATTACTCGCTGCGCAAGGCCATGCTCATCTATTCGCGCAACGTCGCCTTCGTCTCGCTGCTGATCTCGCTGTTCACCGCCATGCTGGTCTACGCCGCGATCGACCTGATCATGATCGGGCCGATCCGCACCATGACGCGCTCGATGCTGTCCTTCTCCGAAGCGCCTGACGATCCCGGGCGCATCATCCGTCCCGCCGCCCGCTCCGATGAGATCGGCGTTGCCGAACGCGAGCTGTCGCAGATGCAGGAGCGGCTGCAAAAGATGCTTTCGGAGCAGAAACACCTTGCCGATCTCGGCCTGGCGGTCTCGAAGATCAACCACGACATGCGCAACATCCTGGCCTCGGCCCAGCTGATGTCGGACCGCCTGCGCCAGGTGAGGGATCCGACCGTGCAGGCCTTCGCGCCGAAGCTTTTGCGCGCGCTCGACCGGGCCGTCTCCTATTCGGAAGGCGTGCTTCACTACGGCCGCACGCAGGAACCGCCGCCTTCGCGCCGCCGGGTGCGGCTGCGCCAGCTGGTCGAGGACGTGCACGGCCTGCTCGACATCGAGGAAGGCATCGAGTTCATCAACGCCGTCGAGGCGGCTTTCGAGGTGGACGCCGATTCCGACCAGCTGTTTAGGGTGCTCACCAATCTGTGCCGCAATTCGGTGCAGGCGATGGCGGCCGACACAGAGAGCGCCGTGGTGCGGCGGCTCGCCGTATCGGCCGAGCGCATGGGCAGCGTCAGCCGCATCGCCGTCACCGATACCGGCCCCGGCCTGCCGCCGAAGGCGCGCGAAAACCTGTTCGCGGCGTTCCGCGGTTCGGCGCGCAGCGGCGGCACCGGCCTTGGCCTGGCGATCGCCCACGAACTGATCCGGGCGCATGGCGGCACGGTGGAACTGATCGAATCGATTGGCGGGCGCACGACTTTCGCCGTCACCATCCCCGACCAGCCGGTGCGGCTCGACCAGGCCCGCGGCAGCCTGCGCCGCCCGGCGTGACGAGGTCGGCGCCGTTTTCCAGGGCTTCTGCCCTTCAAGCCTTGCGCTTTCCATGACCTTCGCCGAGACTTTTCCTCCGTCGGCCTGAACAGACCGGCTTCGCGGCTCCAAAGCCCTGGGATTGGGGCCGTCGTCACCGGATGACGCCCTCGCGACAAAACTTTTGCCGGATCGGCTTGCTTTTCCCAAATTCAGTCGTTAGGGAACTGCACACATTCGCGGCCGGTCCCCGGGATCGGATCGCGGGGCCGTTGAAAACATGGCCGATGCGCGCCCGTAGCTCAGCTGGATAGAGCACCAGACTACGAATCTGGGGGTCAGGAGTTCGAATCTCTTCGGGCGCGCCATTCACTCATCCATACCGTTGGATATTCGGATCGAGTACCCCGTCGGAAGCCGTGCGAGGGTCGATCTGTCGCACAGGTGTCGCACCGGGGCGGATGACAAATCGTGGCAATGATCCGGAAACGATGTCGAGGCCCTCTCTGCTGGCGGCATGGAGAGCGCGCGCGGGTCGCAGCGGTGGCTGTCAGGAAAGCCAAAAAGGGTCGCGGCGAGCGAATCGCGGGGCAATTCCCCGGACAGACGCGCTTAAATTGGACCTTGCGCGGCAACCATCATTCCGCCGGTCACCGCGCTCATGCCGGCGAGTACCAGACCAGCTGGCACCTGGCTATATCCGCCTGTACATGTAGGTCGTCGCGTGCAGCGCCTTGCCGTCCGGGTCCCAGGCGAAATCAGGGATCACGCCGGCCACCGCGAAGCCAACGGAAGCGTATAGCGGCTCCGCGGCGTCCCCGGTCCGCGTGTCGAGGGTTACGAGGGTCTTCCCCAGTTCACGCGCGCGGTTCAGCGCTTCGTTCATCAGGGCTCGCCCGATGCCGAGCCTGCGTGCGCGCGGATGGACCACCATTTTTGCGATCTCGCAACGATGCGGCTGGTTGGGCGGCATGGTGGTGAGAAGCTGGACGGTTCCGACGATCTCGCCGCCCCGCTCCGCGCCGAAAAGCACTCTACGTCCTGCAGCGACCTCACGTTGAACATCGCCCGACCAGAACCGAGCCGCGTCCTCGTAGGGCATGGGCGCCATGAAGCTGATAGCCGCCCCCTCGGCTACGCTGTCTGCGAGAACCCTGGAAAGCTCCCCTAGCCTTTTCCCGATGGCGAGGCCGTCGAGTTCAATGATCAGCGTTTCCATGTATGGCGGTTCCTCAAGCCATGGCGATAATGTAACGAGCCGGTTGTTCGCCGGTCTCAAAGGAAGAGGCGCCGCGCAGCCGATAGCGCAGGCAGTCGCCGGGACGCAGGTCGTGCCGAATGCCATCGGCGATCAAAACAAGGGCACCCGCCAGAAGCACCAAATGGTGTTCGTGCCCCGGAAGAGCGGGCCGCTCGTAGACGATGCGCTGGTTGGGCGCGATCTCGCACTCGATCATTTCGAGCTTCAGTTGTCCGCTGGGCGGCGAAAGAGCACGACGAGTGAAGCCCTTCTCCTGATCCGACCATATGCTTTGGTCAGCGCGGCGGACAAGCGGGGGAAAGTCCGGCTCGAGCGGGGCCAGAAGCTGGGAAAGCGGCAACGCGAAAGCCGACGCCAGACGACCAAGCGTTTGCGCTGTGGGGCTGACTTCGCCATTCTCGATCCGCGACAGCGTCGCCCGACTGACGCCGCTGTTTGCCGCCAGATCCTGAAGGGTAAGCCCACGATCCGCTCGAAGCAGGCGAAGATGGTCGGCCAAGGCTTTCACGTGGGGTGACGCTGTGTCCATATGTGGGAAAATAGC
Organism: Mesorhizobium intechi; assembly: GCF_002879535.1. Lineage (GTDB taxonomy): Bacteria > Pseudomonadota > Alphaproteobacteria > Rhizobiales > Rhizobiaceae > Mesorhizobium > Mesorhizobium intechi. Next base: position 17,161 of record NZ_PNOT02000107.1, read on the forward strand.
TCAAATATGGGAAATTGCAAGCGCGGGGCCGTTGACAAGGAACCCCTGCGCCATCTGCAAAAAAAGAAGACCCGCAGGGCGGACGGCGTAGCCAAGCCATGTTCGGTGAGGGGCACCCACGCGGAGAATCGGGGGCACTTCCAGACTAGCCGATCCGTTCAGGGAGAAAGCCACCTGTCTGGCGCTTCCAAAGCCGTGCAAACAGGCCGTCCCGCTTGACCAGTTCGTCCGGCTTTCCTTCTTCGACGATACGACCCTGCTCGAGCACGACTATCCGGTCCATCATGGCGATCGTCGAGAGGCGATGGGCGATGGCGATAACAGTCTTTCCGTCCATCACGAGGTTAAGCCTCCCCTGGATGGCAGCCTCGGACTCGCTGTCGAGGGCGGAGGTTGCCTCGTCGAGCACCAGGATCGGCGCGTTCTTCAACAACACGCGGGCGATGGCGACACGCTGGCGCTGGCCGCCTGACAGCTTGATGCCGCGGTCGCCGACGAAGGCTTCATAGCCCTTGCGGCCTTCGGCGTCCGAAAGATCGGCGATGAAGGCATCGGCGGCGGCCATCTTCGCCACCTCTTCGATCTCCTGTTCGCTCGCCTCCGGCCGGCCATAGCGGATATTGTCGCCGACCGACCGATGCAGCAGTGCGACATCCTGCGCGATGACGCCGATGGCGCGCCGAAGGCTTGCCTGGCTGACGGCACGGATATCCTGCCCGTCGATCAGGATCGCGCCCTCCCTGACATCGTAGAAGCGCATGAGCAGGTTCGCGAGCGTGGTCTTGCCCGCGCCCGAAAGGCCGATGAGGCCAATCTTCTCGCCGGGACGGACCCTCAGCGACAGATCCTCGATGACAGGCTTTCCGGCCTTGTAGGCGAAGCGAACGTTCTCGAAACGGATCTCGCCGGCCTCGACCTTGAGATCAGCCGCATCCGGCCGGTCGGTGATGGCGGGCGGAGTCGTCATGACCGGCATGGCGTCCTTGATCGTGCCGATCGCCTGGAAGATCTGCTGGCCCATCTGCAGGAATGTGAAGATCTGTGTCGACAGGCGCTGGAGGATGTAGACGGCGCCGACAAACTGGCCGATCGAGAGAAACCCGTTGACCAGACCCGAAAATCCGATCGAAAGCACGGTCAGCCACAGCCCCATATTGAGGACGACGACAGTCAGTTCCGCGGTACGATAGATGCGTTGTTCGCTGTGTTGGGTGTGCACGGACTGCCCGATGATGCGACGGATAGCGCCTGCCTCGCTGTCCTCGGCGGCGAACTGCTTGATCATCTGCATGTTGGTGTAGAGATCGGTGATGGCGCCGGCCACCATGCTGCGCTGCTTGGCGGTGCGGCGCGAGCGCTCGGCAAAGGTGGGAACGACCCTGACGGTGAATGCCACGTTCAGCGCGATCCAGACGACGACCGGCAAGGCAAGCTGCCAGGACAGCGCGCTGAGCAGGACCACCGAACCGACCAACTGCAGCAGGAAGCGTGGAATGGACTGGAAGGCGGCAATGATCTGCTGCTGGACAGCGGATGCCACCTGCTGCAGGCGCGAGGCGACCTGACCGGCATAGAGGTCATGGAAGAAGGCGAGATCCTGTCGTTCCACCGCCTTGTGGCCCTGCCACTGGATGGCGGCCGGCATGCCCACGCCGAGCGTGTGCGAGGTCAACGTGTTGAGCAGGAACGAGACCACCGGCATCGCCGGAAAGATCAGCAGCCCGAGGAACGTCAAAAGCGGCCATTCATTGTGCAGGAAGGCGGAAGCGCCCTGTCGCGTCACGCCATCAACGATGACCGAAAGCCCCCAGACGATCGTCAGATTGATAGCTTCCATCGCCATGGAGCAAAGCGCCAGCGCAACCAGCACGCCACGAAACATCGAAATAAAGTGCAGGAGGACGGCTACAGGCCCCTTGGGGGGCAGCGGCCGGTAGGGAATATCCAGCGGCCGGATCAGGTTTTCGAACGGACGGTAGATCGCGTCTGAAATCGACATGGTGCGCTTGAGCTCTGAGTGGAACCGAGGGCGAGGACTCAACTGCCGCAATAGGATCACCTGCCGGCCGCAACCTCAACTAGAACATCTCCGGCAAATGTCATGAAGGGGTAGCCGCTTTTTCAAGATAGGCTATGTCCCAGGCGGTGCGCGGCTGACGTAGTTTCTTTCATGTTCAGGCTTGCACCATTTTCAAACCAACGCCCAGCGAGCGGAGCCTGATCCCACCATGACCCTCATCAAGCGTGCGCTGATCACGGGGGCCGGAGCCGCCGACGGCATCGGCTTCGCCATCGCCCGCCAACTCGGCCGCACCGGCACTGCGGTGTTCCTCACCGGCGCCAGTGGGCGCGTGCTTGACCGCGCCGCCGAGCTATGCGCCGAAGGCATCGCTGCCGTGGGCGTGGTCGCCGATCTCACAAAGGCCGCCGAGGTCGGCCGGCTGCGGGCTGATGTCGGCGCCGTCGACATACTGGTCAACAATGCCGGCATGGGCTCGCTGGCGTCGCCCTCGGTCGACAAGGCGTTTGTCGCCATGACCGAAGCCGATTGGGACCAAGGCATCGAGGTCAGCCTGAAGACGGCGTTTCTGGTCACCCATGCGTTCCTGCCGGCGATGGTCGAGGCAGGCTATGGTCGCATCGTCAATGTGGCGTCGGTCACCGGGCCGGTGGTGTCTTTCGGCGGCACGTCGGCCTATTCCGCCGCCAAGGCCGGGATGGTCGGCCTGACGCGCACGCTGGCGCTCGAAGTGGCCAGGAGCGGCATCACTGCCAATGCCGTGGCGCCCGGCTGGATCAAAACGGGCTCGTCGAGCGCGACGGAGCTGACGGCAGCCCTGCACACGCCGCCGGGGCGAGCAGGCCGGCCCGATGAGGTGGCCGCAGTGGTGGTGTTTCTCGCATCGGAAGGCGCCAGCTATGTCAATGGCGCCCTTTTGGTGGTCGACGGCGGCAACAGCCTTCAGGAACTCAAGGGCTGAGGGTCGGTCGAACTGGTGCCCCCACCTCGGTGCGCTCCCGCAGCCGCGCAAACAGACCGCCCCGCCTCAGTTCGTCCGGCTTTTCGACGATACGGCGCTCGCCATCAGAGCGCAGCGTCGCCGCCGCCTTGTCCAACCCAAGACCGGACTTCAGCGGCGATGTCCATTCGGCGGGCCGCGAGATCATGCGGGAACGTAGGTCAACCTGATCACATCCTCGCCGATCCGATCATGCGTCATAAGGCGCAGCCGCGGCCGGGGCCCGGCGAAATAGGGCTTGCCGTGCCCAAGCACGACGGGGTGCAGGTAGATGCGGTACTCATCGATCAGGCCAAGTTCGGTGAGGCTTTGCGCCAGCTTCGGGCCGGCGACTTCGATCTCCCCGTCGCGCTCGGCCTTCAACTCGCGGATCGCGCCCCCAAAGATCGTCCCCGACGAGCCTGGCGTTGGGACCAACCGACTTCAACGAGCGCGAGACGACCCATTTCGGCTGGTTCCGCCACGCTGCGGCGAAGGCGCGTTCGTCTGCGTTCCATTCAGGATGATCGTCGTCCCAGTACCGCATGATTTCATACATCTGGCGACCATAGACACTGCCCGCCTGCGCCCGAGCCTCCTCGATGAAGTGGCGGAAAAGCGTGGCGCCCGGCGCAAATGCCATGTGGTCGACATAGCCGTCCAGGGACTGGTTCATTCCGAACACGAGCTTTGCATCCCCGTTCCTTTCCTCACCGGGCCCGTCCGCGCGGTTCCGATTGTGTTATGCAATCGGTTATAGGCTAGATCGACTGATTTCGGATCGCAATTGGTTTTTGGGTCACCGCTTGCAACACAGATCGGTCCGCCGATAAATGACCGCTGGTCCGTTGCGATCAGTTGCAGGTGCATGCATGCTCACGGTCTTCGGGGAAGGCAGAGGCTTTCGGGTCGCCTGGCTACAGGAGGAAATGGGACTCGCTTGCCGTTCGAGGCCCGTGGACCTGGCGGCCGGGACGACAAGGAGTTCCTGGCCATCAACCCTGGCGGGTTCATCCGGGCTATTCGGGACGGCGACGTCGTCATGGAGTCGATTGCGATCATGGAGTACTTGGTGGCGCGTTCGCCGCCATCTCGATCTGCCTGATCGTTCTGCCGATCGTCCTGTTGTCGGTCGCGCGGCATCCGCTTGGCGGCGGGCAGGCGGTGCTGATCGACTGGGAGAAAGGCACGCTCACCGGCGCCTCCGATCCGCGCAAGGACGGGATGGCGCTGGGCTATTGAGGCAGTCGGGGGAGCCGCTTGGTGGACGTTGGCGCCGCCCCTCAGCCGCCCTTCGGGCGTTCGTCGTTCGAAAAGCCAAGCAGTTGCCTTTCCTCGGCCGCGCGGGCCACTCCTCGACTTCCCCGTGAACGGGGAGAGGAAGCGGTGCTTATCCCCAGGGCTTTCTAGAAGCAGTCGTTTGAAACATAGTCGGTGACCATGAGCACGAATTCAAAAGACCTTTCCCGCCGTCTCGCCGCCGGCGCCGACGAAGCGCCGGCGATCCTGGCGCCCGACAGGGCGACGCTGACCCATGGTGCACTGCGCCGCCTGATCGCAATCACGGCCGAGCGGCTGCATGCGCTCGGCATCGGCCGGGGCGACCGGGTGGCGATCGTGCTGCCGAACGGGCCGGAGATGGCCACCGCCTTCGTCGCGGTGGCGGCCGCCGCGTCGACGGCGCCGCTCAATCCCGCCTATCGCGCCGACGAGCTCGATTTCTACCTCACCGACATCGGCGCCAAGGCGATCCTGGTCGCGGCGAACGAGAGCGGTCCGGCGGTGGCGGTGGCCGAACGTCTCGGCATCGGCGTGCTGCGGCTTATCGTTTCGCCGGGCGTGCCTGCCGGCAGTTTCACCATCGAGGGCGCGGCGATCGGTCCGCAGGCGGCGCCCGACATGGCAGGAGATGACGACATCGCGCTGCTGTTGCACACGTCGGGCACGACATCGCGTCCCAAATTGGTGCCGCTCAGCCATGCCAACATCGCGGCCTCGTCAGCCCATATCGGCGCGACACTCGGCCTGACCGCCGGCGACCGCTGCCTCAATATCATGCCGCTGTTCCATATCCATGGCCTGATCGCGGCGGTGCTGTCGTCGCTGGCGGCGGGCGGCAGCATCTACTGCACGCCGGGCTTCAACGCGCTGCGCTTCTTCCACTGGCTGAGCGACGCCAAGCCAAGCTGGTACACGGCGGTGCCGACCATGCACCAGGCGATCCTGGCGCGGGCGGCGCGCAATGAAGAGGTGCTGGCGACGGCACGCCTGCGCTTCATCCGTTCGTCCTCGGCGTCGCTGCCGGCGCAAGTGATGGCGGAACTGGAAGCGACTTTCGGCTGCCCGGTAATCGAATCCTACGGGATGACCGAGGCCGCCCACCAGATGGCGTCGAACCGGCTGCCGCCGGGCCTGCGCAAGCCGGGCAGCGTCGGCGCCGGCGCCGGACCGGAGGTCGCGGTGATGGCGGCGGACGGGCGGCTGATGGAAGCCGGCGAGACCGGCGAGATCGTCATTCGCGGGCCTAATGTCACCGCGGGCTATGAAAAGAACCCGGATGCCAATGCCACGGCCTTCGCGCATGGCTGGTTCCATACCGGCGACCAGGGCGTGCTCGACGAGGACGGCTATCTCCGCGTCACCGGCCGGCTGAAGGAGATCATCAACCGCGGCGGCGAAAAGATCTCGCCGCTCGAGGTCGACGATGTGCTGATGGACCATCCCGCGGTGGCGCAGGTCGTCACCTTCGCCATGCCGCACGACAAGCTCGGCGAGGAGGTGGCGGCGGCCGTGGTGCTGCGCGAAGGCATGAGCGCCACCGAGAGCGACATCCGCAGCCATGCCGCGACGCGGCTCGCGGACTTCAAGGTGCCGCGCAAGATCCTGATCCTGGACGATATCCCCAAAGGCGCGACCGGCAAGCTGCAGCGCATCGGGCTCGCCGCCAAACTCGGGCTTTGACGATGAAGATCACCATTTTCGGTGCCGGTGCGATCGGCGGCTATCTCGCCGCCAGGCTGGCGATCGCCGGCCGCACCGACCTGTCGATCGTCGCGCGCGGCGCGCATCTGGAAGCGATCCGGGCGAACGGCCTGCGCCTGATCGAGGACGGCGAGGAATCGGTGGCGCCGGTAAGAGCCGCCGCCAAGGCCGAGGAGCTCGGAGTGCAGGACACCGTCGTTCTGGCGCTGAAGGCCCATTCGCTGACGCCGGCGCTGGACCAGATCGCGCCGCTGCTCGGGGACCACACATCCGTCGTCACCATGCAGAACGGCGTGCCATGGTGGTATTTCCATCAACTGGGCGGGCCGCTCGAAGGCACAAGGCTGAGCGCGGTCGATCCCGGAGAGGCGATCTGGCAGCGGATCGGGCCGCAGCGCGTCATCGGCTCGGTCGTCTATCCCGCCGTCGAGGTCGACGCGCCCGGCCTCATCCGCCATGTCGAGGGCAAGCGGTTCTCGCTCGGCGAACCCTCGGGCGAACGCAGCGAACGGGTGACGCGACTGGCCGAGGAAATGGTCAAGGCCGGCCTGCAGGCGCCGGTGCGCGAGGATATCCGCAGCGAAATCTGGGTAAAGCTGTGGGGCAACCTCTCCTTCAACCCGATCTCGGCGCTGACCGGCTCCACGCTGGCGGGAATCGTCGCCGACGAAGGCACCCGCGCGCTTGCCCGCACCATGATGCTGGAAGCCCAGGCGATCGGCGAAAGCCTTGGCGTCCGCTTTCCGATCGGGGTCGACCGCCGGATCAAGGGCGCCGGCGATGTCGGCGAGCACAAAACCTCGATGCTGCAGGACCTGGAGCGCGGCCGACCGATGGAAATCGACGCGCTGGTGGGCGCGGTGCAGGAGCTTGGCCGGCTTACGGACAAGCCGACGCCGACCATCGATGCGGTCTCGGCGCTGTTGCGGCGGCTGGCGGTGGAGCGCGGGTGTTACGGGTGATGGGCGCGCGGCGGGCCACACCTTGACGCGTTGGCGGCCTGCCCAACATATCGTTGGCGCCCTTGTTGCCGATGCCGGCCGGGCGTGCCGAAACAGATATGCCCTGACCCGCATTCAGCCTTTGGTTTCAAGGAACCGCCTCCATGCTCCGATATGCCTGCCTCTTCGGAATTTTGGCCATGACGACGGCTCATCCCGCGATGGCACAGAGCGATGATGAAATGAAAGCGTGCGTCGGCCAGTCCGGCGGCTACACGTCGAAAATGCTGGATTGCGGGAAGACGGAGATCGACAAGTTCGATACCAGGCTGAACGCGGCTTACAACACGCTGATGCATCGCGAACATGGCCCTCAACGTGCCCGGTTGCAGCGCGAGCAGCGCGCCTGGCTGAAACATCATCTGCGGGAAACGCACCGTCTTGCCGCCGATCCCGACAACGGAGAAGCGGCCTTCCTTACGTCCCAGGCGTTTGAACTGGACGATTTGAGCGCGCGCACGGCCGAACTCGAGAAACGAGTCCGGCAAAACCCGTAGCCACTCAACCGGGTCATCGTTGGCCGGCGCCCTGGCGCGGCCCGATCAATCGCGCCCGCTCGATCTGGAACGGATCAGTGCCTGCCCTGTCGCTTGAGAAGCCGCGCGTAGAGTTCGCCGACAATGCCGCGCCGGAAGACCAGCACGCACACCATGAAGATCAGCCCGGTGGCGATGGTCACCGGGAACCCGGAGGTGGCAAGCGTGTTCTCCAGCCCGACGACGAGGCTGGCACCGACGATCGGCCCGACCATGGTGCCGATGCCGCCCAGAAGCGTCATCAGGATCACCTCGCCCGACATCTGCCAGGTGACGTCAGTGAGCGTGGCGAACTGGAAGACGATCGCCTTGAGGGAGCCTGCCAGCCCGGCCAGCGCCGCCGACATGACGAAGGCGCCGAGCTTGTAGTTGGCGACGGAATAGCCCAGCGAAATGGCGCGGCTCTCGTTTTCCCGGATCGAACGCAGGATCATGCCGAAGGGTGAATTGACGATGCGCCAGATGGCGAAAACGCCGATCAGGAATACCGCAAGCACGAAGTAATACATGTTCAGCGAGACGTTCAGGTCGAGGACGCCGAACAGCATGCCGCGCGGCACGCCCTGAATGCCGTCCTCACCCTCCGTGAAAGGCGCCTGCACGCAGAAGAAGAAGAACATCTGCGACAGCGCCAGGGTGATCATGGCGAAATAGATGCCTTGCCGGCGAATGGCGAAGAAGCCCATGACCAGGCCGAGCAGCGCGGCGCCTGCCATGCCGAGCAGGATGCCGGCTTCCGGCGGCCAGCCCCACACCTTGACGGCATGCGCGGTGAAATAGGCGGCGCCGCCAAAGAAGGTGGCGTGGCCGAACGACAGAAGGCCGGTGTAGCCGAGCAGGAGATTGAACGCGCAGGCAAGCAGCGCGAAACACAGCATCTTCATCAGGAAGATCGGATAGACCAGGAAGGGCGCAACCAGCAGCGCCGCTATGGCGAGCCCGACCAGCGTCCATTCGGGCCATGCCGGGGTTCCGGCCGATATCTCGCGACGCGACAGCCCGGCCATGTCAGATGTCCCTTCCGACATGTCAGGCATCCCTTCCGAACAGGCCGGCCGGCCGGACCAGAAGCACGATCGCCATGATGACGAAGACCACGAGGTTGGAGGCCTCGGGATAGAAGACCTTGGTCAGGCCCTCGGCGAGGCCGAGCATGTAGCCGGTGACGATCGCGCCAAGAATCGACCCCATTCCGCCGATCACGACGACCGCAAAGACGACGATGATGAGATCCGATCCCATCAGCGGGCTTACCTGATAGACGGGGGCGGCCAGAATGCCGGCAAGCCCGGCAAGGGCGGAGCCGAGACCGTAGGTCAGTGTCAGCAGCAACGGTACGTTGACGCCGAAGGCCTGGACGAGACGGGGATTCTCGGTTGCCGCGCGCAGATAGGAGCCGAGCCTGGTCTTCTCGATCAGCGCCCAGGTTCCGAAGCAGATGATCAGCGAGGCGACCACCACCCAGCCGCGATAGTTGGGCAGGAACATGAAGCCGAGATTGGTGCCGCCCGCAAGCAGCGACGGCACGGCGTAAGGGTTGCCCGACACGCCGTAGTAATAGCGGAATATGCCTTCGAGCACGAGCGCGAGACCGAAGGTGAAAAGCAGGCCGTAGAGCGGATCGGTGTCATAAAGCCGCGACAGCGCCAGGCGCTCGACCACGATGCCGAAGAGGCCGACGGTCAGCGGCGCGAGGATCAGCGCCGGCCAATAACCGATGCCGAGATGGGTGAGCAGCAGGTAGCCGACGAAGGCGCCGAGCATATACTGGGCTCCATGGGCGAAATTGATGACGCGCAGCAAGCCGAAAATGACGGCCAGCCCCAGGCTCAGCATGGCGTAGAAGGAGCCGTTGATCAGCCCCACAAGCAATTGGCCAAGCAGTGCCTGGACGGGGATTCCGAAGATCATCGTCATGGCGTCCTCATACACCCAGAACCTCGTGGAGCTGCCCCATGCGGTTCGTCAGTTCGCCAACCGGGAACCCGGCGACGACCTTGCCGTGCTCCATCAGGTAGAAGCGATCGGCGACACGGCTGGCGAAGCGGAAATTCTGCTCGACCAGCAGGATGGTCATGCCGCGCTTCTTCAACGTCACCAGCAACTCGCCGATGCGCTGCACGATGACGGGAGCCAGGCCCTCGGTCGGCTCGTCTAGAAGCAGCATCTTGACGCCGGTTCGCAGCATGCGGGCGATCGCCAGCATCTGCTGTTCGCCGCCCGACAGCCTGGTGCCGGGACTGTTGCGGCGCTCCTTCAGATTGGGGAAGAGGTCGAATATCTCGGCGACGCTCATGCCGCCCTCGGCGACGACCGGCGGCAGCACCAGATTCTCATCGACCGTCAGCGTCGCGAAGATGCCGCGCTCTTCCGGCACGAAGCCGATGCCTTGATGCGCGGTGCGGTGCAGCGGCAGGCGCATTAGATCCGCGCCGTCGAAAACGACCTCGCCGGTCCGCGTGCGGATCAGCCCCATGATGGCGCGCAGCGTCGTCGTCTTGCCGACGCCGTTGCGGCCGAGCAGCGTGACCGTCTCGCCGGCAAACACCTCCAGATCGACGCCGTGCAGCGCATGGCCCTCGCCATACCAGGCGTTGAGGCCTCGGACCGCAAGCAGCGGGGCGGTGCTAGTCATCGGCGGTGCCCATGTAAGCGACCTTCACCCGCTCGTCGCGGCTGACCGTCGCGTAGTCGCCGGCCGCGAGCACCTCGCCGCGCTGCATGACGGTTATCCAGTCGCAGAGATCGGCGACAACCGTCAGATTGTGCTCGACCATCAGCACCGCGCGTTCGCTCGCCACCGAACGGATGAGGTCGGAAACCATGGCCACGTCCTCATGCCCCATGCCGGCCATCGGCTCGTCCAACAGCAGCACCTTCGGGTCGAGAGCCAGGGTCGTGGCGATCTCCAGCGCGCGCTTCCTTCCATAGGAAAGATCGCCCGCCAGCCTGTTCCTGGCGTCGTCGAGACCGACGGAGCGCAACAGTTCGACGGCTCGCGGCGTCAACCGATCGAGCGCTGCCAGGGAACGCCAGAACTGGACGCCGAGCCCGCCCGGCCGCTGCAATGCGACGCGTACATTGTCGAGCACGCTCAGATGCGGAAAGATCGCCGATATCTGGAACGAGCGCACCAGCCCCATGCGCGCCACCTTTGCCGGTGGCGTGCGGGTGATGTCGTGGCCGAGCAGTTCGATCCTGCCGCTGGTCGGCGCCAGGAACTTGGTGAGCAGGTTGAAAACGGTCGTCTTGCCGGCGCCGTTAGGCCCGATCAGCGCATGGATGTTGCGATGGCGGACATCGAGATCGACATTCCTGACGGCGACGAAGCCGGCAAAATCGCGCCGCAGCCCGCGGGCGGAGAGCACCACCGGCGGTTCGTTGGCGTTGAGATCAGACGGCGCCACGGGCCCGCGCCGATCACTGGGCCGCGGTTGGACAGCCGCTTTCCTTCTCGCTCAGGAAGGCCTCTTTGCCGGGGATGGTTGCCAGATATTTGTAATAATCCCAGTCCTTGGTGCTCTCGCTGGGCGCCTTCACCTGGTAGAGATACATGTCGTGGACCATGTTACCGTCCGCCTGCACCTTGCCGTTGGTCGTCACGGCGTCGTCAACCGGCATCGAATGCAATTGCTTGGCGACGGCCTCGGTCTCGTCGGTGCCGGCCTTGTCGATCGCCTTCAGATACTGCGTCACCGCCGAATAGGTCGCGGCCTGGATCATGTTCGGCATGCGGTTGGTGCGCTTGAAAAAGCGCTGTCCGAATTCGCGGCTCTTGTCGTCGCGATCCCAATAATAGCCCTCGGTCAGCACGACGCCTTGCGCGGCCTGAAGGCCCAGCCCATGCACCTCGGCCAGCGTGAACAGAAGAGCCGCAAGGCGCTGGCCGCCCTGGACTATGCCGAATTCGGCCGCCTGCTTGATGGAGTTGGACGTGTCGAGGCCGGCATTGGCCAGCCCGATGACCTTGGCGCCCGACGCCTGCGCCTGCAGGAGGAAGGATGAATAATCGGTCGACCCCAGGGGATAGCGCACTTCGCCCAGCACCTTGCCGCCGTGGCTCTCGACGAATTTGGCGGTCTGCTCCTTGAGCGAATAGCCGAACGCATAGTCGACGGTGACGAAGAACCAGCTGTCGCCGCCCTGCTGCACGAGGGAGCCGCCGGTTCCCACCGCCTGCGAATGGGTGTCATAGGCCCAGTGGAAGCCGTAGGGCGAGCATTGCTTTCCTGTGAGATCGGTCGTTGCCGCGCCGGTAACGATGTCGATCTTCTTCTTTTCCTTGGAAATCCCCTGGACGGCGAGCGCGACCGATGAAGTCGTCAGTTCCATGATGGCATCGACCTGTTCGGTGTCGTACCATTGCCGCGCGACGTTGGAGGCGATGTCAGGCTTGTTCTGGTGGTCGGCGCTGATGATCTCGATCGGCGCGCCCTGTACCTTGCCGCCGAAATCCTCGACCGCCATCTTGGCCGCCTCGACCGACCATTTGCCGCCGAAATCGGCATAGACGCCGGATTGATCATTGAGGATGCCGATCTTGACTTTTCCATCGGAAATTTCGGCGGCAGAGGCGGGGATAGCGGCCGCGGCAAGAAGCGCGGCGGAAACGAAACAGCATACCTTCATTATCGACTTCCTCCCATAATGAATCCGATCGTTCCCCCCGGACGATCACCAGCAAGCGGTATTGAACATGAGCAAGGTAGGGATGAACGGCAAGGGGCCGTTGCGGATTTCTGGTTCGAAGCAGCCTTCCTCGCCGGGAGTTTACCGCCCCGAGGGCAGCCAGGGCGACTGGCCATCACGCCAGCCGGAAACCCCAGAGGCAGCAAGACCATGTGAACCGTGACCGGCGGCTTGGCGAGACCGCGCGTCCATGCCCACGAACTTAGTCGGGAGTATTGACTCGACCACCCGAGTCACAGCGCTTAGATTGCACGGATTACTAGCCTTTCCACGGGGGAAGCCAACTGAGGTATCAGGATGGCTTTGGCAATGAACTGGTCGATAACCGCCATTACAGTGACGCATAACAGCGCGCATACCGTGCGGGGGGCGCTCGCCCGTCTGCCTCCAGGGGTAGAAATCGTCTGCGTCGACAATGCAAGTACCGACGATCTTTCCGCCGCGCTGTCCGGCCTTGCCGTTCATCGTATCGACAATCCTGTAAACCTCGGCTTCGGACGCGCCTGCAACATCGGGGCAGCGGCGGCGAAAGGTGAGTATCTGCTGTTCGTCAACCCCGACGTACGTCTTGGGACCGACGCCGTCGATGCGCTCATGCAGGCGGCTGAACGCTATCCAAATTGCGGTGTCTTCGTGCCGCGCACCAATACGGTGGATGGCCGGCTGTGGTTTCGCGAGGAGAGCGAGATCGATCGCCTTTGCGGCGTGTCGCTGCCCACACGCATCCGGCAGGTCTGGGGAGATTGTTGCGTCCGCTTCGTCAATGGCGGCGTGTTCATGATCAAAAGAACGCTCTTCCTCGATACGGGCGGGTTTGACGAGGATATTTTCCTGTATTTCGAAGATGACGACCTTTCATATCGTCTGCTGCAGCGTGACGAGCCCATGATCCTTGTCAGTGGCGCGCATGCTGTCCACGACATTGGCACGTCGGTTGCACAATCAACCCGGTCGCGGATTTTCCGGTATCGCTCGAAGATGCGATCGGAGATCCACTTGCGCAAGAAATACGGCATCGCCTATAGCCCATTCGTGGACATACTCCGTTACTCGACGAAAATCGGCTTCTATTGCCTGACGCTTAATCGAAACAGATTGATCAATTCCCTGGGCCGACTGATTGGCATATTCGACAGCATCCTTGACCGATCGCGCGCGAATCGGAACGGCGGCTATGTCGCCTGACGCTGCCGACACCAGGGCTGCCTTGCCTGGTGTCCTGTCCCGCGAACCCCGACAAGGCGACGGCGTCGATCCAAGCAGTGCCGCGGGCGAAATCCACATCGACGCGCCGGGACGCTATATCATCGAGCTTTGGCCGACAGAGAGGTCGATGCCGTTTGTGCGGCTCGATGTGCGCCGCGCCGGACATGCGGACAGGATCGTCTATGTGCCGGTCACCACGCGCACGTCCTATCTGCTCAAAAGCAGCGAAGGCGGCCTGGTGCTGCAATTTGACAGAGGCGACGTCGTTGCCGCGAGCGTTCGGCCCTTGGCCATCGGGGATATCGGCGCGCTGCTGCGTCGGCGCCGTCGCCACAAGCGATTTCAGCTGCCGCTCGGCGAAGGCCTCGTCTTGCAGCCTCTTTTGCACATCTCGGGACCGCAAGGGCGTGAGTTGGCCCGCGCCCTCGGCAGTCTCGCCGGTTGGGGCTTCGGCACGGCAAGCGACAATCTGCAGAAGACCCTGTCGCGGCACTTCGATGGCCCGCCAGCCGAGGCTCCCGAATGCCGGCCCACCGTCGAGCCGAAGATTGCCGTGGCGCTTCACCTGCATTACCCCGACCTCTGGTCCGAGTTCGAGGCGTTGCTGGAGGCGACCGATCGTCAATTCCAGCTCTTCCTCACGCTGACCCGGCCTGACGCGGCACTCGCGCAACGCGTTAAGGCAAGATTTCCGGGTGCCGAGATCACGGTTTACGAAAATCGTGGCCGCGACGTCGGCCCCTTCATCCAATTGCTTCGCGAAGGAAAGTTCGATCCCTTCGATCTTATCTGCAAGCTGCATGGCAAGAAGTCGGGCCAGAGCGGGCCGCGCATGGTTCTGGGCGAGATCTGGCGCCAGGTGAGCGCGTTCGACCTGATCGGATCGCGCGGCGTGGTCGACCGCATCATCGCCAACTTCGAGCGTTCTCCCGACACCCAGATGATCGGATCCAGACGCTTTCGGCTGCCCAATGAATGGAAGGGGGAGAAGGCCGCGTGGGGCGAGAACAGGGCGATGGCCCTCAATCTGCTGGAGACAATGGGAATGCCCTCCAGTTCCCGCCTCGACTTCTTTGCCGGGACGATGTTCTGGGTCCGCCGCGGCGCGCTGGAACCACTCCTACGGCTCGATCTGCCCTTGGCAGCCTTTCCCGAGGAGGCAGGCCAACAAGACGGCACATTGCAGCATGCCCTCGAGCGTGTTCTTGGAATGATCTGCACCAAGATCGGCATTGCCTCGGATGGCGACATGACGACGGATTCCCGCGAGGCAGACCCGATTGGATAGATCTGAATTCTTGATCTTTGTAAGATCGCTCACCAGCAGAAGCAGATGGAAGAGGTTTCGCCTCTGGCAACGAATTCGAGCCAGCGGGCTGTTCGATGTGTCGTGGTATCTCGTTCAAAATCCGGACATAGCCCGGAGTGGGAAAGATCCAATCCTGCATTACATCCGGTACGGTGTCTCGGAGTCCCGAAACCCCAGTCCGGACTTCGACAACGAATACTATCTGGCGAAGAATCCCGACGTGGCCGCCGCGTCGATGAATCCGCTGGATCACTACATTCGTTACGGCAAGATCGAAGGGCGCAGCCCCCGACGTGCCTCGGGCACAGATGCCGGCGCCATCCAGAGACCCGACACGTACGTGCCGCGATCCAGCGAGAGGCGGCCCGCCGCATTGAAGGCGCGCCTCATTGCCTTCTACCTACCGCAGTTTCATCCGATTCCTGAAAACGACGCCTTTTGGGGAAAGGGTTTCACGGAATGGACGAATGTGACACGCGCGACGCCGCAGTTCGATGATCATTATCAGCCGAGGCGGCCGGCGGACCTCGGCTTCTACGACCTGAGGGTGAAGGACATCCAGAAGGAACAGATCGAGATTGCCCTTCAGTACGGTGTCTCGGGGTTCTGTTTTCACTTCTACTGGTTCAACGGCAAGCGCGTCCTCGAGATGCCGATCACGCAATTTGTCGAGAATGACGCGCACGAACTGGGCTTCTGCATCAATTGGGCAAATGAACCCTGGAGCCGCCGTTGGGATGGGCGCGAACAGGAGGTGCTGATCGCGCAATCGCATTCGCCCGAAGACGACCTGGCCTTCATCGAACATGTATCCCGCTATTTTCGCGACCGGCGATACATCCGCATCGGCGGCAAGCCTCTGCTGATGATTTACCGACCCGGATTGTTTCCCTCGGCCGCTGAAACAGCACAACGCTGGAGAGCCTATTGCCGGGAAGCCGGCATCGGCGAGATTTTTCTTGCCTATCCGCAGTCGTTCGACAAGGACGATCCCGCCGCATTCGGGTTCGACGCCGCTGTCGAATTCCCACCGAATCTTGGGAAATTTCGCGAGATCAGCGGCAGAATTCCAACCCTCAAGAGCGGCTTCAGGGGAAAGATCTTCGACTGGACGGAGCTCCTTAATCGCAGCCGCGCCTACCCACAGGTTCCCTACACGCTGTTTCGCGGACTTTGCCCTTCCTGGGACAACACCGCACGCAGGATGGAGGCAGCCCACATTCTGATGAACGCATCGCCGTCGCGCTACGCAGAATGGCTCGGCAACGCGGTCGCCGATACATCCGATCGTTTCGCCGATTTCGACAGCCGCCTGATCTTCGTCAATGCCTGGAACGAGTGGGCGGAGGGAGCCTATCTCGAGCCTGACGCCCGCTATGGCTATGCCTATCTGCAAGCGACGCGGAACGTCCTGTCGGCTCCGTCCGCAGCCGGCAGATTTCCCCGGGAAGCGTCCTGGCGCGTCCTGTTCGTTTCGCACGATGCGGCCCTCGGCGGGGCGCAGGCTTCGTTGATCGACATCGTCCAATGGCTGCAGTCGCACACGGAGCTGGAGATCAAGGTCCTGTGCCTGGCAGGCGGTGAACGGCTCGAACAGTTTCGACGCATCGTCGATACCGTCCTTCTGGACGATCTGGTTTCGCCAACCGAGACGACCGCGACGAAGCTGGCCCGCATCGCCGATTGGTACGGTGGCAGGCCGGACCTCATCTATTGCAACAGCCTGGCCACCGGCCGCGTGCATGCGCTGCTTGGTGAACTGGACATTCCTATTCTGACGCATGCCAGGGAATTGGCAACCAGCGTCGCCCGATACGCCAGGGACGACATGGAGGATGTCGTTTCCCACACGCGAAGATTCGTTGCGTGTTCGCCAAGCGTCCGGGACTACCTGGTGGCCGAGCACAAGGTCGAAACGAACGCCATCGACGTCATTCCAAGCGCGGTTCCGCAGCCCGGCGCCGATGCCGGTCAGACGGAAATCCAGCGTCTTGAACGTCGCCGGCTGGCCGGCTGGCCCGTGGACAAGACGATCGTCCTGGGATCGGGCCTCGCAATGCCATTCCGCAAGGGCGCCGACCTGTTTATCGAGGTGGCCCGAATCCTTCGGGCCCGTGGGGTCGAGGACTATCATTTCTACTGGCTCGGCTCGTTTCCGGAGCGGGAACGCGATGAGGTTCTCGGCACCTGGTCGCAGCACCTCGACAGGATGCGGGCGGACGGGTTGGACGAAAAGGTTACATTTCTGGGCGATGTCGACGATGTGCGCGGCTATCTCCGGGCTGCCGATCTGTTTCTTCTGACATCCCGCGAAGAGCCGTTCGGCCGCGTCATGCTGGAGGCGGCCTTCGCCGAGTTGCCGGTGATCTGCTTCGCAGGCAGCGGCGGGGCGCCGGATTTCGTCGAGGACGATGCCGGCATCATCGTCGAACGGGCCGATCCGGCTGCCATGGCCGATGCCACACTGAAACTGATCCGGAACCAGTCGCTGCGGATGCAGCTCGGCCGGCAGGCGGGCGCCAAGGCACGGCGGCATTTTTCCACCGACCGGGTCTTTCCGCACCTGCTGTCGACCATGCGCAAGGTTGCAGGCCAGCCGCCCGCGGACCCGATCATCGTGCCGAACTAAATTACACCGGCGAGCTGTCCGCGGCGACGAGGTGGCCGTTGCCGACATCCTGCAACGCCAGTTTCAGCGGCGCCTCGCCGATCCTGCGGGTGGCGCTCGGGATTTCCTGGTCGAGGCGGGCAAAGCGGCTTCTGCGCCGCGCCGGATCGGGCACAGGCACGGCTTCGATCAGCCGCCTGGTGTAGGGATGGCGCGGGTTGGAAAAGACCTGATCGCGCGTGCCCATTTCGACGATCTGGCCGAGATACATGACGGCGACGCGATCGGAGATGTTCTCGACCACCGCCATGTCATGCGAGATGAAGAGATAGGCGACGCCGAATTCGCGCTGCAATTCCTTCAACAAATCGAGCACGCGCGCCTGCACTGAGACATCGAGTGCCGAAACGCTTTCGTCGGCGATGATAAGCTTCGGGCGCAAGGCGAGAGCGCGGGCAATGCAGACGCGCTGGCGCTGGCCGCCGGAGAATTCGTGCGGATAGAGATCCATCTGATCGGCCGACAGGCCGACGCGTTCGAACAGTGCCGCGACGCGCTGGCTGCGCTCGTCCCTGGAGGCGATGCCGTGGATCACCAGCGGCTCGGCGACGAGGTCGCCGACGCGCATGCGCGGGTCGAGCGAGGCGAAGGGGTCCTGGAAAATCATCTGCACGTCGCGGCGCACCGCCTTGCGTTCGTCACGGCCGAGGCCCGACAGGTTGCGTCCGCCAACGATGATGTCGCCGCTGTAAGGTACCAGCCCGGCCAGCGCCTTGGCGGTGGTCGACTTGCCGCAGCCGGATTCACCGACCAGCGCCAGCGTCTCGTTGGGCGCGATCGAGAAGCTGACCCCCTCGACCGCATGAACCCGGCGGGTGACCCGGCCGAAGACGCCGCCGCGCAGGTCGAAGCGGACATGCAGGTCTTCGACCGAGGCGACGCTGGCTGGCGTTGCCGTCTCCATATGCCTCGATTTCTGCCGGCCCACGCCGCTGCCGATGCGCGGCACCGCGGCCAGCAGTTCGCGCGTATAATCCGCGCGCGGCCGGGCGAAGATGTCCGATGTCTTGCCCTCCTCGACCATGCGGCCATGCCGCATGATGATGACGCGATCGGCCATTTCGGCGACCACGCCCATGTCGTGGGTGATGAGGATGATGCTGGTGCCGTGCTGGCGCTGCAGGTCGCGCAGCAGTTCCAGCACCTCCCCCTGCACGGTGACGTCGAGTGCGGTCGTCGGCTCGTCGGCGATCAGCACGTTGGGCTCGAGCGCCAGGGCCATGGCGATCATCACCCGCTGGCGCATGCCGCCGGAGAGTTCATGCGGAAACTGCCTTAGCCGGCTTTCGGCTTCCGAAATGCGCACCGCCTTCAGCGCCTCGATGGCGCGCTGGCGGGCCTCGGCTGGCGAGAGGCTGGTATGCGCCTCGATGGATTCGGTGAGCTGCTGACCGATCGACAGCACTGGATTGAGCGAGGTCATCGGCTCCTGGAAGATCATGGCGATGCGGTCGCCGCGAACGCGGCGCATCCGGCGCTCGTCGAGAACCGTCAGATCGGTATCGCCAAGCCGGATCTTTCCAGATGAAATGCGGGCGGCAGGCTGCGGCAGGAGCTGCATGATTGCCAGCGCCGTCATCGACTTTCCGGAGCCGGATTCTCCGGCGATGCAAAGCGTCTCGCCGCGCGCCAGCGTCAGCGACAGGTTGGACACGACCTCGCGCTCGCCGTCCTCGCCGCGCACGCTGACGGAGAGGTTGGCGATGTCGAGCACCGATCCGGCCGTTGCCGGGGTGATTGCCCCGATCCGGTTTTTGCCAGCGCCTGCGTTCATTCAAACACGCAGCGCGGGAAGTAGAACGACACCACCCAGTTCGGCATGTCGACGATCTCGCTGATCCTGAGATCGCCGCACACCGAGGCGAGCATATAGGCCTCGACCGGGTCGATCTTGTAGCGCCCGGCAACCAGGTCGACCATCTGGGCAACCGCTTCCCTGGCGCCCGCCATCAGGTCGGGGCCGATACCCGTCGTCACTTCATAGCCCTTGGCATCGAGGTGACGCGTCACCGGGCCAGGGGTGGTGAAGCGCGGCGTCTTCAGCCTGGCATCCTTGACCAGGTCGAGCTTCAGCACGACATCCATCGGGCTTTCGATCGCCGTGCCGCAGACCTCGCCGTCGCCTTGCGCGGCGTGCGTATCGCCGACCGAGAACAGCGCACCGGCCACCTCCACCGGCAGGTACAGCGTGGTGCCGGCGGCGAGATCGCGGATGTCGAGATTGCCGCCGACGCGCCGCGGCGGCACCACCGAGTGAAGGCCCATCTCGGCCGGCGCGTTGCCGATGGTGCCGGCAAAAGGTTTCAGCGGCACACGCGCATTTTTGCCGAACAGCGCCGGCTCGAGAGAGGCCGCGTCGTATTTCCAGATGTTCAGCGCCGGCTCCTTGAAGTCGTCGGCGAGCAGGCCAAATCCTGGAATATTCCCCGTCCAGCCGAAGCCGGACGGTTTGAACAACTCGATCGTCACCTTCAGCGCGTCGCCCGGTTCGGCGCCATCGACGAAGATCGGTCCGGTCACCGGGTTGATCCCGGCGAAGTCCAGCTTGGCGATGTCGGCGACCGTGCTGTCGGCCTTCAGCTGGCCGCCGGAGGAATCCAGGCACTGGAACTCGATGGTCGATCCGGGCGCCACCCGCTCGGCCGGGACAAAGGAATTGTCCCAGCCGAAATGGTGATGGCGCCCATGGATGGTGTAGTCGCAACTATTGCACATCTTTTACGTACACATTGTCATAGTTGATCGGGATATGGACCGGGTCGACATAGAGGTTGTCGGCACCGCCCATGCGGGCCGATTTCATGGTAAAGCGCTGCTCGTTGAACACCGGCGCCCAGGGCGCGTCCTCCATGATCTTGTCGTAGATGGCGCTCCACATCTTGTCGCGCTCGACGGCCTTGGCCGGGTCAACCACGGAGTCGGCCTCGGCCGCCTTGGCGTCGAGATCCTTGTTGCAATACCACGACCAGTTCCAGCCGCCCGGTACCGCACCGGCGCAGCCGAGGATCGGGCCGTAGAAGTTGGACGGATCGGGGAAATCGGCAATCCAGGCCATGCCACCCGACCAGATCATCGGCGCGCCGGCCTTGTCGCCGCCGGCGGCGATGACGTTGGCCTGCGCCAGCGACTGGATGCTGGCCTTGATGCCGATCGCCGCCAGATCCTGCTGGATCGCCTGGGCGATGCGCGGGTTCGGGTCGGTGTTCATGGCGAACAATTGCGTGTCGAAGCCATCGGGATGGCCGGCCTCGGCCAGCAGCGCCTTGGCCTTGGCGACGTCATAGGGGTAACCCTTGTACTCCTTGTCGTAACCTGGCATCGACGGCGGCAGCGGCTGGTTGGCCGGCACGGCGCGGCCGTTGATGATCTGGATGACGCGCGCCTTGTTGATCGCCATGTTGACGGCCTGGCGCACCTTCACATTGTCGAACGGCGCCATGGTGGTGTTCATGGTGACATAGCCGGTGTGCAGCTGGCCGCCTTCGACGACGCGCGCCTTCTGTTCGGGATCGGCCATCACCTCCTGGAATTTTGCCGGCGGAATGCCGTCGCCGGGCACGTCGATCTCGCCCTTCTGCAAGCGCAGCAGCGCCACGATCGGCTCCTGGCCGATCTCGAAGGTGATCTTGTCGAGATGCGGCAGGCCCTTGTGCCAGTAGTCCGCATTGCGCTCGAAGACGATGCGCTGGCCGAGCGTCCACTCCGCGAGCTTGAAGGCACCGGTGCCGACCGGATGCTTGCCGAAATCCGCGCCGTATTTCTCGACCTCCTCCTTCGGCACGACATGCGAGAAGTTGATGGCCATCACATGCAGGAAGGTGGCGTCGGGGCGGGTCAGCTCGAACTTGACCGTATAGGGATCGACGACGGTGACGCCAGACAGGCTTTCGGCCTTGCCGGCGGCGACATCGTCATAGCCTTTGATCGAGCCGAAGAAGCCGGCGCCCGGGCTCTGCGTCTTCGGGTTGGTGACGCGGTCGAGCGAATATTTCACATCGTCGGCGGTCATTTCGCGGCCATTGTGGAATTTCACGCCGTGCCGCAGCTTGAAGGTGAAGGTCTTGCCGTCCGGCGAAATCTCGTAGCTTTCGGCAAGGTCGGGCTTGAGGTTGGTGGTGCCCGGTTCGTAGTCCATCAGACCGTCGAACAGGCTCTTGATCATCGACCAGTTCTGCCAGTCGTAGCCGATCGCCGGGTCAAGGGTGGCGACATCGTCCTTGTAGGTGATGGTGATGGCGCCGCCCTGCTTGGCGTTGGGATCGATGGTATCCTCGGCGCGGGCGCTTGCCATGCCGAGCATCAGCGCCAACGCCGATGCCGCCACGGTGGTGGCCAGAAATCTTCTCATTTGGTGTTCCCTTTCTCTGATCGTTTTCTTGGTTTCATCTGAGTTTGATGCGGGGGTCGATGAAGGGGGCGATGATGTCGGCCAAGAGGTTGCCGAGCACGATGGCGAAGGCCGAGACCAGCGTGACGCCCATGATGATGGGGATGTCGACGCGCTGGATTGCCTGCCAGGCGAGTTGACCGATACCGGGCCAACCGAACACGCTTTCGACGACGACGATGCCGCCCATGAAGATGCCGATATCGATGCCGATCATGGCGATGACCGGCAGGATGGCGTTGGGCAGCGCATGGCGGAAAACGATGGCGCCGCGCGCCAGGCCTTTCGCGCGCGCGGTGCGCACATAATCCTGGCGCAACACGTCGATCATCGACGAGCGCATCATGCGCGCGTACCAGCCTGCGCCGAGGATGCCCATGGTCAGCGACGGCAGCACCAGATGGCGCCAGGTGCCGTAGCCGCCTATCGGAAACCAGCTGAGCCTGACGGCAAAGACGTAGAGCAGCAGAAGGCCGACGACGAATTGCGGCGCCGAGACGCCGACGAAGGAGGCGACCATCAAGGTCTGGTCGGTCGCCGTGCCGCGCTTGACGGCGGCGATGAGGCCCATGCTCAGCCCGATGAGCAATTCGCACAGGATGGCGCCGACCATCAAGAGCAGGCTGGCCGGCAGCCGCGACACGATGAGCTCGGTGACTTCGGAGCGCTGGATGTAGGAGCGGCCGAGATCGCCGCTGACGAGCCTGGTCAGATAGTGCCAGTACTGGACGACAAAGGGCTGGTCGAGACCGAGTTGCTGGCGGATGTTCTCGACGGTCTGCGGCGTGGCGCTGCGGCCGGCGATCTGGCGCACCGGATCGGCCGGCAAGAGATAGAGCAGCGCGAAGGTGATCAGCGAGACACCGAGCAGGATGAGCAGCGACTGGATGACGCGGCGACCGAGATAGGCGATCATGCCCGGCCTCTTTGCGTCGGATCGAGGATGTCGCGGAGCGCGTCGCCGATCAGGTTGAAGGCCAGCGCAAGCGCCAGGATCGCCGCTCCCGGGAAGAACACCAGCCAGGGGGCGGCCTGGAAATAGGTCTGGTTCTCGAAGATGATGTTGCCCCAGGATGCCGTCGGCGGCTGCACGCCGATGCCGAGAAAGGAGAGCGTCGCCTCGAGCAGCACCGTCGTCGAAATACCGAGCGTGCCCCAGACGATGATGGTCGGCAGGAGATGCGGCAGGATGTGGCGGAACAGGATGCGTGGCGCGCCGGCGCCGATGGTGCGCTCGGCGTCGATGAATTCGCGCTCGGCAAGCGAGGAGGTTTCGGTGTAGATGACGCGCGCGGTCTGCACCCAGTTGACCAGCGCGATGACCATGGCGACGATCCACAGGCTCGGCTGGAAAACCGCCGCCAGGCAGATGGCGAGCAGCAGCGCCGGAAACGCCATCATCAGATCGGTGAAACGCATCAGCGCGCTGCCGATCCAGCCGCGGAAATAGCCGGCGGTGACGCCGACGAGTGTGCCGATGAACAGCGCCACCCCATTGGCGACGATGCCGATGATCAGCGAGGTGCGGGCGCCATAGAGGATGCGGGTCAGAAGATCTCGGCCGAGCAGGTCGGTGCCGAGCCAGAACTTGGCATCCGGCGGCAGTGGCGAGCCCTCTATGGTCAGGCCGTCGAACATCTGCTCGTTGGGATCATAGCCGGTCAGCCACGGCGCCAGTACGGCGGCGGCGACGACAATGGCGACGATGACAAGGCCGAGCAACGCCAGGCGGCGTTTGACCAGCCGGCGCCAGACGCCGGCGCGCGGCTTGGCCGGCATGCGCGCGGGCGCCGTGAGGTCAGGCGCGATGGGACTGGTCATCGCCGCCTTCCCCGCTCGTTGCTTCCTCGTCGGTCATCGCCACGATCCGGCGCGCGGCATCCTCGACGCTGATCTGCCAGCTCATCGCCAGCGAGCGCAGCTGCGCATAGGCGCGCTCGTCGTCCGAGCCTTTCGACAACGCCGCCACCGCGCGCACGATGGTCTGCCGCTCGGCGACGCGCTGGCGCAGCGATGCGATTTCGCCGGCCAGGTGTTTGCGCGCCTCGAAACTCTGCCTTGCGATCAATAGCGCGCTGTAGACGCCGGCAGTGCCGACCGGCTTAAGCAGTTGCGCGTCGGCCTTGTGCGACAGCGCCCATTCGATGCGGCCGGGCGCCTCCGAACCGATCAGCGCCACCAGCGGCATCGGCGCTTCACCGGCTTTCCAGGGGAATTGCTCGTCGAAACCGAGATCTGCGTCGAAGAAGACGAAATCGGCCGCCAGCGCCCCCGGCGGCAGTTCCGGCCAGCAATCCAGCGCGATCAGGCCGATGGCCGACAATTGCCTGGTGATGGCCTGCACCGTGGGATGCGGGCGATGCAGGATGAAGGCCCTGGCACCGCCGAGATTGGGAATGCGCGGCGTTCTGGTCACGACACCACCCGCAGGCGCGGACGCCCGAACGTCCTGGCAGGATCG
The DNA here is from genome assembly GCF_002879535.1 of Mesorhizobium intechi. Lineage (GTDB taxonomy): Bacteria > Pseudomonadota > Alphaproteobacteria > Rhizobiales > Rhizobiaceae > Mesorhizobium > Mesorhizobium intechi. The sequence goes on from NZ_PNOT02000107.1 coordinate 41,399, forward strand.
TAGCGCGACAGATAGGGATCCGGCGCGACCTCATCCTCACGACTGACGACCTCGAAGAACCCATCGGCGATCCGGCCGATGATGACAGGCAGCGTCGCGTGCTGGGTGTTGGCGTCGATGACGATCGGTCCGAGCCGGGTGGAGAAGCGCCGTTCGGCGAAGGCCTTGGAGAATTCCCCGGGTCCGGCTTCAGGGTTGCGCGAGAGCACGTCGGCCATGACCTGCACCGAGGCATAGGCCGAGGCCTCGAAGGACGAGGCGAAGGCCGCCGGCCGCGGCGCGAAATACGGGCCGACGGACAGATGCCCTCTCCCTGTCTCGCCGATCGCCGGCAGTTCGCCCTCGGTGAGGTTGCAGGAGATGACGGGGCAATTTTCCGGACGGAAGGCCGCATCCTCGTCGCCCAGCCGGCGATAGTCGGCGAGGAAGGCGTAGGACGAGGTGCCTATCAGATTGTTGAGGATGAAGCTCGGCCGCGTCGCCCGGATTTCCCCGATCAGGCGCGACACGTCGGTCTCGCCGATGCGCAGATAGCGTTCGCCCAGCACCTTGCCGCCGGCGTCGGCGATCAGGTCGCGCGCCACGCGGTTCATCTCCCAGCCCCAGATATAGTTCGAGCCGAGCAGGAAGCCGTTGGCGCCGAAGCGCGGCACGACATGGGCCATCAGCGGCACCAGATGCTGGTTGGGACAAGCGTGCATATAGACGACATGCTCGTTGGCCTCAAAGCCTTCATAGGGGCATGCATACCAGAGCATGCCGCCGGCCTTCTCCAGCACCGGAATGGTCTCTTTGCGGCTCCAGGAGGTCACGCAGCCGACGACATGACGCGCGCTGCTGGTCTTGAAGATGTCTTCGCAAAGCGTCGCGTAGCGGTCGGCATTGCTTTGCGGATCGCGCTCGACCGGCACCAGCTCGATGCCTGAGCCGCGGTCGGCATTGATGTCGGCGATCGCCCGCATGGCACCCATGCGGCAAGCATCGGAGACGAGCTGATAGCTCCCCGAACGGGAATAGAGGATGCCGATCTCGATGCGCCGTTTCAAACAGGACCCCAGAAATGAAAAAGCCCCGCAGCCAGCGCCGCAAGGGCGAGGCATACGAGGCATTCTTGCCGCCCGGCGATCAGAGCCGGTATTTGGCCTTAGGGTATTCGGTCCGGCCGGTCAGTCAAGCGGGAAAGTGCGCGGGGCTCGCCTCCGCCCTGCGGCAACTGCTTCCGACGCCAGGCGGCAGGCGCTTCGCCTGTCCATTCTCGGAAGAACCTCGAGAAAGAGGCCGGCTGGTCGAAGCCGATCTGGCAAGCGATGTCCTCGACCGTGCGCACGGTGAACAGCAGGAGCCGCTTGGCTTGCGGAAGCCATCGCTCGCCGACGACGCGCTTGACGCCGCTGCCCAGCACCGCATGGGCGGCCCTGTCGAGATGACGCGGTGTCGTGGCCAGCGTCTCGACGTAACGGTCGACCGGCGAGTTGTCGCGGAAATGCGCATCGACAGGCCGGCGCAGGCCCATGGCCAGCAATGCATCGGACGATCGGGCGGCGGCGGCAGTCGCCGGCGCGAGACGCGCGATGCGGGAGAGCGCGACGGCAACCAGCGACGGCGGATGGTGTCGTTGCCGGCCTGCGCCTGGGCGGCGGCTCGGCACTGCCCTATGTCGATCGCAACCACGCACAGCCGACACGGCTCTGCAGCTTTGGCGGATGAGCTCAGCTCTCGCCGTCGATCAGCGCGTCCAGCAGGTCGAGCAACTGCTCCAGCCGTTCATGTCCGAAGCGGCGCTCGATGTCGTCATAGATGACGCGGCGTTCGGGGGACAGGGCGACGATCAGGGCAGAGCCGGCCGGGGCGATGGCCAGGACGACACGGCGACCGTCGCCTTCCGCCTTGTTGCGGGTGATATATCTCCGGCCCTCGAGCGCCTTGATGATGCGCGTCAGGCTGGGCGGCAACACAGAGGCGCGATCGGCAAGCTCGGTCGCGTCGACCGGGCCGGCCTCGCTCAGCACCCGCAACACGCGCCACTGCTGTTCGGTCACGTCATGCGCGGCGAGCATCGGGCGAAACCGGGCCATCACCACTTCGCGGGCATGAAGAAGCGCCATTGGCAGGGAGCGGCGGATGTTCTCGGGCAGCACGTGAAATTCTCTCCGAGCTTGCAATCGGCGACAAGGCTTTGCCGAGCACAGCCTGGCCGTCAAGGCCCGTCATCCCGTATCGTCGCATCGGGCCGGGTGCAAGGCTTGACTTGAGGGCTTCGCGGTGACCTCGGTGACGCTTGTCGGCGCCTCGGCCGTGGCCGGCCAGCGGCACCGGCGGTCTCGGCGACCTCGCCATCCGGTGTGGCTACCAGCGGTTCGAGACCTCGGCGATGGTCGCGGTGGTGATCGTGCTGATCATCCTGGTGTGCGGGATCCAGTGGGAGGGGGATTGATTGGCGGCACGGCTGAACCGGCGGGGGTGAGCCGGCTAAGCCCGCAACCTAACCCCTTCCGGATCAAGGAACGGCATCGGCGCAACCACCGCGCGGGTCGGCTTGCCGCCTATGTCGATGCCGAGCTCGGTGCCGACGCTCGTAAACGGCAAGCGCAAATGCGCGGTCGCCAGCACCTTGCCGAGGGAATAGCCGTGGTCGCTGTAGGTGACGACGCCGGCATCCTCGCCATCAGCCAAAACCCTGGCGTCCGTCGCCGCCGGTCTGTCGCCGTCGAGGATCAGGCCGGTCCAGCGCTCGTCGAGGCCCCTGTCGCGGATTTTGAGCAGCGCTTCGCGGCCGATGAAGTCGCCCTTGTCGAACTTGATCCAGCGGTCGAGGCCGACATGGAACGGCGTGCGGGTCTCGTCCATGTCGATGCCATGCGCCGGATAGGCCTTCTCCAGGCCGAGCGTGAACATCGCCAGCACGCCATAAGGTTTCAGGCCGAAGTCCTTGCCGGCTCGCATCAGCGTAGCCCAGAGCGAGGCCGCCTCGTCGGCCGGCACGAAGAGTTCGAAGCCGAGTTCGCCGGTCACGCCGGTGCGCGAGATCAGGACGCGTGTGCCGTTGACATGGCCCGCGGTGAATGACCAGCGCTTCAGTCCGTCGAGGTCGGCATCGCCGATCATCGCCTTCAGCAATTCGCGCGAGCGCGGGCCCTGGATGGTCGGGAAGGCGACGGCGGCGGTGATGTCGGTGACATAGGCCTTGCGGCCCTGGGCATGGTGCTGCAGCCAGGGCAGCATCTTCAGCCGATTGACCGAGCCGGTGACCAGCATGAAATGCTCCTGTCCCAGCCGGAACACGGTGAGGTCGTCGATGATGCCGCCATCCTCGCGGCAGACCGTGGAATAGCGGACGTGGCCCGGTTTCATCGCCGCGGCATCGTTGACGATGACATGGTTGACCAGCGCCTCGGCCTCTGGCCCCTTGATGTCCATCTTGCCCATGGTGCTGAGATCCTGCACGCCGACATTGGCGCGCGTGTTCAGGTGCTCGTCGGCGATGCCGGAGTAATATTTGGCCGAGATGAAATCGCCGCCGACCCGACCCATGGTCGCGCCCAATCCGACGATGCTGCTGTAGAAGGGGGAACGCCGCTCAGCCAAGAAGGTCTCCATAATGTATCTGTGGTCTAGAGACCGTTTCGAGATTCGCTCTGGCGAGACATAGGGTGGTGGTTTCGAGAACCGGAGGGCAGCGGACGTTCAGGTCCGTGAGCACCGGAAGCGCAGGAAACACCTTCAGATGGCCGCCAGAGTAGAATTTCCAAACGGTCTCAGCTGCCGTAGACGTCGAACGAGAAGTATTTGTCGTTGATTTCCTTGTACTTTCCATTGGCGCGCAGGGCGTCGATCGCCGCATTGAACTTGTCGGCGAGTTCCTTGTTGCCCTTCTGCAGGGCGATACCGACGCCGGGGCCGTGAATGGCCGGATCGGCCGTCAGCGTGCCGAGCAGCTTGCAGCAGGCGCCATCGGGCTTCTTCAGCCATTCGGTCAGGATGATCGAGCCGTCCATCATCGCATCGAGGCGGCCATTGGCCATGTCGGTACGGGCGTCGTCGCCGGTCGGGTAGGCCTTGACGGTGGAGCCCGCATATTTCTGCTCGGCGAATTTCTGGTGGATGGTGGCGGTCTGCACGCCGAGCGCCTTGCCTTTCAGATCATCGGGAGAGGTGCCCGCGATGGTCGAGTCCTTCGGCACGGCGATGGCCGGCGGCGTCTGGTAATATTTGTGGGTGAACTCGACCTTCTGCGCCCGCTCCGGCGTGATTGTGATGTTGATGATGGCATCGAACTTGCCGGCTTGCAGCGCGGGAATAGAGCCGTCGAAGTCCTGAACGGTGAATTCGCACTCGGCCTTCATCTGCGCGCACAGCGCCTTGCCGAAGTCGATGTCGAAGCCGCCCAGCGTGCCGTCGGCATTGGCATAGTTGAAGGGCGGATAGGCGCCCTCGGTGCCGATCCTGAGCTTGTCCTGGGCGCTGGCGGCACCGGCGGCAAGGGCGACGGAAGCGGCAAGCACGAAACGACCGAAAAGACGCATGTTCCAGATCTCCGTTGACCGGAGAAGTCTAGGGGCTTTCATGCGCGCGGCGGAGACGGAAGCGACATGCGCTGCGGCGATCACGGCGCGATGCGCGATCCACGCCGTGGCGGATGCGGTGTTTAGCCGGCGCGCTGCCTGTCCGTCGCCTCGCGGTCAATCGTGAGGTCACCCGCCGACAGGACCACGCCAAACTTCTCGCTGGCTTGCGCTGAGGTGTAGTACCCCAGCGCCACATCGCGAAGGACAAGACCGGCGTCACGCTCGCGCGGGTCGCCATAGCCGCCACCGCCCGGCGTGCCGACGCGCACGCGGTCGCCGGCCTTCAGCGGAATGTCCTGCTCCTTGGACAGATGCGGCGGCACATGCTCCACGCCGCCCCGGAAGACCGTCACGCTGTTGGGCTCGCCGTCCTTTCCGCCGAGCGCGCCTTGCGGGCCGAAACGGCCGTGATCCATGACGAAGGAGGCCCGCGCATCGCCGCGCAGGATCTCGACCTCATAGGCGAGGCCGAAGCCGCCGCGATGCTTGCCGGCGCCGCCCGAGCCTTCGCGCAGCGCGTAGTGGCGGTAGAGCACCGGAAAAGCCTGCTCCATGATCTCGACCGGCGGCGATTTGGAAATGCCGATGGTCGAGCAGCCATTGGTCAGCCCGTCATGGCCAGAATTGCCGCCATAGCCGCCGCCGGAGATCTGGTACATGACGTAGTCGCGGCCGCGCACCGGGTCGTTGCCGCCGAGCGCGAAATTGCCGCTGGAGCCGGCGGGTGCGGCCGTCACCTTGTCGGGCAATGCCTGGACCATGGCCGCAAACACCGCCTCGGCGATGCGCTGCGAGACTTCCGCCGCGCAGCCCGACACGGGACGCGGATATTTGGCATCGAGGAAGGTGCCTTCCGGCCGCTTGACGATCAGCGGCTCGAAGGCGCCGGCGCTGATCGGCACATCCGGGAAAATGTGGCGCATGGCGAGGTAGACCGAGGACAAGGTCGTCGCCAGCACGCTGTTCATCGGCCCGGCGCAAGGCTTGGACGAGCCCGAAAAATCGAAGGTCAGCGTGTCGCCCTGTTTCTCCACCGCAAGCGCAATGGTCAGCGGTTCGTTGACCACGCCGTCGGAATCGACAAAGGCCTTCGAATGATAAGTGCCGTCGGGAATGGCGGCTATGTTGGCGCGCATCTGCTCGGCGGCGCGGCGGCGCAGTTCGGCGATCGCCTCGACCACTGTTTCGCTCCCGTAACGATCCAGGATTTCGTTTAGCCGATCCTGACCGATCAGCAGCGCCGCGGCCTGCGCCCTGATGTCGCCGATGCGCTGGTCGGCGACACGGATGTTGGAGCAGATGATGGCGTAGATCTCGGGATCGAGCACACCCTTCTTGAACAGTTTGACCGGCGGCAGCCGCAGGCCTTCCTGCTCGACCGCGGTCGCGGAGGCCGAGAAGCCGCCGGGCACCGAACCGCCAATGTCGGGCCAGTGGCCGGTGTTGGACAGCCAGCAGAAGATCTTGCCGTCCCTGTAGACCGGCATGGCGAAGCGCACATCCATCAGATGGGTGCCGCCAAGATAGGGGTCGTTGACAATGTAGATGTCGCCCGGCCCAGGGGCCAGGCAGCGGCCGTCCGCGATCATCTCGATCACCGTCCTCGTCGAATATTGCATGACGCCGACGAACACCGGCAGGCCCTGGCTTCCCTGCGCGATCAGCGAGCCGTCGACGGCCGAATAGATGCCGTCGGAGCGGTCGTTGGCTTCCGCAATGACCGGCGAGAACGCCGCACGGGAGAATGTCAGATCCATCTCGTCGCAGACCTGCTGCAGCGCGGCCTGGAGGACCGAAAGCGTGATGGCGTCGAGCTTGGCCATATCAATGTGAGACATCTCAGGCCTCGCCAATGTCGATGATGATGTTGCCGTCGGCATCGCAGCGGGCGCGGTCGCCGGGCTCGAGCACGGTGGTGGCGTCCATCTGTTCGAGGATCGCCGGCCCTTCGATAACGGCATCGAGCGGCAGCTTTTCGCGCGCATACACCGGCGTGTCGTGCCATCGGCCCGCATACCAGACCGGCCGGATCTCGCGACGCGCCTCGTCCAGCGTCCCGGCGCGCCCGGCCGGGTCGATCAGCCGCGACAGGTCGATCGCCGGGCGCACGCCGGTCACCGAAGTGTTGAGGTTGACCAGGTTGGCGCGGATTTCCGGCAGCTCGACCTTGAAGCGGGCGAAATATGCCTTTTCGAACAGGGCCTGCAGCTCCTGCCGGGTCACCGACGAGGACGGCAGCGGCACATTGATGATGTGGGTCTGGCCGACGAACTGCATGTCGGCGGAATGGCTGACGCGGATCGTCTCCGGCTTCACCGCCTCCTTGCCGATCAGTTCCCCGCCTTCGTTTCGGTGCCGTTCCAATACTTGGTGCAGCTGGGTTTCGTCGAGAACCGAGACCGGCTGGTTGATGGTGTTGACGAAGTCATGGCGCAGATCGGCGACGACGCAGCCGAGCGCGTTGGTGATGCCGGGACGTGCCGGCACCAGCACGCGGGGCAGGCCGAGTTCGCGCGCCAACGCTGTCGCATGAAGCGGGCCGGCGCCGCCGAAGGCAAACAGCGCGAAATCGCGCGGATCATGGCCGCGCGACACAGAAACCATACGGATGGCGCCCGCCATCTTCATGTTGCCGAGCCGCAGCACCGCACCCGCCGCCTCGACGCCGGACAGTCCGGTCGCCTTGCCGATCTTGTCCTCGAAGACGCCGGTGACGCGCTCGACTGTGACCGGGTTTTCAACGGCCAGCAGCTTCTTCGGCGCCAGCCGGCCGAGCACCAGATTGGCGTCGGTGATCGTCGGCTCCAGGCCGCCGCGGCCATAGCAGATCGGGCCGGGATTGGCGCCGGCGCTTTCCGGGCCGATCTGGATCAGGCCGGCCGCGTCGACGCGGGCGATCGAACCGCCGCCGGCGCCGACCGTGTGCACCGCCACCATCGGCACATGGATCGGCATGGCATATTCGATCTCGATCTCGTTGGAGACCGCCGGCTCGGCGTTGCGGATCAGCGCCACGTCGGTCGAGGTGCCGCCCATGTCGTAGGTGACGAGGTTGTCGAAGCCGGCGCGCTTGCCCGTATAGGCGGCAGCGATGACGCCCGAGGCCGGACCGGACATTACGGTCTTGGCCGATTCACGTGTGACGAAGCGGGCCGAGATCATGCCGCCATTGCCGTTCATGATCAGGAAGTCGCGGGCATAGCCTTTGGCGGCCAATTCCTTGCGCAGCCGCTCGACATAGCGTTCGAGAATCGGCTGCACCGAGGCATTGACCGACGCGGTGACGCCGCGCTCGAATTCGCGCGCTTCCGACAGCAGCGCGTGGCCCGTGGTGATGTAGCCGTTCGGCCAGAGTTCGGCGGCGATCTCGGCGGCGCGCCGCTCATGCGAGGGGTTGGCGTAGGAATGTAGGAAATGGATCACCAGGGATTCGCAGCCGGCCGCGATCAGCGCCTTCACTGCCTCGCGCATTTCGGCCTCGTCGAGCGGCGTGTTTACCGCACCCGAGGCCTCGACGCGTTCCGACACTTCGAGCCTGAGATTGCGCGGGATGACGGGAACGAAAGTGCCGGTCATGCCATAGGGGTGCGGCCGCGTGCGCCGGCCAAGCTCGATCACGTCGCGAAAGCCGCGCGTGGTGATCATGCCGGTCTTGGCCAGCCGGCGCTCGAGCACGGCATTGGTGGTGGTGGTCGTGCCATGCACGATGAGGTCGATGCCGTCGATCGCAAACCCGGTGGCGCCAAGCGCCGAAACCACGCCGAAGGCCTGGTTGTCGACGGTCGTCGGGGTCTTGGCGATATGCACCTTGCCACCGTGCCGGCCGTCGACCAGAAGCAGGTCGGTGAAGGTGCCGCCGACATCGATGCCGGCCACGACGCTGCCCAGGGAATCCGGCGGCTGCACCGAAAAATTCTCTTCCATTGTCGAAACCCGAAATGCTGGGACTACGGATATGGCGCAGTTTGGAAAGGTGTTTCGCGCCGGTATCTTGACGCAAATATCGTTTGTATACTAATAAATTCGGGACACAAGAGCTTACCGCTTTGGGAGTGTGCGAGCAGCACGCCGGGACCTGAACGGTCCGGACGTGCAGGAAAAGGTTTGGCGCCCGCGTCCCCGGTTGGGCCAGAAAGTTGGATTTGATGAACACCACATCCGCCTTCAACACCGCCGGCGCCCGCCCGCTTCAGTTCCCGATTCCAGCCAATGTCTATGCCGAAACGGTCGTCTCGGTGAAGCACTACACCGACCGGCTGTTCTCGTTCCGCATCACCCGCCCGCAGTCGCTGCGCTTCCGCTCCGGCGAATTCGTCATGATCGGCCTGCCCAATGCCGAGAAGCCGGTGTTCCGCGCCTATTCGGTGGCAAGCCCGGCCTGGGACGAAGAGCTTGAATTCTTCTCGATCAAGGTGCCGGACGGCCCGCTGACCTCGGAACTGCAGAAGGTCCAGGTCGGCGACACCGTCATCATGCGCCAGAAGTCGACCGGCACGCTGGTGGTCGACGCGCTGACCCCGGCCAAGCGGCTGTTCATGATCTCGACCGGCACCGGCATCGCGCCCTTCGCCAGCCTGCTGCGCGACCCCGACACCTATGAGAAATTCGACCAGCTGATCCTGACCCATACTTGCCGCGACAATGCCGAGCTGACCTACGGCCAGGAATTGGTGGCGGGCCTGGAAAGCGACCCGCTGATCGGCGAACTGACCACCGGGCGCGTGACGCTCTACAATTCGACGACCCGCGAAGAATCGGCCTGCATGGGCCGCATCACCGCGCTGATCGGTTCGGGCAAGTTCTACGCCGACCTCGGCATCGAGAAGCTCAATCCGGAAACGGACCGCATCATGATCTGCGGCTCGATGCATATGTTGAAGGACGTCAAGGAACTCGCCGAAAGCCTCGGCTTCCAGGAAGGCTCGCTCAGCCATCCCGCGACTTTCGTCGTCGAGCGCGCCTTCGTCGGCTGAGCCGCACGCCGACCTCAAAACCTGCATTTTGACCATGCGGTCAAAAACTAGCTGCTTTCGCGGCCTTTTTCGGCTATCCCTCGCTTGAGGACTCGTGAAGCGTGGCTTCACGGGCTATCTTGTCGGGAAACGACGCGCACCAAGACATAAGCGCAAGTCGCTGAATGAAAGGGCAGGAGATGAGCAGCACAATCCGCGAAGCCGATCTTGGCACCAAGGTGACGCCGCTGCCGGCCCGCGCCGCCGCCAACACCCCGATACCGCCGGATCATCGCATTGCGCGCAATCCCGGCATGAAACTCGACCTCGGCTTCATGGAATCGGTGCGCAGCGTCAACCGCTCGGCGCTCGAACGGCGCGTCGCCAGCCTGACCAAGCGGCGCTCGATCAAGGCCGATAACCAGGCGGCCTGGCTGCTGCGCGCCGTCGCCTGCATGGATCTGACGACGCTCAACTCGAACGACACGGAGGAGCGCGTGCGCCGGCTCTGCGCCAAGGCGATCAATCCGTTTCGCCGTGACATCGTCGAAGGCCTCGGCATCGCAGGGGAACCCATCCGGCCGGCCGCCGTCTGCGTCTACCACCCCTTCGTCGCCACGGCCGTCGATGCCGTGCGCGGCACAGGCATCCACGTCGCCGCCGTTTCCACCGCCTTCCCGCATGGCTTGGCACCCCTGTCGACCCGGCTGCAGGAAATCGAGGCTTCGGTGCGCGACGGCGCCGACGAGATCGACGTCGTCATCCCGCGCGGGCTGGTGTTCGGCGCCAAGTGGCGGGAGCTCTACAACGAGATCGTGTCGATGCGCGCTGCCTGCGGAGACGCGCATCTGAAGGTCATTCTGGGCACCGGCGACCTCGCCACTTTGCGCAACGTCATGCTGGCCTCGATGGTGGCGATGATGGCGGGCGCCGATTTCATCAAGACCTCGACTGGCAAGGAAAGCGTCAACGCCACGCTGCCCGTTGGCCTCGCCATGGTGCGCGCCATCAGGGCCTATTTCGAGGAAACCGGCTATCTCATCGGCTTCAAGCCTGCCGGCGGCATTTCGACCGCCAAGGCGTCGCTCGACTGGCTGGTGCTGATGAAGGAGGAACTCGGCCGGCCATGGCTGGAACCGGAGCTGTTCCGCTTCGGCGCGTCCAGCCTTTTGACCGACATCGAGCGGCAGCTCGAGCACCATCTGACCGGTCACTATTCGGCCAATCACCGCCACGCAATGGCTTGAGCACCCACCCCGATCGGCTTGGCCGGTCGACCCTCCCCGCGAAGGGGAAGGGTGAAGGAGGCACCCCATGAATATTCTCGACCGCTATCACGCCATGGAATACGGTCCGGCGCCTGAAACCCGCAACGAGGCCGATGCTTGGCTTGCCGCGCGCGACTTCGGCAAGGCGCTGTTCATCGACGGCAGCTGGAAAGCCGCTTCCGGCGGCAAGACCTTCGACACCAGCGAGCCGTCTTCCGGCAAGCTGCTGGCCAAGGTTTCCGACGCCAGTGCCGCCGATATCGACGCGGCGGTTGCGGCCGCCACCAAAGCGCTGCCGAAATGGAACGCCAGTTCAGGCTATCAGCGCGCCAAAGTGCTTTATGCCATCGGCCGCGCCATGCAGCGGCATCAGCGCCTGTTCGCGGTGCTTGAGTCCATCGACAACGGCAAGCCGATCCGCGAAAGCCGCGACATCGACGTGCCCCTGGCGATCCGCCATTTCATCCACCACGCCGGCTGGGCGCAGGCGCTGGACAAGGATTTTCCCGGGCACAAGGGAGTCGGCGTCGTCGGCCAGATCATCCCATGGAATTTCCCACTGCTGATGCTGGCCTGGAAGATCGCGCCGGCGCTGGCCGCCGGCTGCACGGTGGTGCTGAAGCCCGCCGAATTCACGCCGCTCACCGCCATCCTGTTCGCCGAGATCTGCGAGCGCGCCGGCGTGCCGAAGGGCGTCGTCAACATCGTGCAGGGCGGACCGGAAGCGGGCGCGGCCATCGTCAACCATCCCGGCATCCAGAAGATCGCCTTCACCGGCTCATCGGAAGTCGGCAAGATCATCAGGAAAGCCACCGCCGGGTCGGGCAAGAAACTGTCGCTGGAGCTCGGCGGCAAATCGGCCTTCATCGTCTTCGAGGATGCCGATCTCGACAGCGCCGTCGAAGGCCTGGTCGACGGCATCTGGTTCAACCAGGGGCAGGTCTGCTGCGCCGGATCGCGGCTCCTTGTGCAGGAAGGCATCGCCGAAGCCCTGATCGCCAAGGTCAAGACGCGGATGAGCCGGCTGCGCGTCGGCGCTCCGCTCGACAAGAACACCGATATCGGTCCGCTGGTCGATCTGACGCAGCTCGACCGCGTCAAGGGTCTGGTCGCCGAAGGCGCGAAGCAGGGCGCCGTCTGCTGGCAGCCGGACGCGGCGCTGCCAGCCTCCGGCTATTATTATCTGCCGACGCTCGCCACCGGCGTTTCGCCGGCTAATATCCTGGCGCAGGAAGAGGTATTTGGGCCAGTTCTGGCGACCATGACCTTCCGCAACACCGAGGAAGCGATCGAGCTTGCCAACAACACGCGCTATGGGCTCGCGGCGAGTGTGTGGAGTGAGAACGTCAACCTCGCGCTCCATGTCGCGCCGCAGCTGAAGGCCGGCGTCGTCTGGGTCAACGGCACCAACATGTTCGATGCCGCCTGCGGTTTTGGCGGCTACCGCGAAAGCGGCTTCGGCCGCGAGGGCGGGCGCGAGGGCATGTTCGAATATCTCGCGGCAAGACTGCCGCTCGGCCCGGTCATCAAGTCGGCAACGGTCTCCGCGCAGCCGGTCGAGCAGGCTGACGGCGCGGCCATCGACCGCACCGCGAAACTGTTCATCGGCGGCAAGCAGGTGCGGCCGGACGGCAATTATTCGCTGGCCGTCGCCACCGCCAAGGGCAAGCTGGCCGGTGAAGTCGGCTTTGGCAACCGCAAGGACATCCGTGACGCGGTTGCCGCCGCGCGCGCCTGCAAAGGCTGGCCGGAAGCCACCGCCTACAATCGCTCGCAAGTGCTTTATTATCTGGCCGAGAATCTTTCCGGCCGCGCTGGCGAGTTTGCCGCCCGTCTCAGCGAGCTGACCGGCGCCAATGCCAAGGCCGCGCGGGAAGAGGTGGAGCAATCGATCGAACGGCTGTTCCTCTATGCCGGCCTTGCCGACAAGTTCGAGGGGCGCGTGCACCAGCCGCCGGCCCGCGCGGTGACGCTGGCGCTGCATGAGCCGGTCGGCGTCGTCGGCATCGTCGCGCCGGACGCTTCGCCGCTGCTAGGCCTGATCTCGCTGGTGGCGCCGGCGCTGGCCATGGGCAACACGGTGGTCGCGGTGCCTTCGGAACGCTATCCGCTGCTCGCCACCGATCTCTACCAGGTGATCGAATATTCCGACGTTCCGGCCGGCGCTATCAACATCGTCACCGGCCGCAGCGCCGAACTTGCCGGCGTGCTGGCCAAGCATGACGATGTCGACGGGCTCTGGGTGTTCGCCGATGCCGAGACCTGCGCCAAGGCGGAAGCCGAGTCCATTGGCAACCTCAAACGCGTCTGGAGCGGCAATGGCCGCGGCCTCGACTGGGCATCCGACGAGGCGGCCGGCGATGCTTTCCTGCGCCGCGCCGTCGAGGTCAAGAATGTCTGGGTGCCTTACGGCGACTGACATTCGCGGGCTGTCGCACTGTGATCGTGTTCGGGCTTGACGCCCGCACATATGTTCTTTAACGAGAAAAAACATCTTTATCAGTGAACTGGCTGCGACACAGGCCGCACAATCGAGCCTGACTGGCACATGACGCCTCGGCCGGCCGCCGATAAAGGCAGTTGACCCAAGCAGGCGAGGAAAAAGGCATGGCGGATCTGGCAGGCAAGGTCGTTGTCATCACGGCGGCGGCGCAAGGCATCGGCAAGGCGAGCGCGCTGGCCTTCGCCAAGACTGGAGCCACCGTCCACGCCACCGACATCAACGAGACGCTTCTCGCCGAACTCGCCAAGACGCCTGGAATCAAGACCCGCAAGTTGGATGTGCTCAACGACGAGGCGGTCAACACCGCCTTCGCCGAGATCGGCCGCGTCGACGTGCTGTTCAACTGCGCCGGCTTCGTCCATTCCGGCTCGATCCTGGAGATGAAGGATGGCGATCTCGATTTCGCCTTCAACCTCAATGTCCGCGCCATGATCCGCACCATCAGGGCCGTGCTGCCCGGCATGCTGGAGCGCGGCGACGGATCGATCGTCAACATGTCTTCCGTTGCCGGCGCCGGCAAAGGCGTGCCGAACCGCTTTGCCTATGGCGTCACCAAGGCCGCTGTCATCGGCCTGACCAAGGCGATTGCCGCCGACTATGTCGGCAAGGGCATACGCTGCAACGCCATCTGCCCAGGCACCGTCGAGAGCCCGTCGCTGCAGGACCGCATGCACGCGCAAGGCGATTATGAGGCGGCCCGCGCCGCCTTCATCGCGCGCCAGCCGATGGGCCGGCTCGGCACGCCGGAGGAAATCGCCGATCTCGCCGTCTACCTGGCCGGCGCGACCTATACGTCCGGGCAGGCCTATAATATCGACGGCGGCTGGTCGATCTGAGATCGGGCCGCGCGCTAACGTTTGCCGGATCGGGAAGTCTGAAAATCCAGGGTGCCGGAACGCCCAACAGCTGTCCGTGCTTGCCCGGGAAGAGGTCGATGGGTACGGTCCGCCCGGCTGCTCGGGGAGCCATCGCCTCGGGGAGAGATTTTGCAAAAGGCCGCGAGGCCGCAACCAGGAGAAGGATTAGATGAAACTGCTGCGCTACGGCGAGGCGGGGAGCGAACGCCCCGGCCTGCTCGATGCGGATGGAACGATCCGCGATCTCTCCGCCCATGTCACCGACATTGCCGGCACCACGCTTCATCCGGCCTCGCTGGAGATGCTGGGCAAGCTTGACGCGAAGTCGCTGCCGGCGGTTTCCGGCAAGCCTCGCCTCGGCCCCTGCGTCGCCGGCACCGGGAAATTCATCTGCATCGGCCTCAACTACTCCGACCACGCCGCCGAAACCGGCGCCACCGTGCCGCCGGAGCCGATCATCTTCATGAAGGCAAGCTCGGCGATCGTCGGTCCCGATGACGACGTGCTGATCCCGCGCGGCTCTCAAAAGACCGACTGGGAAGTCGAGCTCGCCGTGGTTATCGGCAAGACGGCGAAATATGTCAGCGAAGCCGATGCGCTCGACTATGTCGCCGGCTATGCCGTTGCGCATGACGTGTCCGAGCGCGCCTTCCAGGCCGAACGCCAGGGCCAGTGGACCAAGGGCAAGAGCTGCGACACGTTCGGCCCGACCGGCCCGTGGCTGGTGACTAAGGACGAAGTCGCCGATCCGCAGAACCTGAAGATGTGGCTGACCGTCAACGGCAAGACCATGCAGAACGGCTCTACCAAGACCATGGTCTACGGCGTCAAATATCTGGTGTCCTATCTCAGCCAGTTCATGTCGCTGCACCCTGGCGACATCATCTCGACAGGTACCCCGCCCGGTGTTGGCCTCGGCATGAAGCCGCCGGTGTTCCTCAAGGCCGGCGACGTGGTGGAACTGGGCATCGAGGGCCTCGGCCAGCAGAAGCAGACGTTCAAGGCTGATTTGTAGGCGGCGGCTCCTTACCTTGTCCCCTTGCGGGAGAAGGTGGCCTCGCGAAGCGAGGTCGGATGAGGGGTGCTCCAGGGAACGCCGACGTCTCACTTCGCTGAGCACCCCCCATCCGTCTCGGCGCTAACGCGCCGATCCACCTTCCCCCACAAGGGGGGAAGGGAGAGCGCGGTCCCGCGCTACTTGATCGTCTTCCCATCGGCGCCAAACCGATAGGTCTTCGCCGGATCCGGCGTCGCATAAAGCGTCGCGCCCGGCTCGGCGTCATACACGCCAAAGATCCGTACCGTAATCAGCCCGGCCTTTTCGCAATCGAGATAAAGATTGGTGTCGGCGCCGAGATGCTCGGCATGGACCACGGTGCCCTTCCAGCTGCCCGACTTCGGATCGACGGTCAGATGTTCCGGCCGCACGCCGATGGTCTTGGCCGTCTCGCCGAGGCGCGCACCGTCGATGAAATTCATCTTCGGCGAGCCGATGAAGCCGGCCACGAATTCGTTTGCCGGTGAATTGTAGAGCTCCATCGGGCCGCCGATCTGCTCGATGCGGCCGGCGTTGAGCACCACGATCTTGTCGGCCAGCGTCATCGCCTCGACCTGGTCGTGGGTGACGTAGATCATGGTTGCCTTGAGCCGGCGGTGCAGCTGCGCGATCTCAAGCCGCGTGTTGACGCGCAGTGCCGCATCGAGGTTCGACAAAGGCTCGTCAAAGAGGAAAAGCTTGGGCTCGCGCACCACGGCGCGGCCGATGGCGACACGCTGGCGCTGGCCGCCGGAGAGTTCGGCCGGGCGCCTTTCGAGATAGGGCTCCAGCGACAGCATTGACGAGGCAATGCCAATGCGGCGATCGATCTCGGCCGCCGGCGTGCCGGCCTGTTTGAGACCGAGGCCCATATTGTTCTTCACCGTAAGATGCGGATAGAGCGCATAGGTCTGGAAGACCATGGCGATGCCGCGTTTGGCCGGCGGCGTGACGGAGACATCCTGCCCGTCGATGACCACGCGGCCCGAGGTCGAATCCTCCAACCCGGCGATGACCCTGAGCAAGGTCGACTTGCCGCAGCCCGACGGGCCGACGAAGACGACGAATTCGCCATCAGTCACGTCGAGGTTGATGCCCTTCAGCACCTCGACCGGCCCGAAGGCCTTCTTCACATTCTCGATCTTCAGCGAGCCCACAATATTGTTCCTAGCTTTAGAGTTTGACGGCTGCGCCGCTGCGCACGCTCTCGTCGGCGGCAAGGCAGACGGCGAGCGACTTCACCGCGTCGTCCATGTGGCGGGTGAGATCCAGATCCTCGCGGATCGCCTTCAGCACGAAGGCCTGTTCGAGGTCGCAGAGGTCCTGGTGGCCGGGTTCGCCCGCCATCGACAGCATTTCGTCTTGCTTGGCGAATTTTCCGTCGGGACCGGTCGCCGCACTGTGCAGGCGGATGGTCGAGGTCTTGGTGTGGGTATCGATGTCATCCGACTTCACACCTTCCTTCATGACGATCGACACGCAGCCATTCGGCGAGATGACGTCCTTCACGAAGAAGGCGGTTTCGGAAATCATCGGACCCCAGCCGGCCTCATACCAACCGACCGAACCGTCATCGAACAGCACCTGCAGGTGGCCGTAATTGTACATTGCCGGCGCCACCTCCTGCGTCAGCCGCAGTCCCATGCCGCGCACCTCCACCGGCTTCGCGTCGGTGATCTGCAGCATGACGTCGAGGTAGTGCACGCCGCAGTCGACGATCGGCGATGTCGTCCGCATCAATTGCTTGTGCGTCTCCCAGGTATCGCCTGATGATTGCTGGTTGAGGTTCATGCGGAAGACATAGGGACCGCCGAGCTTGCGCGCCTCGGCGATCAGCCTGATCCAGGACGGATGGTGGCGCAAGATATAGCCGATCACCAGCTTCCTGCCGTTGGCCTTGGCGGCCGCGACCACGCGTTCTGCATCAGCCACCGTCGTTGCCAGCGGCTTCTCGACGAAGACGTGGCAACCGGCCTCGAACGCCTTCACGGCGTAGTCGGCATGGCTGTCGGAATAGGTGGCGATGCAGGCGACATCGGGCTTTTCCTCGCGCAGCGCCTCGTCGAAGGAGCGCCTGATGCCATAGCCCGCCAGCCCGTCCGGCAGCGGCACGTCGGAGCGGTTGACGAGGGCCGCGATCTCGAAGCCCGGATTGGTATGATAGGCCAGCGCATGGCTGCGGCCCATATTGCCGAGCCCGGCGACGACGACGCGAAGGGATTGGACCATTTCAATCTACTTTTCTTGCCTGCGGGCCGCGAGAGCCACCCTCACATTCGGCCCCTTTTCATCGGCGGTCTGCAGAGCAGCCTCTTCGCTTTCGCAACGCGCCAGAAGTCCGAAACCGTATGTTTCGATACCCTCTTTGATCAGCGAATATCTCCGGTCATCCGGGATCGAACGATCCAGATTGAGCGCCTCCTCGAATGCCTTGGATTGCTCGTCGCTCATCAGAGAGTCGAGCCGCCAGATGATGTGGCATTTGTATTCCTTCGGCCGGCGCTCCGGACCAAGCCGCCTGAACCAGACAGCGGCGTTGATATAGAATTGCGGCCCCCAGGAAGATTTCTGAAGGTTCAGCAAGCAGATCGTCTCCGGCCATTCCCTGTAGAAATTCGTGGCGCGAACGCCTCGAAATCCATAGCGGCTCGCTGTCTCGACAAGCGCCTGCACGATAATCTTTCGGCCGTCGCTCACTTGACGGCTCCCGACGTGATGCCGCGGATCAGCTGGCGCGAGAAGATGACGTAGAGGATCAGCACAGGCATGATCGCCAGCGAGAGTGCTGCCAGGATGGCGTTCCAGTTGGTGACGAACTGACCGAGGAAGAGCTGCGCGCCGAGCGTCACCGTCTTGGTCTCCTCCGACGGCGCCAGGATCAGCGGGAACCACAGATCATTCCAGATCGGGATCATGGTGAAGACGGCGACCGTCGCCATCGATGGCCGCACCAGCGGCAGCACCAGCCGGAAGAAGATGGTGTATTCCGACAGGCCGTCGATGCGGCCAGCATTCTTGAGATCGTCGGATACCTGCTTCATGAATTCCGACAGGATGAAGACGGCCAGCGGCAGGCCTTGCGCGGTGTAGACCAGGATCAGCGCCGTCAGCGTGTTGACCAGCCCGCTCGCCACCATCAATTGCAGGATGGCGACGGTGCCCAGCCGGATCGGGATCATGATGCCGAGCGCGAGATAGAGCCCCATCAGCGAATTGCCGCGGAAGCGGTATTCCGACAGCGCGAAGGCCGCCATGGCGCCGAACAGCAGCACGAAGAACAGCGAGGCGACAGTGACGACAAGGCTGTTTTGGAAGTAGTGGATGAAGTCGCCCTGGCCGATCACCGTGGTGTAGCCGATCAGGTCGAATGTCTTCGGCGTCGGCGGCGTCAGCGGCGCGCCGAAGATGCCGGCGCGGGACTTGAACGAGTTCATGATGACCAGGATCACCGGAAACAGCGCGATCGCGGTGTAGGTCAACAGGATCGCGTGGGCGCCGATGGTGCGGGGCAGCGAACGGGTGGCGGTGCTCATCTCTTGCCCTCAGAACTGGTAGCGACGCAGGCGCGTCTGGACGAGGAAGAGGTAGACGCAGACGCCGCCGAGGATGATCAGGAACATCATCGTGGCGATGGCCGCGCCCATATTGGGATCGCCGACCTGCAGCTGGAAGCCGAAGAAGGCGCGATAAAGGAAGGTGCCGAGAATATCGGTCGAATAGTTCGGCCCGGCGAGCGCGCCCTGCGCGGTGTAGATCAGGTCGAAGGCGTTGAAATTGCCGACGAAGGTGAGGATGGAGATGATGCCGATCGACGGCAGGATCAGCGGCAGTTTGATCTTCCAGAACTGCGACAGGCCGGTTATGCCGTCGCATTCGGCGGCCTCGATCACCTCGTCGGGGATCGACAGGAGTGCAGCGTAGATCAGCATCATCGGGATACCGACGAACTGCCAGACCGAGATCAGGCTGAGCGCGGTAAGCGCGTATTCTTCCTTGCCGAGCCACGGCGTGAACAGGCTTTTCAGGCCAACCAGGTCCATCATGTGCGGCGCCACGCCCCAGAGGGGCGAGAGGATCAGCTTCCAGGCGAAGCCGACGATGACGAAGGACAGGATGGTCGGCACGAAGATCGCCGTGCGGTAGAAGGCCGCGAATCTAAGCCTCGGGCTGGACAGGAGGGCTGCCAGCATGACGCCGATCGGGTTCTGCACCAGCATATGGATGATGAAGAACCAGACGTTGTTGCGCAGCGCGTTCCAGAAATTCACCGACCAGTTGGGGTCGCCGAACAGGGTGCGGAAATTGTCCAGTCCGACAAAGACCTGGTGCTGCTCGATGTTGCGGAACAGCGACAGCTGCAGCGTACCGGCGAGCGGCAGGATCATGATTGCCGTATAGACGAGCACGGCCGGCGCCAGGAAGATGGCGATATGCCAGCGGAACGGTCTTTTCGGTCGGATATCTGCGGCCATGAGTTCGGTTCCCGCCGTCTCTCGGTTCCAGACGATGTTGTTGCTAGATGATGCCTCGATGCTCGGCCCAGACATCCTTGCCGGTGCGGCAAGAACGGAGGCCTGCGACTGGTCAGCTAGCCTTCCCCAAGACGAGCAAGGGTAAGGCCACGAGGCGGCGCCGACAATCGCCATCTGAACGGGGTATTCGGAACCGGCCAGGCATGCGCCCGGCCGGCTCCGTTGCCTGAGCTGTTACTTCGCCGGCTTATACCAGCTGTCGAGACCGGTCTGCAGCTTCTTGGCCGCGGCTTCCGGCGTGTCGGTGCCGTTGATAACGTTGGCCGATTCAACCCAGGTCTCGTTTTCGAGGTTCGGCGTGCCGCGCGACAGGATCTGGTAGGTCGAGCGGATCGTCGACTTGCATTTGCCGCGCCAGGAGACGAATTCCTGCGCCAGCGGGTCCGCCATCTTCACCGGCGAGGAGTTCAGGCTGAAGAAGCCCGGCAGCGCGTTGGCGTAGATGGTGGCGAAGTCAGGCGAGGCCACCCAGGACAGGAAGGTCTTGGCGGCGTCGGCATGCTTTGAGGCGGCATTCAGGCCCATGCCGATATCGGTATGGTCGGAGATGTAGCAGGTGTCGCCGGCCTTCTCGACCGGCGGCGGGAAGGCGCCCATCTTGAACTGGGCCTGGGTGTTGAACAGGCCGATTTCCCACGAGCCGGCCGGGTAGATGGCGGCGCGGCCGAGCGTGAACAGGTTCTGGCTGTCCGGATAGGTCTGCGCCTCGAAGCCGTCGCCGAGATATGGCTTCCACTTGGCCAGTTCCTCATAGGGAGCGACCCAGTCCTTGTCGGTGAGCTTCTGCGTGCCCTTGATCAGCGCAGCGCGGCCGTCCTCGCCCTTCCAGTAGTTGGGGCCGATGTTCTGGTAGCCCATGGTCGCGGCTTCCCAGAGGTCCTTGGTGCCCATCGCCATCGGGATGTAGGTGCCGTCGGCCTTGATCTTGTCGAGCGCGGCGAAGAACTCGTCGCGGGTCGTCGGCACCTTGATGCCGAGCTTGTCGAAGGCATCCTTGTTGTAGATGAAGCCGTGGATGACGGACGCCATCGGCACGCAGAAGCTCGCCTTGCCGTCATCGGTCTGCCAGGCGGATTTGGCGACGGGCGAGAAGTTCTCCATGCCGGGCAGCGCCGAGAGATCGGCGAGGTTGCCCTTCTTGTAGAGTTCAAGCGACTTGTCGAAGGGGCGGCAGGTGATCAGGTCGCCAGCCGAGCCGGCGGCGAGCTTGGCGCCAAGGGCGGCGTCATATTCGGTCGGCGCCGATGGCGCGAACACCACCTTGATGCCGGGATTCTTGGCTTCGAAGGCCGGGATCAACTTGTCCTTCCAGATGGCAAGGTCGTCGCCGCGCCAGCTTTCGATGTTGAGCGTTACGTCCTCGGCGTGAGCCAACCCGGCCGAGCCGAGAATGCTGGTGCCCAGAAGCAGTGCCGTCAGTAATTTCGTTGTCATGCTCAGTCTCCCTGTTGACCTTTTTCAGGTTCGGTTTTGATGAGAACAGAGGCTTTTGACCCCTTGCTCCCCTCGCAAGCCCGTTTCGTCCCGATGGAAATCGGGATGAAATAGGCCCTACTTCCTTGTTCGAGCATGATCTTTTCCGGGATCATGCTCGAGCCTGGAAAGGGCTGGCCGCAGCTTCTGGCCGGCCTCTTCCAGTATCTTGTGCGCCGCATCGGCGCTGTCGGCGCCGGCGGCGAGCAGAATGGCGGTCTTGACCGCGCCGCCGCTCTTTTCGAGCAGCCGGGCGGCTTCGTCCCTGTCGCGCCCGCTGATGGCGGCGACGATGCGCGCGGCGCGGTCGCGCAGCTTTATGTTGTCGGCCGTGAGATTGACCATGTAGCCATCATGGACATGGCCGAGATGGACGGCGGTCAGCGTCGACAGCATGTTGAGCGCGATCTTCTGCGCGGTGCCGGCGCCCATGCGCGTCGAGCCGGCGATCACTTCCGGCGGCGTTTCGAGCAGGATGGCGATTTCCGCCTGACGAAGCAGGGCCGAGTCCCGATTGTTGGCAATGCCGATGGTGGCCGCACCCCGGCTGGCAGCTTCCTCGATGGCGCGCACCGCATAGGGCGTGGTGCCACTGGCGGAAAGGGCGATCAGGCAATCGCCCGCGCCGATGCCGGCCTTGGCGACCGCCACCGCGGCTTCCTCCGTATCGTCCTCTGGGCCGCCGGCCAGCGTCTTGAAGGCCTCGTCGCCGCCGGCGATCAGGATGGCAATACGGTCGCGCCGGATGCCGAACGTGCCGGGAAGTTCCAGGGCGTCGGCCAGCGCCATCAGGCCGGAACTGCCGGCCGCGGCATAGGCAAGCTTGCCGCCACCGCTCAGTCGCCCGGCGATGATCTCGGCTGCCTTGGCGATGGCGGGGATGGCGTTGCGGACCGCCTTTGCGGCTTCGATCTGCGCATCGGCCAGCGAAACAAGGATGGCTTCCGGGGCCTGGATATCCAGCCCCTCGGCATTTCTGTGAAGCGCTTCGGTGCGCGTTTCAGCCATCAGCGTTCCTCCGATACCGGAACAATACCAAAAAAATACCACTTGTCCACACGCATTAACGAAATCGCGGACAGGAAATCGCTGAGCCGACGAAAAATGCAGGGCTTTCAGTAGAATACGGCTTAATCTTTTTGAAACGGAAATTAACCCTTGGCTATTGGTATTTTATTGGTATTATCCGCCCGGAGGAGAAATCGCGTGAAATTCGTGCTCGGCATCGATGGCGGCGGCACCAGTTGCAGGGCCGCCCTGGCAACGGTTGAAGGTACGGTCATTGGCCGTGCCAAAAGCGGCGCCGCCAACATCCGCACCGACCTCACCGGCGCGCGCTCGAACATCGTCGATGCCGCGCGGCAGGCTTTCATCGCCGCCGGGCAGGATGCCGAACTCATCCCGCAAACGCCGGCCGTTCTCGGCCTTGCCGGTGCCAATGTCGGCACCTACCGGCAGCAGCTCGAAGCCATCCTGCCGTTCAGCATCAGCCGCGTCGAGACCGATGCCGAGATCGCGCTCGAAGGGGCCGTCGGCTCCGGCGACGGCGCCATGGCCATCCTCGGCACCGGCACCGCCTATATGGCGCGCAAGGATGGCACGTCGCGTGCCATCGGCGGCTGGGGCTTCCAGGTCGGCGACCAGGGCAGCGGCGCCCGCATCGGCCGCGACCTGCTCGAACAGACGCTGCTTGCCCATGACGGCGTGCGCACGGCTTCGCCGCTGACCGACGCCATGATGGCCATCTTCCGCAACAATCCCGAGGACGTGGTCGAATTCACCACCAATGCCAAGCCGGGCGATTTCGGCGGCTTCGCGCCCAAAGTGTTCGAGCATGCGCAAAAGGGCGATGCCGTCGCCAACTGGATCGTCGACAAGGCGGTCGGCGATGTCGAGGCCTCGCTGGGCGCACTCGGCCTTTCGGACGACGCGCCGCTTTGCCTGCTTGGCGGACTGGCGCCGCTTTATGCGCCGCGCCTGTCGGCGCGCTACCGGGCACTGCTCAAGCCGCCGCTCGACGACGCGCTGGGCGGCGCGGTGCAGATGGCGGTCCGGCTTTTCGCCAGGCCGGTGGAGGCAGCGCGATGAGCGACGCCGCCGACCAGATCTTCGCCACGCTGAAGCAATCCGCGCAAAGCGGCGCGCCGCTTTACCTGCAGCTGCGCAAAAGCATCGAGGACGCGGTCAACCGTGGGCTGATCGGGCCGGGCGATGCGCTGCCCTCCGAGCGAGATATCGCCACCAAGGCCGACATTTCGCGCGTCACCGTGCGCAAGGCGGTGCAGGACCTGGTCAAGGGCGGCATCCTCGTGCAGCGCCACGGCTCCGGTACCTTCGTCGCGCCGCGCATGGAACGCGTCGAGCAATCGCTGTCGCGGTTGACCTCGTTTACCGAAGACATGGCGCGGCGCGGCATGGCGGTGCGTTCGGCATGGCTGGACCGCGGCCTCTACGCGCCCTCGCCCGACGAGATGATGGTGCTTGGCCTGTCGTCGAGCGAGCTGGTGGCGCGCGTGGCTCGCCTGCGCATTGCCAACGACACCCCCCTGGCGATCGAACGCGCCTCGCTGTCGGCCAGTGCGTTGCCCGACCCGGCGGGCATCGGCTCCTCGCTCTATGCCGCGCTGGAATTGACCGGCAACCGGCCGGTGCGGGCGGTGCAGCGCATCTCAGCCGCCAATCTCGGCGACAGCGATGCACGCCTGCTCGAGGTGCCGGCCGGTGTCGCCGGCCTGCATATCGAACGCATCTCCTACCTGGCGAGCGGCAAGGTGATCGAATTCACCCGATCCATCTACCGGGGCGACGCCTATGATTTCGTCGCCGAACTGCGGCTGACAGGGCCGAACGAAGAGGGCCGACCATGATCTCCAACATCACCCATATGCAGCGCGAGATCGAGGAGATCCCCGAGGCCGTCGCCCGCCTGCTCGACGGCTCCGGCGCCGTGCTCGCCGAAGCCGGGCGCGGTATCAAGGAGCGCGAGCCGCATTTCGTCGTCACCGTCGCGCGCGGCTCGTCCGATCATGCGGCGACCTTCATGAAATATGCCGTGGAGCTGACCGCGGGCCTCGCCGTCGCCTCGGTCGGTCCGTCCATCGCCTCGATCTATGGCCGCAAGCTGAGGCTCGACGGCTCGGCGTGTCTCGCGATCTCGCAATCGGGCAAGAGCCCCGACATCGTCGCCATGGCTGAAACCGCCCGCGCCGGCGGCTCGCTGACCATCGCAGTCACCAACACCGCCGACTCGCCGCTGGCGCGCGCCTCGGACTATGCGATCGACATCCTTGCCGGACCCGAGCGCAGCGTCGCGGCGACCAAGACCTTCGTCAATTCCGCCGTCGCCGGTCTCGCTTTGATGGCGCATTCCACCGGCGACGAAGCGCTTCTGGCAGCGCTGGCCCGCTTGCCCGCGCATTTCGGCAAGGCGATCGCCTGCGACTGGATGAGCGTGCTGGCCGAAACCATCGAGAAGCAGAAATCGCTGTTCATCCTTGGCCGCGGCCCGTCGGCGGCAATGGCCAACGAGGCGGCGCTAAAGTTCAAGGAAACCTGCGGCATGCATGCCGAGGCCTATAGCGCGGCCGAGGTCATGCACGGTCCGCTGGCGCTGATCGGCCCCGACTTTCCGGTGCTGGCGCTGGCCGCGCGCGATGCCTCGGAACCGTCCGTCGCCGAGGCGGCCGACGGGTTGGCGGCAAAGGGGGCGCCGGTGTTCGTCACCTCGGCGCTTGCCAACCGCGCCACCCGCCTGCCGCATGTCGCCACCGGTCACCCGCTGACCGATCCGCTGACGCTGATCGTTTCGTTCTACGTGTTCGTCGAGGCCTTCGCGCGCCATCGCGGCCTCGATCCGGACACGCCGCGCAATCTTCGCAAGGTGACGGAGACCGTATGAGCGACCGTTTTGCCCTGACTGGCGCCCGCATTTTCGATGGTGACGACTGGCATGACGATGCGGCACTCGTCGTGCGCGACGGGCTGGTCGAGGCTATTTCGCCCTCTGGCGCTATCCCCTCCGATATCCGCACCGCCGACACCGGTGGCGGCATGCTGGTGCCGGGCTTCGTCGACATCCAGGTCAATGGCGGCGGCGGCGTCATGCTCAACGATCATCCAGATGTCGCCTCGATCGAAACCATATGCCGGGCGCATGCGCCCTTCGGCACGACGGCGCTGCTGCCGACGCTGATCACCGACACGCCCGCGATCACCGCTGCCGCCATCGCCGCCGGCGAGGCCGCCGCGCAGCAAAAGGTGCCGGGCTTCCTCGGCCTGCATCTCGAAGGCCCGCATCTGTCGATCGCGCGCAAGGGCGCGCATGATCCGGCACTGATCCGGCCGATGACGGATGCCGACCAGGCGACGCTGATCGCGGCGCGGCCGAAACTGCCGGTGCTGCTCACCACGATCGCGCCGGAATCCGTCGATCCGGCGCGCGTTGCGGCCTTGGCCAAGGCCGGCATCATCGTCAGCCTCGGTCATTCCGACACGGGCTACGCCACGGCAAAAGCCTTCGCCGAAGCCGGTGCCGGCGTGGTCACCCATCTGTTCAACGCGATGAGCCAGATCGGCAACCGCGAGCCTGGCCTCGTCGGTGCGGCCATCGGCATCGGCACATTGTCCGCCGGGCTGATCGCCGACGGCATCCATGTCCATCCGGCAACCATCCGCATCGCGCTCGACGCCAAACAGGGACCGGGCAAGATCGTGCTGGTCACCGATGCGATGGCGACGATCGGCACCGCCATGACCTCGTTCACGCTCAACGGCCGCACCATCCACCGCAAGGACGGGAGCCTCCGGCTTGCCGACGGCACGCTGGCCGGCGCCGATCTCGACATGATCTCGGCTGTCCGGTTCATGCACGATGTCGTCGGTGTCGATCTGTCCGAGGCCTTGCGCATGGCCTCGCTCTATCCGGCGCAGGCGATCGGCCAGTCGCACCGGCTTGGCCGCCTGGCCCACGGCACGGCGGCCGACATCGTTGCGCTGTCGGACGATCTTGGCATAGGAAGCGTCTGGATCGGCGGCGACAAGGTGTTCGAGGCCGGCGCTTCACGCTGAAGGCGGGGCCATGCAGACAATCGATTGTGTCGTCGCCGGAGCGGGCGTCGTCGGGCTTGCCGTCGCCAGGGCGCTTGCCGCGTCGGGCCGCGAGGTGGTGGTGATCGAGCAGGCGGATGCGATCGGCACCGTCACCAGTTCACGCAATTCCGAAGTCATCCATGCCGGGCTCCATTATGCGCCCGGAAGCCTGAAGGCCCGGCTCTGCGTCGAAGGGCGCCGGCGTCTCTACGCCTACTGCGCCGAGCACGACATCGCCCACAAGCGTACCGGCAAGCTGATCGTCGCCAGCGAGCCAAGCCAGACCGATGGATTGCGCAGGATCGAGGCCAATGCGCGACGCTGCGGGGTCGACGACCTCCAACTCCTGATGCCTGACGAAGCCGTCAGCCTGGAGCCGGCACTGACCTGCGCCGGCGCGCTCCTGTCGCCGTCGACGGGCATTGTCGACAGCCATGCGCTGATGCTGTCGTTGCGCGGCGAGGCGGAAGCCGCCGGTGCGTCCTTTGCGTTCCTGACCACCGTTGCCGGGGCGACGATCGAGGCCGACGGGATCCGGATCGAAACGCGCGATGCCGCTGGCGGGACCTTCGCCCTCCAGGCCGGCGCCTTCGTCAATTCCGCGGGCCTCGAGGCGCAGGCCGTGGCCGCCCGGATCGAGGGTTTCCCAAGGGATTTCATCCCCCGGCAGAGGCTGGCGCGCGGGAATTACTTCGCGCTTCCCGGTCGCTCGCCGTTTTCGCGGCTGATCTATCCGGTTCCGGTCGAAGGTGGCCTCGGCGTCCATCTGACGCTCGACCTTGGCGGCGGTGCGCGCTTCGGGCCCGATGTCGAATGGATCGACCGTGTCGATTACACGGTCGATCCCGGCCGAAGCGCCGTCTTCGACGAAGCGATCCGGCGCTATTGGCCCGACCTTGCCGACGGCGCCCTGCAGCCGGCCTATGCCGGCGTCAGGCCGAAATTGTCTGGTCCCGGCCAGCCTGCCGCCGATTTCATGATCCAGGGTCCGGGCGATCATGGCGCCGGGCGGATCGTCAATCTGTTCGGCATTGAAAGCCCCGGCCTGACGGCAAGCCTGGCCATCGCCGATCATGTCGTCGAACTGCTGTACCCGCGATAGCGGGCGCGGCCAGGAATTTGTCGTCGCAAGCGGCGGTTATGAAACCTTTTGATTTCGAGCTCGTTGTCGGGGCGTATGTCCGAGGCGAAACTCAGACCCAGACCGGCCGACGGCATCGAACCGCGCGGCGCCCCCAAGCCGCGACGGCGGCTTGACGATCGCTCACGCGCCGAGCAGCCGCGCGAAAAGAAGCCAGGCAACGAGAAGATATCGACCGTCGAGGCGGCCGCGTCCGGGACTGCCGGCGAAGCTCCGCCGCCGGAAGCCGCCGAACCCGATGCCCAACTGACGCCCGAGCAGGCAGAGCAGGCGCGCAAGAAGTACCTGCTGAAGCGATTCTGGATCAGCGGACGCGGCTATTGGGGGCGGCACGGCGACAAGCTCGGCTGGCCGTTGACGGTCGCACTGCTGATCCTCATCGTCGTCAATCTCGGCTTCCAGTACGGGATCAATGTCTGGAACCGCTCGATCTTCGACGCCATCGAGAAGCGCGACGCCCACACCGTCTATTTCCTGAGCGCCGTGTTCGTGCCTGTCGTGCTTGGCAGCCTCAGCCTCGTCGTCGCGCAGGTCTATCTGCGCATGACCATGCAGCGCCGCTGGCGCTCCTGGCTGACCGACGCGGTGATAGCGCGCTGGCTCGCCAACGGCCGCTACTACCAGCTGAATCTCGTGCAGGGCGACCACCAGAACCCCGAGGCCCGCCTCTCGGAAGATCTGCGTGTCGCCACCGAGGCCCCGATCGATTTCGTTGCCGGCGTGATGGTCGCCATCCTTTCGGCGTCGACCTTCATCGTGGTGCTGTGGACGATTGGCGGGGCGTTGAGCTTCACCCTGGGGGGCTCGACCTTCACCGTGCCCGGCTTCCTCGTCGTCACGGCGGTGATCTATGCCGCGATCACCTCAACCTCGATGTTCGTCATTGGCCGCGATTTCGTGCGGCTGTCCGAAGAGAAGAACCAGACGGAAGCCGAATTCCGCTACGTGCTGACGCGCGTGCGCGAAAACGGCGAGAGCATCGCTCTGCTTGGCGGCGAGGAGGAGGAACGCAGCGGCATCGACAGGACCTTCGCCAGCGTGCTGAAGCGCTGGGCGCAACTGACCGGCCAGCATATGCGCACGGCCCTTGTCTCGCAGGGCTCGAGCCTATTCGCCCCCGTCGTGCCGGTCTTGCTGTGTGCTCCAAAGTTCCTCGAAGGCTCGATGTCGCTCGGCCAGGTCATGCAGGCGGCCTCCGCCTTCGCCATCGTGCAGGGCGCTTTCGGCTGGCTGGTCGACAATTATCCGCGCCTCGCCGACTGGAACGCCTCCGCGCGCCGCATCGCTTCGCTGATGATGTCGCTCGACGGGCTGGAGCGCGCCGAGCAGAGCGACGAGCTCGGGCGCATTCAGCACGGCGAGACCAAGGGCGATACGATGCTTTCCCTCAACGAGCTCTGCGTGACGCTCGACGACGGCACGTCTGTGGTCAAGGAGACGGAGGTCGCCGTCGAACGGGGCGAACGGGTGCTGGTTTCAGGCGAATCCGGCTCGGGCAAGTCAACGCTGGTGCGGGCGATCGCCGGCCTGTGGCCGTGGGGAAGCGGCAGCGTCAATTTCCATCCCGACAAGCGGTTGTTCATGCTGCCGCAGCGGCCCTACATCCCTTCGGGCACGCTGCGCCGGGTGGTCGCCTACCCAGCGGCCCCCAACAAGTGGAAGCTCGAGCAGATCAAGGCCGCCCTCGACAAGGTCGGCCTCGGCCACCTCGCCGGCCGGATCAAGGAGGAAGCGCCCTGGGACCAGACGCTGTCGGGCGGCGAAAAACAGCGTGTCGCCTTCGCGCGCCTTCTGCTGCATCGCCCCGACATCGTCGTGCTGGACGAGGCAACGTCGGCGCTGGACGAAAAGAGCCAGGACCAGATGATGCAAACGGTGATCCGCGAGCTGCCTGAGGTGACCATCGTCAGCGTGGCGCATCGCGCCGAGCTGGAAGCATTCCACACCCGCAAGATCACCCTGGAGCGACGCAAGGGCGGCGCGAAACTGGTCGGGGATATCGACCTCGTGGCGCGCAACCGCAAACTCGGCCTGTTTCAGCGCGCCTTGTGGGGCTCCGGCACGAGGACCGAGAAGCCGCGTAAGACGACGTAGCGGAGAGTCACCCCACGACCTGGGACGTGTAGAGATCCTTGTAGGTCTCGCGCAGAAGGTTCTTCTGGACCTTGCCCATCGTGTTGCGCGGCAATTCGTCGACGAAGATCACCTGCTTCGGGTGCTTGTACCTGGCCAGGCGCCCGGCGATGGCGCCGAGGATTTCGGCTCCGCCGATCGCCGCCCCCGGCACCCGCACGACGACCGCGGTGACGCCTTCGCCGAAATCCGGATGGGCGACGCCGATGACGGCGCTTTCGCTCACTCCATCAAGCGCGTCGATCTCGCTTTCCAGTTCCTTCGGATAGATGTTGTAGCCGCCCGATATGATCAGGTCCTTGCCGCGGCCGACGATATGGACATAGCCATCGGTGTCGACCATGCCGAGATCGCCCGTTATGAAGAAACCGTCGGTGCGGAATTCCGCCTTGGTCTTTTCCGGCATGCGCCAGTAGCCGCCAAAAACGTTCGGACCCTTGACCTCGATCATGCCGACCTCGCCCTGGGCCAGCGGCTTGCCGCTGTCCGGGTCGGTGATGCGCAGCGACACCCCAGGCAAGGGGAAGCCGACCGTGCCGGCGCGCCGTTCGCCCTCATAGGGGTTCGAGGTGTTCATGTTGGTCTCGGTCATGCCATAGCGTTCGAGGATGGCGTGGCCGGTGCGCTCGCGCCAGGCTTTGTGCGTGTCGGCCAGCAGCGGCGCCGAACCGGATACGAACAGACGGATGGTCTTCGTCGCCGGTCGGTCCAGTCCATCCTGCTGCAGCAGCCGCACATAGAAGGTCGGCACGCCCATCAGCGCCGTGGCGCGCGGCAGCAGCGCGACGATGCGGGCCGGATCGAACTTCCGTTCGAACAGCATCGAGGCGCCCGCCATCAGGACGACATTGGTGGCGACGAACAGCCCATGGGTGTGGAAGATCGGCAAAGCGTGGATCAGCACGTCGCCCGGGGTGAAGCGCCATTGCTCGACCAGCACCCGTGCATTCGAGGCCAGGTTTTCGTGACTGAGCATGGCGCCTTTCGAGCGGCCTGTCGTTCCCGACGTGTAGAGGATTGCCGCGAGATCGTCCGGCCCGCGCGCCACATCGTGAAAATCCGACGCCAGACGCGAGGCCTGGTCCGCCAGCGATCCCCGGCCATCGCGGTCGAGCGTGACGACGACGGCGCCGGAGGGCTCGACCATGCGGCCGATATCGGCCGCCTTTGCCGGATCGCAGACGATGACGCGCGGCGCTGCATCCGAGAAGAAATAGCCGAGCTCGGTCAGCGTGTAGGCGGTGTTGAGTGGCAGGAAGACGGCACCGGCGCGCACGCAGGCGAGATAGAGCAGCAGCGCCTCCGGGCTCTTCTCGACCTGCACGGCGACCCGGTCTCCGGGCTCGACATCCAACTGCAGGAGCGCATGCGCGAGCTGCGCCGACCGCGCCAGCATGTCGCCGTAGACGAGCGCGCGCCCGTCATCGGTTTCCATCAACAGATGCCCTGCCGCCGGCATCCGAGACCGGAACGCGTCGAACAGATGATTGCTCATGAAGTCTTCCCGCAGTGACGGCAATGGCGACGCCGCCAGCGCCTTTAGGGCGATGAGTCGGCGGCGAAGAGTTCGCGTTTCCCGGCCATGCCGTCAAGGCCGCAAACGGCGGCCGGCAGGTCATGCCCGCCGAAAGGTCGCGAAGGATCGCGACAAGGCGCCAGGGGAAAAGATCGTTACCGGCGGGCGCGTGCGGCCGACGCGGCGACCTTTGAGACTTCGCCTTGCTTGAAACGCTCCATGCATATGGAAGCGGTCAGCTGATAGTGCTCGATCAAGGCCTGGACCGCGCCGTCGGCGTTGCCGTCCAGCGCGCATTCGGCAATCAGCCGGTGTTCGGCGAAATCGTCCCGCGGGATGCTTTCGCCGTCATTGGCCATTTGCCGGTAGCGATAGGCGTGATCGGAAAGCTGATCGCAGAAACCCACCAGCCAGTGCGACCGGCAGGCAGAAATCAGCACCCGATGGAAGGTGCGGTGCAGTTTCTCCCAGTCGGGATCGAGCGGCGTGGCATTTTGCGGCGAACGACGTGAGGCGCGGCCCAGGCGATGCAGCGCCAGCACCAGCTGTTCTTCCCATTCGGCGGTGCGGTGGGCGATGGACTCGCGAAGCGCCCGCTCCTCGAGCCAGCAGCGGGTGCGCGTCAGCTCGTCGAGCTCCGCCGCACTGACCGGCATGATGAAAAAACCACGCTGGTCGTGGCGACCAAGAAGTCCTTCGGATGCAAGACGATTGAGAGCTTCGCGAACCGGTGAAGCGCCGGCGCCATATTTGGAAACAACCCACTCGACCCGCAACTTGCTTTCGGTTCCAAGAGCGCCGCTGAGCAGATCCTCCCGCAATTGTTGGTAGACCGTACTGGCAAGGGTGCTCTTGGATCCTGTGCCGTCGTCGTTCAGGTTGGCAGCTCCGTATGTCAAGGTCGACTCCTTGTCCCAATTTTCCGGGCAATGCGAGTCCGAGAAGAACCTTCCGTACGTGTACCATACCGTGTCTGCGTCACGGGGCTCAAGCAGAAGATGGCGCTATTGTACTTAAGCACAAAGGAATATACCTCGATCCGCATCTGATCGCGGAAGGTTGCGCATCTCTACAACCAGCAGAAACTTAACATGTTTTCTTTGCACGCAGATCTATATGTTTCTGTGTGCCTGTGCGAGCATCTTTTCTGTCGCGCGCAAAGACCACGGGCGGTCCGCCCGAATCAGGCCTTTCAGCGAATCTGATTCGTGGGCGCGGCTACCCGGCGGCCCTGTCGGCGGCTGTCCTGATCGCCTCGATGTTGGCGCGGTAGGCTTCGACGCTGCCGCCCTTGAAGATGGCCGCACCCGCCACCAGCACATCGGCGCCGGCCGCCGTGACCAGGGGGGCTGTCTCGGGCGAGACGCCGCCGTCGATCTCGATGCGGATCGGCCGGTCGCCGATCAGCGCCTTGACCCTTCTCACCTTGTCGACGATCCCCGGGATGAAGGCCTGGCCGCCGAAGCCGGGATTGACGGTCATGATCAGGATCAGGTCGAGCCGGTCGAGTACATATTCGATCATCGTTTCCGGCGTCGCCGGATTGAGCGACACACCGGCCTTCTTGCCGAGGTTCCTGATGGCCTGCAGCGAGCGGTCGAGATGCGGTCCGGCCTCCGCATGCACGGTCATGCCGTCACAGCCGGCCTCGGCGAAGGCGGCGAGGTAGGGATCGGCCGGAGCAATCATCAGATGGCAGTCGAAGAAGGCCTTGGTGCGGTTGCGGATCGCCTTGATGACGGGTGGGCCGAAGGTGATGTTGGGGACGAAATGGCCATCCATGACATCGAGATGAATCCAGTCGGCGCCTGCCGCCGCGACGGCTTCGACCTCGTCTCCGAGCCTCGAAAAGTCCGAAGCCAGCACCGACGGTGCGATCAAGGTCTTTCTGCTCATCCTGCGGCCTTTCCAAGCGTCCTTTTAATCGGGCTCTGAACCGACTGCCTAATGCGCTCCAGGTGACTTGTCGAGGGCGCAGGTACCGGCGCCGCCCGCACCGCATGGCGCGACAGGATTGCCGAGGATAAAAAATAACCCGCCGGATCGCTCCGGCGGGTTTCCGGTCTGGCGTCCAGCAGCTGGTTATTGCTGCTGGAGCTTCAGGATTCTATTCGGGGCCGGATCCTGCTGCTGGTCGACCTGCGGCTGACGCCGTGGCAGCACCTGCTGCAGCAGCAATCCCGGGTTGATCTCCAGCGATGGCTGTCCCCGAATCGGCCGGCAGTTGGGATACCGGCCAATCGTGCCTTCCGGGCAGCGCCGCTTGAGGATCGGCTGGCACTGGCCATTGATCATCTGGGTGCCCGGCGCGCACTCCGTCTGTTGCCTGGGCCTGCGGCATGCGCCGTCGATCACCTCGGTCCCGCGCGGGCAGACACACTCGCCGCGCTTGTTGTGGACCTGGCCGCGTATGTCGCATTGCTCCAGTTGCGGCTGCTTGCGCCGGCATGCGCCGTCGATCACCTCGGTCCCACGCGGGCAGACGCAATCGCCATTGGCATCGTGCACCTGGCCGCGGATAGCGCACTGCTCAGGCTTCGGCCGGACCGGGCGACAGGCCCCGTTGCGCACCTCGGTGCCCTGCGGACAGACGCAATCGCCATCGCCATTGCGGATCTGGCCGGGGATGCGGCACTGCTGAGGCTTCGGCCGGACCGGACGACAGGCCCCGTTGCGCACCTCGGTGCCCTGCGGACAGACGCAGTCGCCATCGCCATTGCGGATCTGGCCGGGGATGCCGCACTCCTGAGGCTTCGGCCGGATCGGACGGCAGGCGCCGTTGCGCACCTCGGTTCCTTGCGGGCAGACACAATCGCCATCGGCATTGTGGATCTGGCCGCGGATGGTGCACTGCTCGGGTCTGTCGCTGCTGACGCACTTGCCGTTCTCCAGCGCCGTGCCGCGCGGGCAGATACAGCGCCCGTCCTCGGTGCGGACCTGGCCTTCGAGCAGCACGCAGCGCTTCGGCGGCGGCGGTGGCGTCGGCAGGATGTTGGTGCCGCCGCCGGTGCACTGGCCGTTGCGGAAGGTGGTGCCTTCAGGGCAGACGCAGCGGCCGGCATCGTTCATGACGAAGCCCGGCGAGCATTCCTTCTTCACCTCATGGGTGATGATGAAGGGATGGCACGCATAGGCCTTGCCGCGATCGCCTTGCACATTGGCCGCATCGCTGGACAGCACGTCGCCGCCCTGCACCCGCGTGTCGGGAGACAGGACACCAACGCAGTTCTGGCCATTGACGTTGCCCTGCAGGTTGGCCAGACGCCCGTCGTCGGGAATGACCACGATGACATGATGCGACTGGCTTTCGCCGGCGCCGAGCGTCAGGTTGGCAATGCAGGACAGAGGCAGGGTTGCCGGTTCGGGCGAGCAGCCGAAGGGCGGGTCGATCGAGGTGATCGCAACGCCGTCGAGCCGGCCGAGACCTTCCACGCCGATCGCATCACCGATGCGGACCGGGCCGGAGAAGGGGCTCGTCCCGTCATTGGTGATGGTGATGTCGAACGAGCAGGGCTGGCCGAGCCGGCATTCGCGGTCGCCGGTCTTTTCGACACGGATGGTCGAAGCGCCGCCGCCCTTGGCGCAGGCCTGGCCGATCGGATAGACGATGTCGTCGCCAGGCGCCGGACCATAGGAGCCGCGCGCGCAGTTCTCGAACTCGCCATTGGCCGAGACGGTGACGTCGAAGTGCCTGCTGGTTCCGGGCGTCATGACGGCGCCGGGAATCTGGCAGGACAGCGTGCCGGCCGGAACCGGTCCGCACGCCCATTCCGCGCCGTCAGGGGTGACGGTCTGGATCTGGACGGGCGCGCCGCCCGACACCAGCGTGGCGGCATCGTTGACTCGCACCGGACCGGTGGGCGCAGCCGTGCCGGCGTTGGAGACGGTGATGCGGCACGAGACGACCGCGGCACCGGCCAGCGAGCCGTTGCAGACCTTGGTGATGCGCAGGCCTGGCTTGCCGCCATTGGGACGACGGATGCGTTCCTTGGCGCACGCCTTGTTGTTGGTGAGGTCGACCTCACCGGGAATGGCCTTCACCGCAGCGCAGTTCTCGACCGTATCCGACTGGTAGCCGGCCGGCATGACCGCCTTGACGAAGAGCGGCGTCGAGGCGCCCGCGGGCAGCGAGATGCCGGCATTGTCGCAGCGGAACTGGCCAGGGCCGTTCGGACCGCACGTCCAGGGCGGGCTCGGCCCGAAGGTCGAGGAGCTCGGCGCGCCGCCGGGATAGTTGTCGATCACGGTCAGCGGCCCGTTATAGGTCGATGTGCCGTTGTTGATGATGTCGATCACGAAGGTGCAGACACCGTCCGGCGTGCAGATTTCGGTACGGGCCCGCTTCTTCAGGATCAGGTCGACCTTCTTCTCCACCGGCGGCTGGCAGTCGCGGTCACGATCGCCACGGCGGCAGATCGGGATCGAGGCGCAGCCACGGTCGTTCGACTGGCTGCCGAACAACGGCTTGCCGCTGGCGGCATAGTCGTAGGTCGCGCAGTTGCGCAGTGCACTGCCTTGCCAGCCCCCGGCCGGCCTGAAGCCGAGCTTGAGGTCGACAAAAGCCCCCGGATTGAGCGTGGTCACCGGGTAGGTGCATGTCATCGGGCTGGTGCCGGGCACGCAGACCCAGGGCGGATTGGGCCCCGAACTCAGCGTCGAGCCGGCCGGCAGCGTCACCTCGTCGAGCACGATCTTGCCGTTGTAAGGCGCGGTGCCGACATTGCTGACCCTGATGGTGAAGTCGCAGCCGCCGGCCATGGTGCAGCGCGGGACGTCGGCGCGTTTCTCGACCTTGAGGTCCGGCTCCTTGTCCTTGGGCGGGCACCGCTGGTCACGCGGGATGACGATGTCGATGGTCTGCGTGCAGCACAGTCCCCAGCCTTCCTTCGGCCCGGCATAAGTCTCGATGCCGGTGACGATGAGGTGGATGACGTCGCCGGGCGACGCGCCGACGATCTTCCAGTTGAGCACGCCGCCGCCCACAGGCACCAGCTGGGTGTCGGGGATGATGGTGATGCCGGGCGTGGTGGTCGACACCTGCACCCACTTGCCGCCCATCTCCGGGCCGACCGGCATGTGGTAGATGAAGGCGCCCCCGCCGGGCACGCAATCGACCGTGCCGCGTTCCACCTTGAAGCATTCCTTTCCGGGAGGCGGCGGTGGCGGGTTGCACTTGGTGACGTCGATCTTGATCGAGGTCTTCACACCGGTCTTGTAGTCGCCATCGTCAGGCTTGCTCGGATCCTGCGACGGGATGATGGTCCCGGTGCCGGCTTCGTTGCTGACCTTGATCAGGCCCTGATTGTCGACGATCGTCGGCGCGGGAAACGCCGCATGGTCGATCTTGGCGGTGATCTGGAACTTGATGACGCGTTCATTGACTGCGCCCGCGCCGTCGAGATCGGCGGCGGAGAGCCGGAAATCGGACACCGTTGCGGTGTCGTTGGGACCCGCCGAATTGCTGATCGTCGCGCCCGGCAAGGGTCCGCCGGAGGAATCGGTGCCGTCGCCGGACACATTGACGTTGACGATGGCAAGGCCGTGCGGAAGCTGGTCCTTGAACTCGATCTTGAGTTTCTTCAGCAAGCCCGCAAGGCCCGGGTCGGCAAAGCCCCGCGGATCACCGCGCAGGCCGAAGCTCAGCGAGTAGACGACATAGTCGCAGCCTCTCTGGGTGCCTTGCTTGGTGAAGAACGGGACCAGCCGCTCCGGCCTCGGATTGACGACGCGCGAATTGTCGAGGTCGAGCCTCAGTTCCGGTGTGATCGGAGCGGCGTCTTCCGCATGGCTTTGTACAGGGGTGAGCATGGCGACCGCGATACCGGCCGCCATCAGCCAGCGCGCGCCGCGCCTGGCGTATGACAGGGGTTTCATGATCGTCTCCATGACGGTTGAGTGGTTTTGCGCGAACGGGGAGAGTGCGAGATTGTTCATCTTCCCCTCCTCAACGTTCGCAGCTGACGGCTGGGGTGCGGAGCGGCAAGGTCATCTTGCAGCAAGGGTAGTAGCCACCCTTGTCCTTGTCGGACTTCCTGTAGAAGCAAAGTCCAACATCCACCCTGTCGCCCGGATAGTGGCCGGTGATGCCGATCGTGTAAGGCGTGCCGGGCGCATGCGACATGGGTGATGTCACCCCGACGCCTGGCGTCCTGGACTGGGCCTTGATCGAATCGCCGCCGAAGCCGGCATGGTCATGGAGATAGAGATCGGCCTCGAGGCCCGAGGGCGTGCAGTAATACTGGACGTCCTCGACATCGAGGCAGGGAGGCAGGTTGCCGGGCGGTGGGAAGTCCGGCGGATAGAAGGGTGGCAGGTAGCCGCCCGGGATTTCTTCATAATAGTCGGCGCGGCCCTCGCAGGGGTGCCAGACGGCGACGTCGCCGACATGGCCTTCCACCTCGGGATCTTCGAAATAGCCGTCGAAATCGACGAACCAGGAACCGAAGGGCGGCACGTTGGCCGGCTTGACCAGGTCCTTGGGCGTGATCTGCACGCCATGCACGGCGAGCGGCCCGCCGGCTGAGAGCTGCTCGGCAAGCGTTGGATTGTCGCGCAGTTTGTCGCCTGTGTTGACCAGCGTCTGCGTGCACACCGACGTGTCGAGATTGCCGTCGGCGTCATAGCCATATTGCAGGTCGAGGCCGCCAGCCGATTGCCGGTTGCCCTGTGGAAAGCCGACCGCATATTCCTGCGGCACTTCCACCCAGAGCGATTCCGTTGCCGGATCGTCCGGATTCTCGTGCCAGTAGCGGATGACCTCGCCTTTGCCGGAATCCGCGAACTGGCTGTAATCATAACGGTTTTCGACCGGGCCTCGCTGGGCGAGATACATGAAGCCGCTGTTGTCGAAGGCAATGTCGGTGACGGCGTAGTCCTTGTCGGCCTTGACCGTCAGTTCCCAGCGCGGGTCGCCGGCAAAGCTGCCGTCGCGGGCGATGCCCACGGACCAGATTTCCGACTTTTCGCCGACCGAATAGTAGAGCCGGCCGCCGTGGTATGAGACGGCCCAGACGCGGCGCTCGTCCTGGGTGTAGCCCCAGGTCTCGGGGTCTTCCGTGTCGAAGGCGGCACCCTGAATGTCCATCACCACGCCATCGTCGGCGACGGGAGCCAGACCATGCGCCGGGCGCCCGGCGACGCCATGATCGAACGTATCGATCGATCTGCCGTTGGCGTCGATGCGATGGATCAGGCCGGTGTCGAGATCCGAGGCGAAGAACTGGCGGTGATTGGGATCGAAGGTGAGATTGCCGATGCCGGGGCCGCTGTTGGTGTCGATGTCGGCGAATTTGGCGACCTGGCCGGTAATGCCGTCGATCTTCCAGATGGTGCCCGGTCCGCCGCCGTTCTGGGTGCCGAACTGGCCTTCCATGAAGGTGGCGCCTGCCGTGCCGCGGCGCTGCCGCTCCGGCCTGCCGTCACTGTCGGCGTCAGGCGTGACGATGCGGATGCCGTGCAGCGAGGTGGCGGCGGCATAGAGGTTGGGAATGCCCGACGGAACGCCGTCGCGCACGCCGTCATCATAGGCGAGGCCGAAAACCTGGCCGATCTGGCCGGCCGTGACCTCGAAAGGTGGCGGCGTGAAGACGAGCTGGCCGGAGGCCGGCCCGCCGAGATGCGAAACGTCGAAAACGCGCAAGGTGGCGCGAGTGGTGTCGATGAAGGTTTCGTCGACCGGATCGACGCCGGGCGGCAGGCCTTCATCGAAGTTCGGAATGATTGTGCCGGAAAACCCGGTGACCGCCATCGACCCTGGGTAGATGATCTGGGTGTCCTGCGCCCGGGCGACGCCGCCAAGCCAAAGGCTGGCGGCCAGGGCAAACGCAAGAAGTCCGCCGGTTGCCTTGATCAGGTGGCGCAAACGGCTGGCGCGAGAAGACACGAACGGGCCGTGATCGCAAGACATGGAACTCCCCCCGAAGTCTGCGGGAGGAGCGTCCGGCTGTGCCGCGCGAACCAGGGCAAGGCGCGGCGGTCCGGCTCGTTCTTCCCTGCTCGAATTGTCTGCTTTCCTCATTGTCACGATACGCCTGCTCTTACGCAGGGTCAACGGAATCAGCAGGAAGCCCAGCGCATCGACCCCGTCCCGAAGGCGGTGGTCGCGCCGAGTTCCTGTTGCTCCCGGAGACCTCAGAGCCTCTGGGTTGGTGGTCATGGGGGGCTTCCTTTCCGGGCCGCACCATGCGGCACCTTGACCTCTGTCGCCGACGGAGGTGGAAAGGTTCACGGAAGCCTTGCGCAGAATGCTTGCGCCCGCTGCCGCCTGTTCTTATATACGCGCCAAGCCGTTCAGCGCCGGAACCCGGAGGCCGAACGGGATTTCTTGTGAACAGGGGCTTTCGTCGGAACGCCTTCATGGGTCCTGAAAGCCTGCTTAGAGGAGAGAATAGAAATGGCAAAAGTTATCGGTATCGATCTCGGCACCACCAATTCCTGCATCGCCATCATGGATGGCAAG
Source organism: Mesorhizobium intechi (assembly GCF_002879535.1). Lineage (GTDB taxonomy): Bacteria > Pseudomonadota > Alphaproteobacteria > Rhizobiales > Rhizobiaceae > Mesorhizobium > Mesorhizobium intechi. Next base: position 80,921 of record NZ_PNOT02000107.1, read on the forward strand.
GAGCCCAAGGTCATCGAGAATGCGGAAGGCGCGCGCACGACGCCTTCCATCGTCGCCATCTCGGGCGACGGCGAACGTCTGGTCGGCCAGCCGGCCAAGCGCCAGGCGGTCACCAATCCTGAAAACACCATCTTCGCGGTCAAGCGCCTGATCGGCCGCCGCTATGACGATCCGGTGACGGAAAAGGACAAGAAGCTTGTCCCCTACAAGATCGTCAAGGGCGACAATGGCGATGCCTGGGTCGAAGCCGGAGGCAAGAAGCAGTCGCCCTCGCAGATCTCGGCCATGATCCTGCAGAAGATGAAGGAAACGGCGGAAGCCTATCTCGGCGAGAAGGTCGAGAAGGCTGTCATCACCGTTCCGGCCTATTTCAACGACGCCCAGCGCCAGGCCACCAAGGACGCCGGCAAGATCGCCGGCCTCGAAGTGTTGCGCATCATCAACGAGCCGACGGCTGCCGCGCTCGCCTACGGCCTCGACAAGAAGGATGGCAAGACCATTGCCGTCTATGACCTTGGCGGCGGCACGTTCGACATTTCGGTGCTCGAAATCGGCGACGGCGTGTTCGAGGTGAAGTCGACCAATGGCGACACCTTCCTCGGCGGCGAGGATTTCGACATGCGTCTGGTCGAATATCTGGCGGCCGAGTTCAAGAAGGAACAGGGTATCGACCTGAAGAACGACAAGCTCGCCTTGCAGCGGCTCAAGGAGGCGGCTGAAAAGGCCAAGATCGAGCTGTCGTCGACGACGCAGACCGAAATCAACCTGCCCTTCATCACCGCCGACGCGACCGGCCCGAAGCACCTGACGCTGAAGCTGACGCGCGCCAAGTTCGAAAGCCTGGTCGAGGATCTCGTCCAGCGCACCATCGACCCCTGCAAGGCGGCGCTCAAGGATGCCGGCCTGAAAGCCGGCGAGATCGACGAAGTGGTGCTGGTCGGCGGCATGACCCGCATGCCCAAGATCCAGGAGATCGTGAAGCAGTTCTTCGGCAAGGAGCCGCACAAGGGCGTCAACCCGGATGAGGTCGTTGCTCTCGGCGCCGCCATCCAGGCCGGCGTGCTGCAGGGCGACGTGAAGGACGTGCTGTTGCTCGACGTGACGCCGCTGTCGCTCGGCATCGAGACGCTGGGTGGCGTGTTCACCCGGCTGATCGAGCGCAACACGACGATCCCGACCAAGAAGAGCCAGGTGTTCTCGACCGCTGAAGATTCGCAGTCGGCCGTGACCATCCGCGTCTTCCAGGGCGAGCGTGAAATGGCTGCCGACAACAAGGCGCTCGGCCAGTTCGACCTGGTCGGCATTCCGCCGGCGCCGCGCGGCGTGCCGCAGATCGAGGTCACCTTCGACATCGACGCCAACGGCATCGTCAACGTTTCGGCCAAGGACAAGGGCACCGGCAAGGAGCACCAGATCCGCATACAGGCCTCGGGTGGCCTTTCGGACGCCGACATCGAGAAGATGGTGAAGGACGCCGAGGCCAATGCCGAGACCGACAAGAAGCGGCGCGCCGTGGTCGAGGCGCGCAACCAGGCCGAGGCGCTGGTGCATTCGTCCGAGAAGTCGCTGAAGGAATATGGCGACAAGGTCTCGGAAGCCGAGCGCACGGCGATTTCCGATGCCATCGCGGCGCTGAAGACCGCCGCCGAGGGCGACGACGCGGCCGACATCGAGGCCAAGAGCCAGGCGCTCGCCGAAGCGTCGATGAAGCTTGGCCAGGCCATGTACGAGGCCTCGCAGAAGGAAGCGGCGGAAGCCGACGCCAAGGCGGATGCCGCCAAGGACTCCGACGTGGTCGATGCCGATTTCGAGGAAATCGACGAGGACGGCGACAAGAAGAAGTCGGCCTGAGCCGCCTAACGGCAAGATAAAGCGGAAAGCCCGGCGTAAAGCCGGGCTTTTTTGCAACCCTCGCTCAAAAAAGTGCGAGGCCTGCCGAAAAAATCACTGAAAACCACGGACAAGTTCGCGCCGGCCCTAGCATCGGGACAGCACCGCTCCTAAATCGAGACGACGTGCCGGCAACAGACGCAACAATGCATCAAGACGTTGAGCATCCGGACAGCGGGAAAAAATGAAAGCTGATTTCTACGAAACGCTAGGCGTACAAAAGGGCGCCGACGAGAAGGAGCTAAAGAGCGCTTTCCGCAAGCTCGCCATGCAGTTCCATCCTGACCGCAACCCCGGCGATCATTCCTGCGAGCACAAGTTCAAGGAAATCAACGAAGCCTACGAGACGCTGAAGGATCCGCAGAAACGCGCGGCCTATGACCGTTTCGGCCACGCCGCCTTCGAGCAGGGCGGCATGAATGGCGGCGCGCAAGGCTTTGGCGCGGGCGGTTTCGCCGACATCTTCGAGGATATTTTCGGCGACATGATGGGTGGGCGCCAGCGCCGCTCGTCGGGCGGCCGCGAGCGCGGCGCCGACCTGCGCTACAACATGGAAATCTCGCTGGAAGAGGCTTTCGCGGGAAAGACCGCGCAGATCCGCGTTCCGGCCTCGATCTCGTGCACGGAATGCTCCGGCAGCGGCGCCAAGCCCGGCACTCAGCCGGTGACCTGCTCGATGTGCCACGGCCATGGCAAGGTGCGGGCGACGCAAGGCTTCTTCTCGATCGAGCGCACCTGCCCGCAATGCCAGGGCCGCGGCCAGACGATCAAGGATCCGTGCCCGAAATGCGCCGGCCAGGGCCGCGTCACCGAGGAGCGTTCGCTGTCGGTCAACATTCCGGCAGGCATCGAGGACGGCACGCGCATCCGCCTTGCCAATGAGGGCGAGGCCGGCCTGCGCGGCGGGCCTTCAGGCGATCTCTATATCTTCCTGGCGGTGAAGCCGCATGAATTCTTCCAGCGCGACGGCGCCGATCTCTATTGCAAGGTGCCGATCTCGATGACGACGGCCGCCCTTGGCGGCTCGTTCGAGGTGACGACGCTGGACGGCACCCAGACCAAGGTGAAAGTGCCCGAAGGCACACAGAACGGCCGCCAGTTCCGCCTCAAGGGCAAAGGCATGCCGGTGCTGCGCCAGCCCAATGTCGGCGACCTCTACATCCAGACCGCTGTCGAAACGCCGCAGAACCTGTCGCGCCGCCAGCGCGAGTTGCTGGAGGAATTCGAACAGCTGTCCTCGCAGGACAATTCGCCCCAATCGAGCGGGTTTTTCGCCCGCATGAAGGATTTCTTCGAGTCTTTCGGCGAGCGCTGACCGACACGTACGGCGCGCGATGAAACGCGCCGTGTCTTGAGACGCGACGAAATCTATCTTATCCACGACATGCGTCTCGCAACGCCTTGCCTTGCGTCAACCAGGTGTTAAGTAGCGTTGCGGGGAGCCTTGAGGAGAGCTTGCATGACACGTGGTCACGGACTGCGCAGGGCGCTTGCCGAGAAGTTCGACGACGAACTCAAATTCTTCAAGGGCTGGATCGACAAGCCGAAGACGGTCGGGTCGATCGTGCCGACCAGTTCGATCACCGCGCGCAAGATGGCCTCGATCGTCAACCCGAGGTCCGGCCTGCCGGTGCTTGAGGTCGGTCCCGGCACCGGGGTCATCACCCGCGCCATCCTCGCCCAGGGCGTGCGGCCCGAGAACCTCTATGCCGTCGAATACAACACCGATTTCGTGCGCCATCTGCGCCAGCTCTATCCCGGCGTCAACGTCATCGAGGGCGACGCCTTCAACCTCAACGCCACGCTTGGCGAGAAGAGCGGGATGATCTTCGATTCCGTGGTGTCCGGCGTGCCGCTGCTCAACTTCCCGGTCGCCCAGCGCATCGCCTATATAGAGAGCCTGCTCGACCGCATCCCGGCGGGCCGTCCGATCGTGCAGCTGACCTACGGCCCGATGTCGCCGATCCCGGCCGGCCGCGGCGACTATACGGTCAAGCACTTCGATTTCATCTTCCGCAACATCCCGCCGACGCAGCTGTGGATTTACCGCCGCGACGCGCACTAGTTCCTTACACTGCGCCATTCGCGGTGCCTGGCGCTGGCTGCATTGCTTGGCGATTGCCTGAAACATCAATAACTTAGTCCTCCGCGGGCGGAGCGGCGCGACGCGGCGCGGACCGGAGGATCCATGCCGGTGGGCAGAAGCGCCGACGGTGCGGAATTCCGCTCCGCCGCATTCCGTGGCAAGGTCACCGATTGGATCCGGGGTCTCCGCGACGGAACTTCGCACCTGCCCCGCCCAGGTATGACCAGGCGGGAGACTTCAGCAAATGCCGAACGTTTTGTGGCTCCGGCGCGTTGATTTGGATGGCCTCTGGCTGTACCTGTCCGGGAACAAGGGTGGCCAATGGCAGTGATCCCGAAAATCCTCGTCTTCGCCGGCTCGGTGCGCAGTGGCGCCTATAGCGGCAGGACCGCCGATGTGGCGCAGAAGCAACTCGCGGTGCAAGGCGCCGAGGTGACCCGCATTTCGCTCGCCGATTATCCCCTGCCGATCCTCGACGAGGATCTGGAGAAGGAAAAGGGTGTTCCGGAAAACGCCGTCAAACTCGGCCGTCTGATATCGGCCCATGACGGACTGCTGATCGCCACGCCCGAATACAACGGCTCGATCCCGCCACTGCTCAAGAACGCGATCGACTGGGTGAGCCGGGTGCGCCGCGACGGCGGCCGATCGGTCAGGCCGCTTGCCGGCAAGGTCGCCGGGCTGTGCTCGTCCTCCAACGGCCATTTTGCCGGCATACGCTGCATCAACCATCTGCGCGCCGTGCTGGTACGCTGCCGGATGGAGGTGGTGACACCGGAATGCTCGGTGCCGGACGGCGGCGACGCCTTCGACGAAGGCGGCAATTTCCGTGACCAAAGACTGTACCAATCGATGGAGCATTTATGCCGCACGCTGATCGAAACCTCGCGCATGCTGTCGACCCGGATCGAGACGTGACCGCCGCGACCATGCAGGGCAGATCCATCCGGGCCCAGTCCATCCAGGAAAGACTGATCGTCGGCCTCGACGTGCCGACCGTGCGGGAGGCCGAGCAGGCGGTGCGCGACCTCGACGGCGTCGTCTCCTTCTACAAGATCGGCTATCAGCTTGCCTTCGCCGGCGGGCTCGACTTCGCCAGGGAACTGGCCAGCGGCGGGACAAAGATCTTCCTCGACATGAAGCTGCTCGACATCGACCACACGGTGGCAAAGGGAGTGGAGAACATCGTCAAGATGGGCATGACCATGCTGACCATCCACGCCTATCCCAAGGCGATGCGTGCGGCGGTGGACGCGGCCAGCGGCAGCGACCTTTGCCTGCTCGCCGTCAGCGTGCTGACCTCGATGGACGAGCAGGACATGATCGATGTCGGCTACGAATACGACCCGCACACGCTGGTGCTGAGGCGCTCGGAGCAGGCGCTGCATGCCGGCATGGGCGGCATCGTCTGCTCGGCCGCGGAAGCCGAAGCGGTGCGCCGCATCGTTGGGCCCGACATGGCGGTGGTGACGCCCGGCATCCGGCCGGCCGGCAGCGATCATGGCGACCAGAAACGCGTGGTGACGCCGGCGCAAGCGATCCGCAACGGCGCCAGCCACCTCGTCGTCGCCCGCCCGATCGTCGCGGCAAACGACCGCCGCGCGGCAGCGCAGGCGATCCTCGACGAAATGCGCTCTGCATAGATAAGGGAGAGAAGAATGCCGAAGGGATACTGGATCGCCCGCGTCGACGTGCGCGATAGCGAAGGCTACAAGGAGTATATCGCCGCTTCGAAGCTCGCCTTCGACCGTTTTGGCGCGAAATTCCTGGCGCGCGGCGGAGCCCATGAGCTGGCCGAGGGCCCCGGCCGCGCTCGCAACGTGGTCATCGAATTCGAATCGCTGGCGATCGCGCATGACTGCTACCACTCGCCGGAATATCAGCGCGCGGTCGCCATCCGCCAGAAGGTCGCCGACGGCGAGATCGTGCTGGTCGAAGGGGCCTGAAGCGGCTCGACAAGGGTCGTTTTGGTGTGACGCAACCCCCAAGGGAAAGCGCCATGCGCTTTTCCGGGAAAACCGCTACACGCCTTTCCTGGAATTGCTTCAGACAAAGTCCTGAAGATTCACATCCCGCAGCTTGGCCCCGCCAAGCAGCGCCCCGACCAGCTGGTGCTTGAGGGCAACGCACTGCGAGCGGGCACGTTTCACGATGCCGGGAACGTCGCTCTTTTCGCAGGCCTGCAGCAATTGCTTCTGCTGTTCGATGATCAGCGGCATGAAATCGCGCGACTTGAAGCCGAGATGGAGCGCCCGTTCCGACTGGTCGAGGATCTGGCTGAGCAGCTGCGCCAGCCGCAAGTTCTCGGAAAGCTCGGCGATCGCCAAGCGGAAGGCACGATCGGCCGCAAGGAATGCAACAGGGCTGCGCAGCGTCTCCGGCTTCAGCACCTTTCTGGCGGCCAGCCTGATCTCGTCCAGCCCGCGCTCCGTGATGCCCGTGGTGGCAACCCGGAACACTTCCGGCTCGACAAGGCCGCGCACGTCGAAGATCTCGTTGACGTCGCGTAGGGTTAGCGTGGTGATGACATAGCCGCGACGCGGCTCGCTCCTGACCAGGCCCTCCTGCATGAGCCTGGCAAGCGCGGAGCGGATCGTCGCCTTCTTGATGCCGTAGCGCGCCTCGATCTGCTTTTCGGTCAGGGCTTCACCGGGCAACAGGACGCAAGCGACGATATCGCTCTTCAGCTGTTCGTAGGCCTGTTCGCTGCGCAGCACATCCGCCGTTGACAACGCCGGCGTCCCACCCGGGGACGCGGCCGATTTCGATGGCGTGGCTTTTGTCGGCTCCATGCTTCTCCCGCTTCGCATCGGCCTTGACATTGGCCATCTTAGCTATGCTAACTGAGCATCTCAGTCAGGAGCTGTGGCATGCCTCTATCCGCCGACTCCCCTCTCTACCCCGCGATCAGGGATATCGTCAACGCGGCGGCTGGCGCCAATCCTTTCGAGGACGTCAAGGCCGTGCTGAACGGCTATACCCACCGCTTCCATGCGCTCGGCGGACTGGTTCACGAGGAGGAGGACGACGAGGTTTTGCTGCATGCCAGCCCGCAGCTGACGATTTACCACATCACGCTCTCGCCCGGGGTGCAGTATCCGCCGCACAACCATCTGATGGACGCCCTGGTCGGCATCTATTGGGGCGGCGAGACCAATTTCATCTACCCACTCGCCGGCCAAAAGGTCGACGAGCCGGAGCGGCAGGATCTTTCAGCGCCCGCGCTGGTGCACATGTCTTCCAGCACCATTCACTCGGTCGCCAATACCGGCAGTACCCGCTCTGGCGCCCTGCACGTCTATCTCGGCGATCTGCCAGGCACCGACCGCCAATTGTGGAGCCTGGCCGACAGCCGGCCGGAACCGTTCGACAACGCCAGGTACATGGCCGGCGCATGGCCGATATAGGCCGAGCCTAGCCGCCGAGGCGCCGGCCGACAAATCGGCTCGACGCCGTCTCCGCCATGGCGTCGGCAAGCTCCAGGCCCCATTGCCGGCGACAGTAGGCGCGGAAATCGAAGCAAGGCAGGCCCGGGCAGACCTCGAATTCGATCAGGTGAACCGTGTCGTCAGCCTCGACGCGCAGGTCGATGGAAAACACGTCGCGCAGGCCGAGCCCGGCGATCAGCTGCCCGGCGATTGCCCTGATCCTGGCGTCTGCGACCGGCTGGACATCGGCGACCGCGACGAGCCCCGGTTCGGCATAAACTCCTGCCGCCTTAGCCGCCTCGCCGGTTTCGCCGTAGAGCGCCATACTGTCCGCCATGGTCTGGAAATCCGCGCCGGAATCGACAAAGACGGTGCCGAGCGCCTCGACACCGGTTCGCGGCGTCAGCGCGAGAAAGCTGGCGCGCACATTGCGGCCGGCGACATAGGGCTGGACGACGACATCGTCGCGATAGGCGGCGAAGACGCGCCGGCTAAGCTCGAGCGCATGGGCCAGCTCATGGCACCGGGAATCCGGCCAGATGCCGATCTTGGCGCCAAGCCGGTTGGGCTTGACGAACCAGCCACCGGCGGAGGCGGGCGGCTCGACCAGCCATTTGCCGTCGCGGGCGAGGCCAGCCTGCGGCGCCGGCAGGCCGAGCGCGCCAAGCACGGCGCCGGAGCGGAACTTGTCCTGGCAGAGCGCGAACAGGGAATCATCGGCTCCGATCGTCCGCAACCCCTTGAGCCGGGCCAGCACCGGCGCCGCGCCGCCACGGAAATACGCGACGCCGTCGGACAGCGTCCAGACCAGCGTGCTCTCCGCATCCGCACCCTCCAGCGCCTCGGCGGCATCGTCGAGCGCCACCGGCGCGAAGGCGAGACCCCGCGCCTGGCAGGCGGCGGCGAGTGCCGCGAATTCGGGGGCGATGTCCGTCGACTGCGCGAGGTAGGATGAGATTTCGGTGGCGCGCTGCAATGCGAAGCCGTCGGCGACCAGCCGGTCGAAGCAGGCCTTTTCGGGCTCGTAGACAAGGATCAGCTTCGGATTGTGCTTTGACATGATGGTGCGGGATTCCAGCGGTGCGATGGCTTGGAGCGCGTCGCGTCGAAACGACATGCATTACCACCACACGGCGCCGGCCGTCGGCTTTCGCGAAACCGACCGTGCCGGGCGGTTGCGTGACAACGCCCGGCGAAAACAATCAGCTGCCGCGGGAGTTCAGGCGATCAGCACGCGCGGTTCGAACCGGCCGTTGACGGGGATGTCGATGAGGAAGGTCATGCCCGCCTGCGGGTCGAGCTTGCGCTGCTTGTCGTCCTTGCCCTTCCAGGCCGAGGTCACCGCCAGCCGGTCGGCCTTGGACCCGACAAAGGCCGGGCAGGAGGCCTGCGTCGCCGGCATGGGAATTTCGCGCAGCAATGCGCCATCGGGCGAATAGGCCTTAACCGCCTTGCCGCCCCAGACGGCATTCCACAGCACGCCATCGCGGTCGACGACGGAGCCGTCGACATAGCCCTTCGACGAGCGATGGTCGACGAACACTTTCGACTCGCCAACCGGCAGGCCTGTGACCGGATCGCAGGCGACGCGCATCAACAGACCGGTCGCGGTGTCGGTGTAGTAGGCGATCGTCCCGTCCTTGGAAAAGCAGATCGAGTTCGACACGGTGATGTCCGAAAACAGGCGGCGCAGTTCGCCCTTGAAGAACCAGTAGATCGAGCCCGCGCCCTTGCTCTCGTCCTTGGCCATCGTGCCAACCCAAAAGGCCCCGCAGGGATGGACGCGGGAATCGTTGGAGCGGGTGAGCGGGTTGTCGGCTTCGATGGGCGTGTGCAGCGCCATCGTGCCGGTCGCGACATCGCGGACAAAGAGCCCGGTCTCGGTGGCGATCAGCTGACGTTGGTCGTCGATAATGGCGATGGCGCTGGCCATCAGGCCAAGCTCATGGATCTTCAGCACGCCCGTGAGCGGCTTTTCCAGAAGCTGGCCGTTGACGATGTCGAACCAGAACAGCGCATCGGCAGCGGGATCGTAGCTCGGCCCTTCGCCGAGCTGGCAGATGTGATCGGAAAAAATCGAAACCGCGCTCATCATGCGTCTCCGAACACCGCATCCCAGGCCGCAACGGCGGCGTGCGCACGAGCCGCGACGTCGTCGACGCTCATGCCCGGTTTGAACAGGCTGGAGCCCAGGCCGAAGACCGTGACGCCCACCGCCTTGTAGCCGGCAAAGTCCTTCTCCGAAACGCCGCCGACGGCGCCGACCAGGGTCCGCGCCGGCAGCACCGCCCGAATGGCGGAAATGCCCGATGCGCCGAGCGCGCTCGCCGGAAAGAATTTCAGGGCCGAAGCGCCCAGCCGGATCGCCTGAAAAGCTTCCGTCGGTGTGAACACGCCGGGCATGGTCACCATGCCGTAGTGCATGGCGCGCGCCATCACATCGGCATCGATGTTGGGGCTGACCAGCAGCCGCCCACCGGCCTGGTGCAAGCCGTCGACATCGGTCGCCGTCAGCACCGTGCCGGCGCCGATCAAGGCTGTTTTCGGCAGCACCTGGACAATCCTGGCGATCGACGAGAATGGCTGGGGCGAGTTGAGGGGCACTTCGATGGCCTCGATGCCGGCGTCGAACAGCGCCTGCCCCATGGCTATCGCCTCGGCGGGTTTCAGGCCACGCAGGATGGCGACCAGCCCGCGCTTGAGTTTTGGAAAGGCTGCGGTCTCGGTCATGCCAAGGCTCCGGTTCTGGCGATCATGCCGTTTTCGCGCGCGGCTTCGATGAGGCCGGCGCGCACCGCTTCATCCGCGTCGACGGTGCGGACGGCAAGCCCTGCAAGGCCGAGTGCAGCCTGGTAGAGCACAGCGAGGGCGCCCGAGGCAATCAGCACGACCGGCGCATCGCCCGCGCCATAGCGGCGCTTGGCCGAGGCGATCTCGCCGCCGATCAGAAGGCCGGACAGACAGGCCGCCGCATCTTCCGCCTTCAGGTCCTGCAGGAGCCCGGCGGCGCGGATGGCAAACAGCTTCGAGGTGACGTCGCCGCCCTCGCCGAGCGCGCGTCCGCACCACTGCCGGAAGAACGGATTGTCCGCAGCGACGGGAGCCGGATGCTCGCCCAGCGAATGCTTGAGGATGGAATGCGCGGCCAGCACCGAGAACAATTCGCCGGTCGGCCAGGTGCCGAAGCCGGCAACCGCGCCGTCCTCGACCAGCACCCATTTCGAATGGGTGCCGGGCATGCAGGCAAGATGCCGCCCCCTTGCCGGCAAACCGGCGCCAGCCAATTGTGTTTCCTCACCGCGCATGACATCGGGCGCATCGGCCAGGCGCTGGGCGAGGCCCGGCACGATGCGGATGTCGCGTTTTCGATCAGCCACGCGGGCAGCGCCACCGAGGATGGCGCCGATGGGCGCCGGCACGCTCACATAGGGCGCCTCGATCCAGCCCTGACGAGAGCCGGCCATGCCGCAGATAATGACGGGCAGTGTTTCCGGCGCGCCGATCGCGGCCAGGTGGCCTTCCAGCACGTTGGAGAACCCCTTCTCGCGCGCGGTGATCAGGCCATCATCGCCGCGGCGCTCGGCAAGCACCTTGCCGCCGCCGTCGATCAGCCATGCGCGCAGCCGCGTCGTGCCCCAGTCGAGCGCGGCTACCGCCGGCGCATCGCCGGCAAATTCCGGGCTCACAGAAAACCTCCGTCGACGATCAGCATCTGCGCGGTCAGCATGCGCGAGGCGTCCGAGGCCAGGAACAGCACCGTTCCGACCATGTCGTCCGGGCGCATGACCTCCTTGATGCATTGCTTGGCGACATGGGCTGCAAGTGCCCCTTCGGTCACCCAGCGTTCCTGCTGGCGTTCGGTGATCACCCAGCCGGGCGCGACGGCGTTGACGCGGATGCGGTCGGGCCCGAGCTTGCCGGCCAGCCCTTTGGTGAGGCCGAGTATGCCCGCCTTGGCGGCGGTATAGGCCGGCATGTCGGGATGGTTGATGAGGTAGGATGTCGAGGTGAAGTTGATGATGGAGCCGCCGCCGGCCCGCTTCATTCCCGGCGCCACCGCCTGCGCGGTGAAGAAATGTGGTCTGAGGTTGATCGCCTGGTTGTTGTCCCAGAACTCCACCGTCACGTCCTCGACGGCGTGGCGCTCGTCCCAGGCGGCATTGTTGATCAGCACGGTGACATCGCCATGCGCCTCCGCTGCCTTGGCCGCCGAGGCGCGCAGCGCCGCGATGTCGCGTAGGTCGGTCTTGAGATAGAGCGGCCGGCGGCCGAATTCCTTCTCGATGCGGTCGGCAAGCAGCGTGCTCGGCCCCTCTGCAATGTCGATGAAGGCGACATTGGCGCCCTGGCGCACGAAACCCTCGGTCAGCGCCGCGCCGATCCCGGAACCGCCGCCGGTGATCAACACCGAGGCGCCCTTGAGGTCGGCAAAATCCGCCGATGGCATCATATTCTTCTCTCCCGGCGCATGACCCCGAAATCGGATTCGATTTTCGGACAGGGATCAGGCGCAAACATAAGTTGCGACAGCGGCTTTGCGCGTCCACAGGCGCGCGCGCTGTACGCGTGAACGGCGCGCATCCTAGCCACGCAAGTCGCGCGGGCAAGGGTGAAACGTCGGATTTGCAGGCTTATGTCAGACAAAACGACAATGCGCACTCGGCGCATTGTCGCGATAGCGCACAGCCCAGGGATCGCCGGTCAGATCGCCTTGGCGCGCAGGGCGCCACGGAAGGAATCGCGGAGATAGCCGAGCGTGGCGTCGGCATCGGCCGGCCTGCCGAACAGATAGCCCTGCCCGCCGGCGCAGCCGAACTGGACCAGGCGATCGGCCTGCGCTTCCTCTTCTATGCCTTCGGCGACCACATCCATGCCAAGCCCTTCGCACATGGCGAGAATGGCGCGGATGATGTGTTCGGACGGGCGGTCGTCGAGAATGGAGGAGACGAAGGCGCGATCGATCTTGAGCTTGTCGAAATGGAATTCGCGCAGGCGGCCGAGCGAGGACTGGCCGGTGCCGAAATCGTCGAGCGAAACGCGGATGCCGACGCGCCGCAAATCCTCGACGATCTGCGCCGCCGAGGCCGGGTCGTTCATCAGGCCGGTCTCGGTGATCTCGATCTCGAGGCGGCGCGGATCGAAGCCGGTGCGGTCGAGGATCGCCAATATGTGCAGGCCGGTGTTCTGGTCGACCAGCTGCGAGGGCGACAGGTTGAAGGAGAGGAACAGGTCGCTCGGCCAGTTCCTGGCCGCCTCGGTCGCCTTGCGCAGCACGAGCTGCGACAGCGGACCGATGATGCCGCGTTCCTCGGCGATGGGGATGAAGACCGTCGGCGGCACGGCACCGAGGTCACGATCGGTCCAGCGCGCCAGCGTCTCGAAGCCGATGGTTCGGCGCGTCGTGAGGTCGACGATCGGCTGGAAATGCGGCTCCACCTCGCCGGCCGAGACGGCGCGGCGCAGCGCCTGTTCGATGCGGGTGACGCGCTTGGCCGCCTCTTCCATCTCACGGGTGTAGACGACGACGCGGCCACGGCCGGAGCGCTTGGCGTGGTAGAGCGCCGTCTCGGCCTTGTTGATGAGGATCTCGGTGGTCTCGTCGCCGGAATAGAACAGCGAGCAGCCGACCGAGGCCGACAGCCTGGCGGTGCGTTCGCCGACATCGTAGGGCGCCGACAGGATCTCGATCAGCATGCGGGACTTTTCCGCCGCCGCTTCCTCGGAGAACACCAGCGGATAGAGGAAGGCGAATTCGTCGGCGCCGATGCGACAGACCGTCGAATGGCCGTCCATCGAGGCGCGTAGCCGCATCGCGACCTGGATCAGGATATCGTCGCCGGCCTTGTGGCCGAACAGATCGTTGATCGGCTTGAAGCCGTCGAGGTCGAGAATGCCGACGGTGAAAGGCGCGGGATCATCGGCACGGTCGCTGATCAGGCGATCGGCCTTGTCGAAGAAGCGGCGATGGTTGCCAAGCCCGGTCAACGGATCGGTGAAGGCCAGATCCGTGCTCTCCCTGTTTGCCTGACCGGTGCCAAACGGAGTTTGCATCGGTGTCCCTGTTTTTGACGTCGGAATTTATGTCGGAGACTGGCAGCAAACCCTTTAGGAAACGTATCTCGAAAATCGATTTTTTCCGCGCCGGACATGATCCGGAGAAGCGGCGTCCGGTTTTCCCGGCGATCTTGCCACGGCAAAGGGCCGGATGCCCGGCGAAAGCCGGCTAAACCGAGCCTCAAACCTTTGTTTTCGCGCTGATTTTCAGCCTCCGAGCTTGACGCGATAGAGCTCGAGCTCGGCCCCGACTGTCCCCGCCACCGGCTCCAGCCAGTCCGGCACGTTGCCGCGGGTCAGCCCGGCCAGAAAGCCGTTCGGCGCCCTGCCGACGAGCAGGCGGGTTTCCGGGTTGCCGCGGCAGAGCGCGACAAGCCCGACATGGTGGCTTTCGACCACCGACCTGGCGTCGGCGTCCGATCCGAGGAACGTATCGAGTGCAAGCAGGTTTCCGGCGACGTTGCGATGATACGGCCCGGCGAACACGCGATGTCCGGAATAGGCCAGGATGGGCGAGCCAAGATTGGAAATGGCGAGCACGGTGGTGTCCGGCAGCTGGCTGAGCGCTACGAACGAGGTCTTGCCCTGGCAGTTCCCATTGACACTGGCGCCATCGACGGCCGCAGCGGTTCCGAAGGCGGTTGATGCAGCCACGGCTGCACAGGCCCAGAGTGCGTTGACCGAGACCAGCCAGGCCGCGGCCAGCTTGAGCGCGGGGCCGCGCGACGGGCTGGCTTCGGCCCGCAGCCGCCATTTGGCGATCCAGGCACAAAGCGGGATGACGGCCAAGGCAATGGAGAAGGTCGAGCCGCGCACTTGCCAGGCGCTGACCAGGAACGCCACCACCAGCAGCGCGCCAACGAGGCTGTCCTGCCGCCGCGAGCCGCCGCGGCCGAGCCCAAGCGCCATCAGCATGATCGCCAGCAGTGGCGTGGCAAAACGCTCCACCACCGCGACCCGATTGTAGATGACGAGCTTGTACAGCGACTGCGCCTCTTCGATGTTGTCGAGCCACAATTCCCTGAGGCGCGGATCGAGGTTCGCATAGGGGGCCGCCAGGCATTGCGGGAAAAGCGACACCACGACAGCGCCCATCGCTACGGCAAGCAGGCCGAGTGCCACGAGACGCCGGCCGAGCGTGGCTTTGGCCATATCGAGCGATGCCAAGGCGGCGAGGCCGCATCCGGCGAGAGCGGCCACCACGAACTGCACTGTCGAAAAGGCATCGCATTGCGGCTGGCCCCACGCGGATGGGGCGATGGTGGTGACGAAGACCAGCGCTGAAACGCCGGCAAAGCCAAGCCCGAAATCCCTGGCGATCCGCCCCTCACCGCCGGGGTCGGCGACAAACAGCAGGGCAATGCACGCGCCGATGGTGCCGACGTAGGGCGCCGTTTCCATGCCGACGGCGAGCATCAGCGCCGCGCACAAGCCCGCGAGCAGCGCGGCCCAGCGCTGCACGGGTGCATCGAGCAGCAGGCTCAGGCAGGCCATGGTCAGCGTCAGCTGGACGTTGTGATGATCGAGCGAGCCGGGCGAAAAGATGCCGATGAAGTGCAGCGCCGCGGCGCCGATGACCACGGCCGGCAGCACGGCGGCGGCACCGGCGAAACTGCGCGCAGCGCGGGCGGTAAAGAGCAAGGCGAGGTAGAAGAGCAGCGCCGGCCAGAGCACCTCGGCGATGGTCTCGGCCATGGCGACGCTGCCGGTCAGCGCCGAGGCTGCGAGAACGATGACGGCGAGCGGCGCGTCGACCAGCCGCGACCAGTGCATGACGAAGCCCCCTTCGAGGCCCATCCGGTACTGATGCAGGTCGAACCAGCCCTGGCCGGCCAGCATGTCGCGAACCTCGACCAGACGCAGCAGATTGTCATTGTCGCCACCGGCGTCGGTCAAGTCACGGAATCCGCTGAGAGCGCTGACGACAACCATCACCAGCGTCGCGACGAGCACGAGCGCGAGGTCGTTGCGTCGCGACGGAAGTGGCGTGGCCTCGACAGGGATCATAATATCGACAGGAGTCACGGGACGGCCTCTGGGCGCTCTTTTCGTGCCGGAAGTTATCGCGAACTCACTGCGCAAATCTTAAAACCGGCCTTGCACTTCGTCGCATCGCGTCGTCGCGCCGCGTCGAATGCCTTCACGCGGCTCTCTGGTCGTCGCGAAACACCCAGAGCGATGAGAGCACATAGCTCGCGGCGCTTGCGGCGACCGTGATAATGGCTGACATGATCACCGGCGAGGCAGAAAATATCGACACCGCGACATGGGCGGACAGGCCTGCAAACGCCGCGCAGACCAGCTGGGTGGCGAGATACCGTGGCAGCGCATGGGCGTGGTCGTGGCGTCCCTCGAACGTCCAGCCACGCTGTGCCGAATACGCCACGACAAAGGCCAGCATGTAGGCGATGACGCTTCCGACGAAAGGCGGCAAGCCGGCCGACACCAAGGCCCATGACAGTACGAAGAGCAGCAGCGCCGCGCCAATGCCGACGACGACAAATCGTACAAGCCGTACGGCGGCGAATTTTCGTAGAAGCCGGCTCATTTTTCGGCCGTCGCGGCGGCTTCACCCGATCCGCCGGGCTGGCCGGCTTTCAGCCGCTTGACCGGGATCTCCAGGACGCCGAGCAGGAATGCCGAAAAGAAGGCCTGGAAGGAAATGACGATCAGGCTCAGGCCCAGCACGACGATGCGCGGGATTTCTGAATCGTTCAGCGGGCCGAAGCCAAGATGCGCCCAGCGCAGCACCGCATAGCCGACGAACAGCACGCCGCCGGCAAAGCAGATGCCGGCATTGGCGGCAAGACGGTCGGTGCTGATGGTCCTTCTCAGCCAGTCGGACCCACGGCTGCGCGGCAGAATACCGGTGATCTCGGCATAGTATCGCGATATGGCGCCGAAGGTGATGAGCTGGATGCCGGTGATGATCATGAAGCAGGCGGCGACGAACGTGTTGAGGTCGAGCGAAAGATTGTCGATCACCCGCAGCGGCCCAAACACCAGCAGGGCGGCGAACAGCATGCCCAGGCCGCACAGCGCCGCGCCCGGGATGAAGAACATCCAGCGCGGATTGTAGACGAGCAGGAATTTGAGATGCCGCCAGCCGTCGCGCCAGGTCCTGAGATGCGGGGGCCGGCTGCGGCCGTCGGGCTTCAGCGTGGTCGGCACTTCCTCGATGCGCAACCCGGCAAGCGCGCTGCGCACAACCATTTCGCTGGCGAATTCCATGCCCGTCGTCTGCAGGTCGAGCTTACGGATGCTCTCGGCGTTGAAGCCGCGCAGGCCGCAGTGGAAGTCCCCGGTCTTGATGCGGAAAAACAGGCGGCCGACGAAGCTCAGCACCGGATTGCCGAGATAGCGATGCAGCGGCGGCATGGCGCCGGTTTCGATGCCGCCCTGGAAGCGATTGCCCATGACCAGGTCGGCGCCGCCGCGCAGGCGCGTCATGAACGCATCCAGCGCGCCGAAATCGTAGCTGTCGTCGGCATCGCCCATGATGATGAAGCGCCCCCTGGCGGCGGCGATGCCGCCCAGAAGGGCCGCGCCATAGCCCTTCTGCGCCACCGGGACGACACGGGCGCCGCCCTGGGCCGCGATCTCCTGCGAACCATCGGTGCTGCCATTGTCTGCGATCAGCACCTCGCCCAGGATGCCGGCCTTGTCGAGGAAGGCCCTGGCCTTGCCGATGCAAACGGCCAGCGTCTCGGCCTCGTTGAGGCACGGCATCAGGATGGTGAGTTCAAGCTGTTTGGTCGCGGCGGCGCGGATGGCGGTGAGCGCGTTCATGGTCGTTGTTCCATCGAGGACCCCCAGCCGGCGCCTGCCGTTGGGGTATTCGAGGCCTATTCTTGTACGGCAAGGCTTAAGAAAACGATGACACGGCCCATAGGCTTGTCGCGATCGGGCTGGCGAGGATCGTGTCCTGCTGTTGCCGATCTTCAGACGTCGCGATTGGCAGAAGGCGCGGCGACCCTTATATCGCTCTCGTCGACTGCGCTGGGGACCCGCCATGAAGCTGAAAATCGCCGTCCAGATGGACCATATCTCCACCGTGTCGATCGCCGGCGACACCTCGTTCGCGCTGTCGTTGGAAGCGCAGCGGCGCGGCCATCAATTGTTCCACTACACGCCCGACCGGCTGTCGCTGCGCGACGGCAAGGTGTTCGCCCGCATCGAGGAAATGCAGGTGCGCGACGAGAAGGGCAGCCATTACTCGCTGGGCGAGAAGGTGCGCACCGACCTGTCCGAGATGGACGTCGTCCTGCTGCGTCAGGATCCGCCCTTCGACATGAACTACATCACCACCACGCATATCCTCGAGCGCATCCACCCGAAGACGCTGGTGGTCAACGACCCGGCCTGGGTGCGCAACAGCCCGGAGAAGATATTCGTCACCGAGTTTGCCGACCTGATGCCGGACACGCTGATCACCAAGGATCCGCTGGAAGTAGCTGCCTTCCGCAAGGAATTCGGCGACATCATCGTCAAGCCGCTCTACGGCAATGGCGGCGCCGGCATCTTCCATCTGCACGAGGCCGACCGCAACCTCGCCTCGCTGCTCGAAATGTTCAGCCAGCTGTTCCGCGAGCCCTATATCGTGCAGCGCTATCTCAAGGATGTGCGCAAGGGCGACAAGCGCATCATCCTGATCGACGGCGAGCCGGTCGGCGCCATCAACCGCGTGCCGGCCGAGCACGATTCCCGCTCCAACATGCATGTCGGCGGCCGCGCCGAAAAGACCGACCTGACCGAGCGCGAGCGCGAGATCTGCGCCCGCATCGGGCCGTCGCTCAGGGAACGCGGCTTCATCCTGGTCGGCATCGACGTCATCGGCGACTACATGACCGAGATCAACGTGACCTCGCCGACCGGCGTGCGCGAGGTGCAGCGCTTTGGCGGCGCCGACATCGCCAGCCTGTTCTGGGACGCGGTCGAGGGGAAGCGGGGCAGGTAAGCCGTTTTCATTTTGTCTTAACCATGTTCCGCTTTTTCAACCGGGCTCAATCCCGCTGCAACCACAGCAATTGCCTTGTTCTCGTAATGTTCTTGATTTGACCAGCAATCTGTGATTGTGTTCCTCCGGGTCCATATTCCGGGCCAATCGCAGGGTTGCGGCCCATATCCGGGGTGGGAAAATGGTGGCGCGGGTTCGCACGGTCGCTTTCCAGGGCATCGAGGCCGTGCCGGTCGACGTGCAGGTGATGATCGCGCCGGGCAAGGTCGGCATGCAGATCGTTGGGCTGCCCGACAAGGCGGTGGCCGAGAGCCGCGAGCGGGTGCAGGCGGCGCTCCATGCGTCGGGCCTGTCGATGCCGTCGAAGAAGGTGACGGTCAATCTGGCGCCGGCCGACCTGCCCAAGGAAGGCAGCCACTACGATTTGCCGATCGCGCTTGGCCTGATGGCCGCGCTTGGCGCCATTCCGGGCGACATGCTGGCCGGTTATGTCGTGCTTGGCGAATTGTCGCTCGACGGCACCATTGCAGCCGTCGCCGGTGCCCTGCCAGCGGCGATCGGCGCCAATGCCGAGGGCAAGGGCCTGATCTGTCCGTTCGCCTGCGGGCCTGAGGCGGCGTGGGCCGGCAAGGATTTCGACATTCTGGCGCCGCTTAGCCTGATCGCCATCGCCAATCATTTCCGTGGTACGCAGGTGCTGTCGCGGCCGGAGGCCGGCATCCACGCCTCGGCGCGCGACCTGCCCGACCTTGCCGACATCAAGGGCCAGGAGACGGCCAAACGGGCGCTGGAAGTGGCGGCGGCCGGTGGGCATAATCTGTTGATGGTCGGCCCGCCGGGCTCGGGAAAGTCGATGCTGGCGCAGCGGCTGCCGTCGATCCTGCCGCCGCTGGCGCCGAAGGAATTGCTCGAAGTCTCGATGATCGCCTCGGTGGCGGGCGAACTCGGCGAAGGCAAGCTGACCGACCGGCGGCCGTTCCGCGCCCCCCACCATTCGGCCTCGATGGCGGCGATGGTCGGCGGCGGGCTGCGCGCACGGCCGGGCGAAGTCTCGCTCGCCCATCACGGCGTGCTGTTCCTCGACGAGTTCCCCGAATTCACGCCGCAGACGCTCGATGCGCTGCGCCAGCCTCTGGAGACGGGCGACTGCATGATCGCGCGCGCCAACCATCGCGTCACCTATCCGGCGCGCATCCAGCTGGTGGCGGCGATGAACCCGTGCCGCTGCGGCATGGCCGGCGAGCCGGGCTATCGCTGCCTGCGCGGCGAGCGCTGCCGCACCGATTACCAGGCACGCATTTCCGGTCCGCTGCTCGACCGCATCGACCTGCGGATCGAGGTGCCGGCGGTCTCGGCCAGCGACCTGATAAGGCCTGACCGGGCGGAGAAAAGTGCTGATGTGGCGCTGCGCGTCGCGCGCGCCCGCACCCTGCAGCGCGAGCGTTTCGAACGGCTCGGCGTGACCGGCGCCACCACCAACGCCCATTGCGCGCCGGCTGTCATCGAAGACATCGCCATGCCCGACGCAGCCGGCCTGTCGCTGCTCAAGGACGCCAGCGAGAAGCTCGCCTTTTCGGCGCGGGCCTATCACCGCGTGCTGAAGGTGGCGCGCACGCTGGCCGATCTCGACGCCAGCGAAACCGTCGGCCGCATCCATCTGGCCGAGGCGATCTCCTATCGCATGAGTTCGGAGCGCTTGGCGCAGGCGGCGTAGGCGAAGGGCCTCTGGAGCTACGCCTGGTCCTTTTCCCCGGGCCGATCCGTCTTTGCCCGGATCAATCGGTCGCGGGGATCAACTTCTGAAGCGTTGGCGTCAGGATCATGCCAAAGGTCAAGACATCGCCATAGGCTCGCGCGGAAAGCATTGCGCCATGCACGGTCGCCATGAAGGCCTCGGCCTCAACGCGTGGCAAAGCAGAAATTGCCAGCGTGCCTTTTTCGGCACCGCGCTCGATGACACCCGTCAGCCATCCCGAGAGAAACTGAAAATACGCCCGGACTCCCACGGCAACCTCCGGCGGAAGGGCCGGCAGCTCGCTGGCAAGCAGCGCGCAGACGCAGAACGGCATGCTCGCATCCTCGATGCATCGGGACCAGATGCCGGCATAGGTTCGAAGCAACTCCGGCGGCTCGGGGACATCGCGTTCGAGCCCTGCCATGCCCGTGACGGCATCCTCGAGGTAACGCTTGAGAAGGGTCTGCACGAGGTCGACCTTGCTCGGGAAATGGTGATGGATGCTGGCTTTGCGGATGCCAACCACCTCAGCGATATCGGCGTAGCTGAAGCCATTGTAGCCGCCGGCGACGATGAAGCTTCGCGCGGCGGCCAGGATCTCATCGGCAGTGTTCGAAGGCTTGCTCATGACGTGCTCCGGCGGAGGGCTCCTCTGTCCTTAGAGAGTTTCGCCGTTTCATGGAAACGGCCAACCGCTCCAAGTCTTTGCTTTGACGGAATTCCGGACGGAGTCTACCGCGAAGTCGCGAGCCCAGCGGCTCACGCTTTTTCTGGAATTCCGGCTTGCGAGCGCGACGACTTTCGAAGGACGTCACTGACCGACAGCCATAGAGCGGACACGAGGAAGTAGAAGGCACCGAATGCGGCATAGGGCGCAACATTGGCGATGCCGATGATCCCGGTGCCGCCTGCCATCTTGACGAAGAAGAGACCTGCCAGCCCCGATTGGGCGCCGCTCAGGATCATCGGCCATTGCGCACCGGTGGTTTTCCAGCGCCGCGCCGCGGTCAGGAGCTGAAACACGCCGGAGACAACGGCCCAGACGCCGTAGACCGACAGCACCGCGTTCATGCTGTGACCGAGCGCGATGGCGACCGCAATCGTGGCGACGATGCTGATGGCAAAGTTCAGCAATTGCGACTTGTTGCGACCGAGCCCGCCGGTGCGCCGGGCGTCGATGTAATTCGCGAGCGCGTCCCATGCAGGGTAGGAAACCAGCATGGCGGCGGCGAGCGGCGGGCTGCTCTTCGCTACGGTGAAAGCCGCCGCAACCCAGGCCGCCGATACGGCAAACCGCATGTAGTAATACTTTTTGAGCCAGCCGTTTGATGACGGGCTCTGATCATTCATTTGTCCAGGCATGATGGGGGACCTTCCGTTTCAATTGCCTACCAACTAGTAGGTAGTTCGTCTACGGTCAAGGCTTCCAGAGCCGATCGCCGATCACCTTGACATCTCTTTTGTGTGATCGGCGCGCTCACCTGCGCCCTTGCAGGGCAAGAATTAAAGGGGCTTCTTTAGACGCGTTTTCGGCTTGCTCGAGGGCAGCCTTCAATGGGACGCACGCTCGCCGACGCCATCGAAACCGTCGGCCACATCCACCCCGCCAAGGCGGTTTCCTATCGCATGAGTTCAGAGCGCGTGGCGCAGGCGGGCGTTGGCGCTTGGGGCCAACCCTGCCTTTCAGGCCGTGTCGCGCGCCTTCAGCTCCAGCCGCCGCGCGTGCAGCACCGGCTCTGTATAGCCGTTGGGCTGGCTGGTGCCCTTGAACACCAGGTCGCAGGCGGCCTGAAAGGCGATCGACTGGTCGAAGTCGGGGGCCATCGGCCGGTAAAGCGGGTCGCCGACATTCTGGCGGTCGACGATCGCCGCCATGCGCTGCAGCGAATCGCGCACCTGGATTTCCGAGCACACTTTGTGGCGCAGCCAGTTGGCGATGTGCTGCGAAGAGATGCGCAGCGTGGCGCGGTCTTCCATCAGGCCGACATCGTTGATGTCGGGCACTTTCGAGCAGCCGACGCCCTGGTCGATCCAGCGCACGACATAACCCAGAATGCCTTGCGCGTTGTTGTCGACCTCGCGCTGGATCTCGTCCGGCGTCCAGTTCGGCCGTACCGCGACCGGCACCGACAGGATGTCGTCGAGCCTGGCCTTCGGCCGGTTCTTCAGCGCCGCCTGCACGGCATGCACGTCGACCTTGTGGTAATGCGTGGCGTGCAGGGTAGCGGCCGTCGGCGAGGGCACCCAGGCGGTGTTGGCGCCGGCCCTGGGGTGGGCGATCTTCTGTTCCAGCATCGCCGCCATCAGGTCCGGCATCGCCCACATGCCCTTGCCGATCTGGGCATGGCCGGCGAGCCCGCATTCGAGCCCGGTGTCGACATTCCACGCCTCATAGGCGGAAATCCAGGCGGCCTGCTTCATGTCGCCCTTGCGGATCATCGGGCCGGCTTCCATCGAGGTGTGGATCTCGTCGCCGGTGCGGTCGAGGAAGCCGGTGTTGATGAACACCACGCGTTCCCGAGCGGCGCGGATCGCCTCCTTGAGGTTGACGGTGGTGCGCCGCTCCTCGTCCATGATGCCCATCTTGATGGTGTTCCTGGCCATGCCGAGCAGCGCCTCGACCCTGTCGAAGATCTTGACGGCGAAGGCGACTTCCTCCGGCCCGTGCATCTTGGGCTTCACCACATACATCGAGCCGGCGCGGGAATTGGCGCGGCGGCCCTTCGGCCCGACATCGTGCAGCGCGATCAGTGCCGTCAGCGCGGCGTCCATGATGCCTTCGGGCACTTCGCTGCCGTCGCGGTCGGTGATCGCCGGATTGGTCATCAGGTGGCCGACATTCCTGACCAGCATCAGCGAGCGGCCGGGCAAGGTAAGCTGGCCGCCAGCCGGCGCGGTGTAGGCGCGGTCGGGATTGAGCTTGCGCACGAAACTCCGGCCGCCCTTGACGATCTCTTCGGCGAGATCGCCCTTCATCAGGCCGAGCCAGTTGCGGTAGACGACGACCTTGTCCTGCGCATCCACCGCCGCGACCGAATCCTCGCAGTCCTGGATGGTCGTCAACGCCGATTCCAGGATGACATCGGCGATGCCGGCCGGGTCGGTGCGGCCGATCTGGTTGCCGCGGTCGACGACGATCTCGACATGCAGCCCGTTCTTCGCCAGCAGCACGGCATCAGGGTTGGCGGCATCGCCGCGATAGCCGGCGAATTGCCTGGGGTCGGCGAGCGTCGTGTCGCCGGCACCCTCGCCGAGCTTCAGCGCGCCATGCGCCACCGACAGCCCATTGACGCCGGCCCATTTGCCTGACGTCAGCGGCGCCGACTGGTCGAGAAAATCCTTGGCCCAGGCGATGACCCTGGCGCCGCGCGCCGGATTGAAGCCTTTGCCCTTTTCCGCGCCGCCGGTCTCGGGAATGGCATCGGTACCGTAGAGCGCATCGTAGAGCGAACCCCAGCGCGCGTTGGCGGCATTGAGCGCATAGCGCGCGTTCATCACGGGAACGACCAGCTGCGGACCGGCGACGACGGCGATTTCCGGATCGACATCCTCCGTCGACACGCTGAAGGCCGGCCCCTCGGGAACGAGATAGCCGATCTCTTTCAGGAAGCCCTTGTAAGCCTCCATGTCGACCGGCGCGCCATTGTCGCGATACCAGCCGTCGAGCTTCTCCTGCATGGCGTCGCGTTTTTTGAGCAGCGCGCGGTTCTTCGGCGCGAGGTCGTGGACGATGGTCGAAAAACCATTCCAGAACGCATCGGCGGCGATGCCGGTGCCGGGCAGGGCCTCGCCAGCCACAAAATCATGCAGCTCGCGGGCAATCCGCAATCCGGCGATCTCGATGCGATCGGTCATCAGCTTGTCTCCAGACGAAAGGCTCGGGCGCCTTTGGCATGTCAGGTTTGCAGGGTCAATTCGGCTTAAGGTGAAGGGGCCATTTAGGCAAGGTTGGCGACGAGAGCGTCCTTCACCCCGTATAAGGGGGGGGATGGCGGCAGCCAGGGGCGGCGCGGCGTTGGCCGAACGGACGGCACAGTGAAATTTCGTTGGCGCTGCCCTCATCCGCCCTTCGGGCACCTTCTCCCCGTGAACGGGGAGAAGGAAGAAGGCTACACCGCGATCCTTGGCCGTCCCGAGGCCACCGCCACGACATGCGCCTCGATGAACATGCGCTGGGCTTCCACCGTGGAAACCTTGAATTCTGTCGCGACGTCGATCTCGGCGCTGTCGGTGCCGGCGTCCCGGGCGCGCTCGGCGACAATCGCCCGCACATCGGCCTCGGCGGCCGCGATCGCCGCCGCCTCATCGAGGAAATCACGCACCGCCTCACCCGAGGCAAGCCGGAACAGCCCTTCCCTGGGCTGGCTGACCCGCGCCTCGGCCGAGACCCTGACCTGGCCGACGACGGCACCAAGCGCGTTGGCGACATCGGTGTCCTCGGGCACCACGCAGTCATTGCCGACCAGAGGCGCCAGGCCGGCATAATGCAGCGGCGCCGAGGCACCGAGGCCGATGACCGGGCGGTCGAGCGCGACACTCAGCCGGGCGATGCCGGGATGGGCATCGACGGCGCGCTGCACCAGCGCATGTGCCACTGTCGCCGCGCCATCGAGCCCGTCCTCGGCGAAGGCGGTTTCGAGGATGTATTCGGCCGACCAGCGCGTCAGCGTCACCAGCACGCGCTCCGAGATTATCTCCGGCGACCCGGCAATCGGCTGGCCGCGGCCGTCGCGCTTGCGGGCGAACAGCTCGGCGCCGAGGCGCGCGGTGGCGGCATCCCAATTGGCCTGTTTGCCCAGCACATGCGCTGCGTCCGACGGGGTGAAGCCTGAGATATGCACCAGCCCGCGCGAGACCAGCCGGTTCAAGGTGGCGTTCTGGGCATTCGACGTCAGCAGCCTGTCAAGGGCCAGCGGGATCGCGCCGATCGCCTCGTAGAGGCGCGCTTCCGGAGCGGTCAGCCCGGCGGCAAGCCTGTCCGGCACGCCGGTACGCACCGCGAAGCGGCCGTCCATGCGGCCGGGATTGGGCGAACGCAGCTGGCGTTCGAGTTCTGATCTGACGGCCTCGCCATGCGCCATGCCGGCCAGCGCCAGCGGCACAAGGCGGCGCGGCCCAAGCTGGATTTTTGGATTGAGCGCGCCGTCCTCCAGCGCCACTTCGGAATCGCCGCCGAGGCCGAACGTGCGCATGGCGACCGCCTCGACCATGGTGCGGAAGCCTCCGACGGTGGCGCCTTCGGGATCTAGGCGCGGCCGGCCCTTGTCGAGCACGGCGACGTCGGTGGTGGTGCCGCCAATGTCGGAGACCACGGCATTGTCGAGCCCGGTCATGTGGCGGGCACCGACCAGGCTGGCCGCCGGACCGGAGAGGATGGTCTCGATCGGCCGCTGGCGGGCGAATGCCGCCGAGACCAATGCGCCGTCGCCGCGCACCACCATCAGGGGGGCGGCGATGTTGCGGGCTTGCAAAAACCCTTCGGTCGCGGCGACCAGCCGGTCGATCATCGAAATCAGCCTGGCGTTGAGCAGCGTCGTCAGCGCCCGGCGTGGGCCGCCAAGCTTGGCCGACAGTTCGTGGCTCGCGGTGACCGGCAGGCCGGTTCTGTCGCGGATCAGTTCGCGGGCGGCGATCTCATGCGCCGGGTTGCGGGTGGCGAAATAGGCGCACACGGCAAAGCCGGACACCGAGGCGCCGAGTTCCGGCAAGGCCTCTTCCAGGCCTGACAAATCAAGCTTGGCGGCATTGCCATGGACGTCGTGGCCGCCCGGGCAAAACACCACCGGATCGGTGCCGAGCGCGGTCTTCAGCCCGTCGCGGGCGAGGTCGGCTTCGGAAAATCCGATCATGACGAGCGCGACGCGGCCACCCTGGCCCTCGACCAGCGCATTGGTGGCAAGCGTCGTCGACATCGAGACCAGTTTGATCGCAGCCGGATCGGTACCGGCCTTTTCGAGCACCGCGTCGACAGCGCCGGAAATGCCGACGGCGAGATCATGCCTGGTGGTCAGCGCCTTGGCCTTGGCCAGCACCTTGCCCTTGTTCGGTCCGTGCTGCGGACCTTCGGTCTCGGACCACAGCACGGCATCGGTATACGTGCCGCCGGTGTCGATGCCGAGGAACAGGGGGCTTGGCTTGGTCTTGGCGGTCATTGGCAGTCCGGGCGGTGGGGAATTTTGCTTCTCCGCCCTTAGCCTATCGCGGCCGGCCGATAAAGCTGCGAGCGCTGGGCCAACACGCGAAGACCGCCATAGGAGCGTCGGGTCGTCCCCGGGAAGAGACCGGCCACCTTGATCGCAACGCCAGGGACCATCCGGCAGGATACCCCCTATTTGGCCGTGACAATGCCCTTCATCGAGCTGTGGATCGCACAATGGAATGGATGTGCACCGGCAGCCGATACCTTGACCTTGGCGCTCTTGCCGGTGGCGAGATGGCCCGTGTCGAAGGAGCCATCGAGCGCGGTGGCGGTGTGCGTCATCGAGTCGGCATTGGTAAAAGTGATGGTATCGCCAACGGCGACCGAGATTTTCGGCGGGTTGAATTTCATGCCCTTGATCTGAACCGCATGATTGGCGGCATAGGCGGGCATGGCAAAGGCAAGCAGAGCAAGAACGAGCATGGTGCGCATGATGGATTTCCTCCTGAAGCGCTAACCCTCATCCTGCACTAACGCCGGTGAACGGCGTTTTATGCCACGAAGCCGATCTTCTTATGCGTATTGTCACAAAACGGCTTGTTGGCCGAGTGCCCGCAGCGGCACAGGAAGGTGCGTTGCGTGCGGTCGATCGTGTGGCCGGTGCCGGTGACGATCTCGACATTGCCTTCGAGCTTGAGCGGACCGTTGGTGGTCGGCGTCACCTTCAGCGGGCCATCGCGCGCTTCGAGCGCCGGCGTGTCCTTCAGCGCCGGTTCGCCAGTGGCGGTGAAGCCGGCCTTGCCGTGGCTGCCGTCGCAGAAGGGCTTGTTTTCCGAAGCCCCGCAGCGGCATAGCGTGGCGCGATGGAAGGTTTCGCCGTCGAGCACGATCTCGGCGTGCACGGCGAGCGGGCCGTTTTCGCGCAGCCGCACGGTGTTGACCACCGGCGGCCGTTCCTGCGGCCCGCCATCCTTCCTGACATAGGTGATGGCGCCGGACGGGCAGCTTTCGGCGATGGCGACGATCTTCTCGACACTGGCCGCGTCGGGATGGATCCATTGCCCCGGTGCGTTGGGCTCGAAGACATGCGGGTCGCCGAGCACGCAATTGCGCGAGTGGATGCAGCGCTTGCCGGCAAAGCCGACGTCGATCTTCCCGCCCTCGACCGTGCCTGCCATTGCCGTGCTCCTCTTGCCACCGCGCGCCGCGGCTGAACGGACGCGGCGCGCTTTGGGCATCAGGCTATGGCTCCCATGGGGAAGACCGTCAAGCTGGCAAACCGGTCAGGGGACGAGATTGATCTCCTCGGTCTCGCCGCCGCTGCAGGTGTAGCAGCAATCCTCGCATTTTTCCTTGTTACCGGGGCCGACGCCCCAATAGGTGCCCTCGTCGCCATCGACCCAGGCGCCGTAGCAGATCGATTCGCCTTCGTTGCAGGAGATCGGCAGCGACTTGGTCTCGCCGTCGTCGAGATAGAAGTCCTTGCCGTTGCCCGGCCAGACATAGTCGCGATCCTGGCTATAGAGCTCAAGGCGCATGGCGTTGGGATGGCTGTTCTTGACGGCGAAGGTGACGTCGCCGGCATGGGCGGCGGGTGCAAACAGGACGGCGAGAGAAAACGCGGTGGCAAGCCCGCGCGCTGGTATGAAAGACATGGAAACCCCCGATGAAGAATCGGCCCCGCGGCCGATGGGGTCATCATGCCATGACAGGGGCCGGTGCTAAAGGGATGATAACGGCAATCCCTAATATAATCGCACGCGCCAGCCGACGAACCGGGGTCATTGCGCCCTTCACCTATCGTTGCCAGAAGGGCAGCTTGGCGATCTCTTCCTCGGCTTGCCGCCTGGTCAAACCGATATCGTCGATCAGATGCGGACCGGTTTCCGAGATCCGCTTGAGGTCCCAGCGAAAGCGCCTCCGTTCGCGCCAGGCCGCGATGGCGTTCCGCAAGGTGGAAAGGCCATGGCGCCGGCGCGATGCCTGCCCCACACACATTCCCCGCTGCACTGCCTGATGGGGAGCCGATGCAAGAATATTGGCCATGTCAACCTCCGTATGGTTTGGCGCCCACAGGTTTGAGAATGGGCGGCCTTCGAGCTGAACGAGGTTGAATTCTGCAGGATATGGTGGGCGCCGTAATTAAGCCCTGCCAAATAGTTCTCAAAAGTTCCAAACAGGCCCTAACGCGTTGTTTTGGCATCATTCCCTGGGGAAGAGCGGTGCGCTTTTCGCGTTGAAACCGCTCACATTTTTCCCGGAATTGCTCTATAGATGCGCCTATGCAGGGATCGCGCTTTGCCTTTGGTCCGTTCGTGCTAGATCCGGGTGCGGGAACGCTGCTTCGGAACGACGATCCCGTTGCGGTCGGCTATCGCGGGCTGAAATTGCTTGCCGCGCTCGTCGGACGGCCCGGCGAAATCCTGGAGAAAGCCGAGCTGATGGACGCGGCGTGGCCGGGGACGGCGGTCGAGGAAGGCAACCTCACCGGCCAGATCGCGCAGCTGCGCAAGCTGCTTGGCCCTCCCGCCGATGGCGGCGAATGGATATCGACGGTTCCGCGCGTCGGCTACCGCTTCACGGGCGCCATCGAACAGCTTGACCGGGCGAAGCGTAAACCCTTGCCGCTGCCCGACAAGCCATCGATAGCGGTGCTGCCTTTCGTCAATCTCAGCACCGACCCCGAGCAGGAGGCCTTCGCCGACGGGTTGACCGAAGATTTGATCACCGACCTGTCCAGGGCCCCGGGCCTGTTCGTCATCGCGCGCAACTCGACCTTTGCCTACAAGGGCAAGGCGATGGACGTGCGCGCGATCGCCGAGGAACTTGGCGTGCGCTACCTCCTGGAAGGCAGCGCCAGACGCGCCGCGGGGCGCGTGCGCATCAACGCCCAGTTGGTCGACGCGATAAGCGGCGAGCATCTGTGGGCCGAACGCTTCGATCGCGGCCTGGACGATATCTTTGCCGTTCAGGACGAGGCCACGGCCAAGATCGTGGAGGCCCTGCTCGGACGGCTGCGAGCGGCGCCGCCACGCAACCGGCCAACAAATCTCGAGGCCTACGATCTGTGCGTGCGCGCGCGCAAGCTGATCGACGAATCACCCCAGACGGCACGGGAAGCGCATCTGCTGCTGACGCGCGCTGTGTCCCTCGATCCAGACTATGCCGAAGCCCATCGCTGGCTTGCCATGAACCATTGGATGGGATGGGTGCATTGGGGCGAGCCGGTCGAACCCAACCGTCGCATCGCGCTGGAACTGGCGCGCAGGGCGGTGGCGATCGATCCCAATGATGCCGGCTGCCGTTGGGTGCTCGGCAATCTGCTCGCCTATGAGCACAGTTTCGAAGAGTCGGAAACCGAATTCGCCAAGGCGTTCGAACTCGACCCGAACGAGGCCGACGCCTGGGCGACCTTGTCCGACATCGCGGTGCTGGCCGGACGGGTCGAGGAAGGCCTCGAGCATATCCGCAAGGCGTTCCGGCTCAATCCCTATCCGGCAAGCTGGTACTATCTGACGCTCGGCGAGGCGCAATATGCGGCGCGCGACTACGAAGCCGCCGTCGAGACCTTGCGTCGGGAAGAGACCTACCGGACGAGCTCACGCCGCTTCCTGGCGGCGAGCCTGGCGCAACTCGGACGGCTCGACGAGGCGCGCGCCGAAGTCGAATTGTTCCTCATCGGCAACCCGCACTTCACGACCAGCTACTGGGTGTGGACGGAGCCCTTCCGCGACGGCGCGATGCGCGATCACTTCGTCGATGGTTTCCGCAAGGCCGGTCTTCCGGACTGACGTGACCTCCTGCGCGGAGGCGCCAATCACGGCACCAGATCGATCGTCTCGGTCGTGTGTTCGACGCAGATGAAGCAGCAGGTATCGCAAGGCTGGTCGTTGTCCGGCCCGACGCCGGCCGAGATCCGGTCATTGCCGTCGACCCAGGCGCCATAGCAGATACGCTCTCCGGAATTGCAGGAGAGCGGCACCGATTTCTGGGAATTCGGGTCGATCAGGAACACCTTGCCGTTGCCCGGCCAGATGGTCTCGCGGTCGCGGCTGAACAGTTCGACCGCAACCGCTTCCTTGCGCAGGTTCTTGACGAAGAAGGCCATGTCGGCGGCCTCGGCCGAACTGGCACAGACCAGCGCCGCGAGCACGGCCATACGAAACAGCGTCACGGACGGACCTCCCGAATCACCGCCCCAGAATCGCATGGCCGCCCATGCCTGTCGCTCGCTTTTGGAACTATTTCACGGAAGGACCTTCCGCCGCGATCTCGCGCCCCAGCCGCACCGTTTCGCCAACGAGAAGATCAAGATCCCCGCGCCTCGTGCGGTGGTTGGCGATCGCCACGCGCAGCCAGTGCTCGCCATGCACGGTGGTATCGGAGAGGACGGCGATGCCCTGTTCCTGCAGCCGCAGCATGATTTCGGTGTTGAGCGCCTTGAGCGCCTCGCCGGTGACGCCGGGCTGGTAGCGGAAGCAGACGATGTTGATGGTCGGCGACATGGCCAGCTCCAGCAGCGGCTCGGCCTCGATGCGTGCGGCGAGATAGGAGGCTTGCGCGATGTTCTGGTCGATCAGGCGGCCGAATTTATCGACGCCGTGTTCCTTCAGCGCCATCCACACTTTGAGCGCGCGAAAGCCGCGCGAGGTCTGCAGGCCGTAATCGTGCAGCCATTCGCCGGAGGCGAGGCCGCGCGGGGCCGATTCCAGATATTCCGGCGTCACCGCGAAGGTCCGGCGATGCGCGACGGCGTCCCTGACCAGGACGCAGCCGACCTCGAACGGCGCGTGCAGCCATTTGTGCGGATCGAGCGCGACCGAATCCGCCCATTCGATGCCGGTGACGCGATGCGCGTTGTCGGGCGCGATCGCGATCAGCGCGCCGATGCAACCATCGACGTGGAACCACAGGCCTTCCTCATGCGCCAGTTTGGCAAGCGCCTGAAGATCGTCGATCGCGCCGGTGTTGACGGTGCCGGCATTGCCGATGACGCAAGCCGGTTTGAAACCGGCCGCACGGTCCTCTGATATCGCCGCGCGCAAGGCCGGTATGTCGATGCGCAGGCCGGCATCCGTCGGGATGCGCCGCAGCGCCCGGTTGCCGAGGCCGAGCGCTTCCATCGCCTTGCGGTGGCAGGAATGGAGCTGGTCCGAGCCGTAGAAGCGCAGCGGCTTTTCGATTGCCGCGACGCCGTGCTCGCGCACGTCGATGCCGGCCTTGGTGTTGCGCGCCACGGTCAGCCCGATGATGTTTGCCATCGAGCCGCCGCTGACCAGCGTGCCGGAGGCGGAAGCGGGAAAGCCCAGCATCTGCTTGCACCAGTTCACCACCTGGCTGTCCATCAGCCCGGCGGCGTGGTTGCCGCCGCCGAGATTGGAGCCCTGGATTGCCGCCAGGAAGTCGCCGAGCGCGCCGGTGAAGTTGCTGGACCCCATGTACCAGGCCCAGAAGCGTGGATGGATGTTGCCCATCGGATAGGACATCACCGTACGCGAGACCTCGTCGTAGACGGCGGCCAGCGGTGCCGGCGATCGCGGCAAGGGTGCCGCGAAGCTTTCTCTGACATCCGCCGGCATCTCTCGCCAGGCCGGACGGTTCCTGACATCGCTGAGATAATCGACGGCATCGTCGATGACCTGGTGCGACAGGGCCAGGACAGCGGCCCAGTCGGCGGGGTCGAGCGTCTCCTCGGCGGCCATGCCGAGGGTTTCCTGCGCGATGTCCATGACCGGTCTCCGTCAAGCCGCCGGGAACTGGCAACCGGGCGTCGAGCGCGACAGCGCCATCTCCTCGGCGTCCATCTCTGCCTCGATACCGTCGAACAACGGCGTCGACATGTAGCGCTCGCCGGTGTCGGGCAGCATGCACAGGATCACCGATCCGGCCGGCGCCTTTTCCGCGACCTGCCGCGCCACGGCGAAGGTGGCGCCGCCGGAAATGCCGGTGAAGATGCCCTCCTTCCGCGCCAGGGCCCTGGCCCATTTGATGCCTTCTGGCCCGGCAACCGGCATCACCTCGTCGTAGAGACTGGCGTCGATGGCTTCCTGCAGCACATTGGGGATGAAATCCGGCGTCCAGCCCTGGATCGGATGCGGCTCGAAGGCCGGATGGCTGGCGGCGGGTGCGCCATGGGTATCGCGCTGCTGCGCCTTGCCGCTGCCGATCAGCTGGGCATTGGCCGGTTCGGAGAGCACGATGCGGGTCTCCGGCCGCTCGCGGCGCAGCACGCGCGCCACGCCGACGACGGTGCCGCCGGTGCCGTAGCCGGTGACGAAGCAGTCGAGCCGCGAGCCGGCGAAATCATTGATGATCTCGCGCGCCGTGGTGGCCTCGTGGATGGCGGCGTTGGCGGCCGTCTCGAACTGGCGGGCGAGGAACCAGCCATTGGCCTCGGCCAGTTCCACCGCCTTCTTGTACATGCCAAAACCCTTTTCGGCCCGCGGCGTCAGCACCACCTTGGCGCCGAGCATGCGCATCAGCTTGCGGCGCTCGATCGAAAAGCTGTCGGCCATGGTGACGACCAGCGGATAGCCCTTCTGCGCGCAGACCATGGCCAGCCCAACGCCGGTGTTGCCGCTGGTTGCCTCGACCACCGTCTGGCCGGGCTTCAACGCGCCGCCGCGCTCGCCCTCCTCGATGATGTTGAGCGCCAGCCGGTCCTTCACCGAAGCGGCGGGGTTGAAGAACTCGGCCTTGACGTAGATCGTCGCATGGGCCGGTGCCAGATTGTTGACGCGGATCACCGGCGTGTCGCCGACAGTGTCGAGAATACTGTCGAACAGGCGGCCGCGCCCGGCGGTGGTTCTGATCTTCTGTCTATTCAACATGTTTGATCTCCTCGATCGTGTTCGGCTTCACAGGCCGGTTACAAACCGGCGGTTTGGGCGGCGAGGTTTCGAGACATCGCCGCGTTAGGACTGACATGCCGACGATGCGGCAATGACGGTACCCGGCGCGAAATTCGCCCCGGATGCGCCGTGTCACGTTTGGTGATAAAGCAATGGCCGACGGGCCAGCGTGGGAGCAGGCGTGGAAACGCACGTGGAATCCGCACCATCGAGACTGGAGGGCGACAGGCCGATCCTGTCCTTGCGCCTGCTCGGACCGCTGGAAATCCTGCGCGATGGCGTGCCCGTGGCGCTGCCGGCTTCGCGCAAGCTGCGCGCGCTCCTGGCCTATCTGGCGCTGGCGCCGCATGCCGTGGGCCGCGCCCGCCTGTGCGAGCTGCTGTGGGATGTGCCCAACGACCCCCGCGGCGAGTTGCGCTGGTGCCTGAGCAAGCTGCGCGCCGCCCTCGACACGCCGGACCGGCGCCGGGTCATCACCCAGGGCGATATGGTCGCGCTCGATCTCGACGGATGCCGTGTCGACGCGCTGCAAATCGGTCGTGCCGCCGCGCAAGGGATCGGTACGCTCGACATCGACCAATTGAAGGGGTTGGCAAAACAGTTCGACGGCGATCTGCTCGACGGACTGGAACTGGAGCGGAGTCCGCTTTTCGACAGCTGGCTGGTCGCCCAGCGCCGGCGTTTTCACGCGCACCACGCCGCGGTGCTGGAACGGCTCGTCGCGAGCCTGCCGGCGGAATGTGACGAGACGGTCGGACATCTCGATCGATGGGTAGAGCTGGCGCCGTTCGACGGGCGTGCGCATGCAGCGCTGCTGGCCGGTCTTGCCCGGCGCGGCGAGATCGGCGCGGCCGAGCAGCATCTGGCTTCAGCGGAGCGGCTTTTTCAGTCGGAAGGGCTGGATTTCGCCCCGCTTCGTCAGGCCTGGCGGGCGATCCGTGACCAGCGCGCCGCGCACCAGGCACCGCCGCCGGACCGCCTGTCCACCCTATCGCAATCGGTGGCCCCATCGGGCGATGCCGGCCCGGTCGAGCCCAGCCACGCTTCACTGGCGGTGATGCCGTTTGTCGACGAAAGCGGCGCACGCGGCGGGCTGGCCGACGGGTTCACCCACGACATCATCACCCGGCTTGCCAAGCTCAGGGATTTCTTCGTTATCGCACGCGGATCGGTGTTCGCACTGGCCGAGCAGGCCATCGCGCCCGAGGAGGCCGGCAGAAGGCTTGGCGTCGACTATGTCGCCAACGGCACGGTGCGCAGCCTGACAGGCCGCCTCATCGTCAGCGTCGAGCTGGTCGAGGTGCGCACGGCGAGGATCGTCTGGGCCGAGACCTTCGAGCGCCGGCCCGACGACATTTTTGCCGTGCTCGACGATATCGGCGACAGCATCGTGTCGTCGATCTCGGCCGAGATCGAAACGGTGGAACGCAACCGCGCCATGCTGAAGGCACCCAATTCGCTCAACGCGTGGGAAGCCTACCATCGCGGCCTATGGCACATGTACCGCTTCACCCAGGCCGAGAACGAGCAGGCGCGGCATTTCTTCGACAGGGCCCTGCAGCTCGACCCGACCTTTGCCCGCGCCTATGCCGGCCTGTCCTTCACCCACTGGCAGAATGCCTTCCAGCGCTGGGGCGACCGCGACCATGAAAGCGCGCTGGCCTACGAGAGCGCCGGCCATAGCCTGCTGGTCGACGACCACAATCCTGCCGCGCACTGGGCGATGGGCCGGGCGCTGTGGCTGCGCGGCGAGCATGACGGATCGCTCGCCGAACTGGAACGGGCCGTGGATCTCAGCCCGAATTTCGCGCTTGGCCATTACGCGCTGTCCTTCGTCCACTCGCAGTCGGGCGACCCGCGGGCGGCGATAAGCTCGTCCGACCATTCGCGGCATCTCAGCCCCTTCGACCCGCTGCTGTTCGGCATGCTGGGCTCGCGCGCCATGTCGCATGTCCGGCTCGGCCAGTTCGAGGAGGCGGCAGAGTGGGCGCTGAAGGCGGCGGCGCGGCCCAACGCCCATACCATCATCCTGGCGATCGCCGCGCACTGCCTGGCGCTG
Organism: Mesorhizobium intechi; assembly: GCF_002879535.1. GTDB lineage: Bacteria > Pseudomonadota > Alphaproteobacteria > Rhizobiales > Rhizobiaceae > Mesorhizobium > Mesorhizobium intechi. Next base: position 116,120 of record NZ_PNOT02000107.1, read on the forward strand.
GCCGGCCGGCTCGACGAGGCGCGCGGCTTCGCCGCCGCCATCCGCAGGACATTGCCTGATTACCGCGCCGACGATTTCATCGGCACCTTCCGTTTCGACCCCGATGCCGAGGCGCTGTTCCGGCAAGGCGCAAGGCGCATCGGGCTCAGCTGATTTCGCGCTTGGAATCCAGCGTTAACGAAGTCGGAAGGAGTTGCTTAACAGTTCGCCTCTATGTGACCCCTCGGGGGGGCCATGGCAAAGTGAGTATGATGAGCGACAGCCCCGACAAGCGCAGCAACGAATGGCGCGCCATTCTTCATGTACAGGCCCGCGTCGCCGTCCTGTTCGTTCCGGTCGTGGCCAGCCTGCTGCTCATAGCCGCGCTTGCCGGCAACGAACGCAGATCCGTTCCCGATGTCGACCGCACGGTCACCGGATCGGTGCGATAGCGGCACAACGGCCGGTCGCGAACGCCTGTTGGACGGCCGTGCATGGCGAGGGGCCGCCAGCCACCGTGCAGGGCACTCGGCGCGCGCTATTGGGCGCGTCATCCGTTGGCGCTAAGGTCATCCCATGGCGACATTGAGCGAATGGGCCCGGGCGATCAAGCGCGACGCGCATGCGCTATACCTTGCCGCGCGCGATCCCCGAACGCCGTGGTATGCCAAGGCGCTTGCCCTGTGTGTGGCGGGCTACGCCTTGTCGCCAATCGACCTGATCCCCGACTTCATCCCAGTGGTTGGCTATCTCGACGATGCGATCCTGGTCCCCTTGGGCATCCTTGCCGTGGTCAAGGTGATACCGCCCGAGGTCATGGCAGAACACAGGGCGGCCGCCGCCCTCGCCGTCGACAGGCCGGTGAGCCGCAACGCGGCGCTGATCATCGCCTGCATCTGGGTCACTTCGGTGGCGCTGGCGGGATGGCTGGGCTATCGGTACTTCGCGGGCTGATCCTGAAGCCGCGTCCCGTGGTGCGGGAACAGCTCGATCGCCCTCCCGAACGCGCCTTGAGCAGCGCCCGGCTAAAGGATCTTGGTCACCAGATTGTCCAGCCGGGAGTTCTCGCGGTAAGCTAGTCGCACCACGACGGCACCCAGGACCCCGGCGATCGCCCCTCCGACAACGTCGGTCAGGTAGTGCGTCCCGATGTAGAGTCTCGACCAGCAGATCAGGAATGCCATGGCGAACAGCGCAATCGTACGGCGCGGCAGGCCTTGCATCGCAAAGGCGGCGAAAATCGCGATGCTGGCGGTTGCGTGATCGGACGGGAACGACCAGTCGGCGCTGGGCGCTATCAACAGGTGCGTCACGCCGGCATCGTAGGGCCTTATCCGATGCACGAACAGAAGAATGGCCTGATTGATCGCCAGCCCGAGCAAGAACGCCAGACCGGCCGACACGGCCGCGTGGCGAACGTGGTAGCGGTCCACCTTCGCCCACCATTGCAAGACCACGGCCAGCACCATGAGAGGAACGCCGATTTGTGAGACGCCGATCATCGATTTATCGAGAAAAGGGCTGACACCGGCCGCGGCATTGATCCAGTGTGTTAAAGCTGCATCCATTTGGCGTGGGTTTCCGTGGCTGGCTGCGAGGTGGGTTGTTGAAGCCTGTCGATGAACACCGCATCCATCAGATCTTCGAAGTCAGCGTATGGCTGAAGGGCGCGCATGCCCTGATCGAATGCGTCGGCGGGCTTCTGCTCTATGTCGTCACGACCGATACCATCGCCTCCTGGGTGAACGCACTCACCGCGGAAGAACTGATCGAAGATCCGAACGACTTCATAGCTGGGCATCTGTCGCAGATGGCAAGTCATTTTTCGATCGCCAGCAAAGAGTTCTACGCCTTCTACCTGCTCAGCCACGGCCTGATAAAGCTTGCCCTGGTTGTCGGGCTTTTACGAGGCAAGCTCTGGTCTTACCCGGCCTCGCTCGCGGCTTTGGGCCTGTTCGTGATCTATCAAGTCTACCGCTACTCATACACCCATTCACCCGGCCTGCTGGTCCTGACCGTCTTCGATGCCGTCGTCATGGTGTTGATCTGGCATGAGTGGAGGATCGTGCGACAGCACAAGCCGGCATGACGGTTGATTTGCCGGCCTTGCCCTTGTCCCTGTTTCCTGAATGCCGGCACAAGGGGCCGACGGATCGACGGTAAACGCTGCCGCGGCCGGGCTGCGAACGCCTGGCCGCAAGACATGCCCGTTTTGCGAGCGGAACCCCGTGCCGCGTCGAACATTGTCTTCCAGGACAGCCCTGGAGGACATCATGACCCGAGCCTTCGACGTCAACGACAACACCGAGCAAAATCCCGAGCGCCCGCGGCAACCGCAGACCGGCGACCGCCTCAAGAAAAAGAAGGTCGAGGGAAAGGCCTTCCAGGTGAATGACAACAGCGTCGACAATCCGGCACCCGCGCCGGTGACACCAAAGCGTGACTGATGCGGGATCGGCCCTGTCAGGTGAAAAAGGCCCGGACAACCGGGCTTTTTTTCACGCCTCGCAAACTTGGCCGCGTGCGCGGCGCCTCAATAGAAGCGCGGGATCGGACCGTTCTGCGGCGTCGTGCGGTCGCCCAGGTCGAGAAAGACCTCGTCGACATAGCACCAGCCCCAGCCTTCCGGCGGATCATACCCCTCGATGACCGGATGGCTGGTGGCGTGGAAATGTTTGGTGGCGTGGCGGTTGGGCGAGTCGTCGCAGCAGCCGACATGGCCGCAGGTGCGGCATAGCCGCAGATGCACCCACCACGAGCCGCTCTTGAGGCATTCCTCACAGCCGAGCGCGCTCGGCGTCACATCCTTGATCCCGGCCGCATGCCTGCATTCGTCCGCCATCACTCTCTCCTGAACAATCTCTTCGTTGAAGCATGGTCTTTCTCCGAAAACCGGTTCCCGCTTTTCGGGATCATGCTTTGAGGCGTGACGGCGGGGCGCCGTCTCGCGCAAGATAGGCATGCACGGCGGCGACCACCTGGGCACCCTCGCCGACCGCGGCCGCGACGCGCTTGACCGAGCCGCAGCGCACGTCGCCAATGGCAAACACCCCGCCGCGGCTGGTCTCCATCAGGCCATGCTCCGCTCCGAGCTCGGACCCGGTGCGGATGAAGCCCTTGGCGTCGAGCGCCACATTGCATTGCGCCAGCCAGTCGGTGTTCGGGTCGGCGCCGATGAACAGGAAGAGGTGGCTGATCGGGCGCGTCGTCGCTTCGCCGCTGACGCGGTTGCGCCAGCGGACGGTGGCAAGATTGCCTTCCTCGCCCTCCAGCTCCTCGATTTCGGTCTCGGTCAGCACCTCGATGTTCGGCTGCGCCTTGATGCGCTCGACCAGGTAGCGCGACATCGAGGCATCGAGGCTGCCACCGCGCGCCAGCAGCGCCACCTTGCGCGCATGGCTGGCCAGATAGACCGCAGCCTGCCCGGCCGAATTGCCGGCGCCGACCAGCGCCACCTCCTGCCCGGCGCAAAGCCGCCCTTCGATCGGCGAGGCCCAATAATGCACGGACGTTCCCTCGAACCGCGACAGATTGGCGACATCGAGCCGCCGGTAGCGCGCGCCGCTGGCGATCACCACGCTGCGCGTGCGCACCGTTTCGCCATCGCCGACATCGAGCAGGTAGCGGGCGCCCGAATTGTCGGTCGCCGCGCTCAACAGCTTCGCCTCGTCCGGGATCACCATTTCGACGCCGAATTTCTGCGCCTGGTTATAGGCGCGCGCCATCAGCGCCATGCCGGTGATGCCGGTGGGGAAGCCGAGATAGTTCTCGATGCGCGAGGAGGCGCCGGCCTGCCCGCCGAAGGCCCGGCAATCGAGCACGATGGTCGACAGCCCTTCGGAGGCCGCATAGACGGCCGCCGCCAGCCCCGCCGGCCCGGCGCCGACAATGGCAACGTCATACAGCGTATCGGCGTCGATCGGCCTGAGCAGGCCGATGCAGCGGGCGAGGTCCTTCTCGCCGGGATTCATCAGCAGCCTGCCGTTCGGGCACAACACGACCGGCAGATGGTGGGGGTCGACGTCGAAGCGCTCGACCAGCGTTATGGCGCAGGGGTCACCGCCGGAATCGAGCACGCGGTGCGGCTGGCCGCTGCGAGCCAGGAAGCCCTGCAACCGCAGCACGTCCGCATTGCCGAGCGGTCCGATGATGATCGGCCCGCTGGTGGCGCTTTCCAGCAGCCCGACACGGCGCAGGATCAGCGCCCGCATGATGCGTTCGCCGAGATTGGCCTCCTGCACCATCAGGTCGCGCACCCGCCGCGAGGGGATGACGAAGGCCTCGACCGGCTCGGCGGCCTCGGCATTGACCAGCGACGGCCGGGCGGAAAGCTGCGCCAATTCGCCGACGAAGCTGCCCGGGCCGTGGCTGACGATCGTCTCGCGCCGGCCAAGACCGTCCTGGGTGATGTCGACCTTGCCCGACAGCACCACGATCAGACCCGGCGCGACATCGCCAGCCCTGATGATGTGCTCGCCGGCCGCATAGGCGCTGGCCTCGCCGAAACGGCGCATATGGTCGATGTCGGCCTCGCTTAGCGTGGGAAACGCCTGGTCGCGACGGGCGCCGAAGATCGCGGTGCTGGATTGGGACATGGTCGCAAGCGTAGCGAAGCCGAGGCCCGGTTTGAAGTGGTTTGTTCGGCGCCTAGCCGCGAGGGCAGGTTTGGCTGGGGGCGGCCGTCGCACCGTTCGTCTCGAGATGACGACCGGAGATCCAGGATCGTTGCTGCCGACGGTGTTGGCGTCTGACAGCCAATTGTCAGCTGTGTCGTGAGACATTGTTTGCCAATAGCCGCGACGCCGATTCGCCGGCACGGAATTCAAGATGGAACGAGCCCATGAAACAGATAGCCCTGTCACTTTTCGTAATCGCGTCTTCGGGCGCCTATGTATGGGACCAGGCAGGCAAGGCTCCTGCCGGCGACATGATCGACACGGCGGGCTCCGCCAATGCCGCCGAGGACAGTGTGTTGCAGCCCCCCGCTCCGGCCAGCCCCGTTCGCACTGATCCCACGCCAGCGCCTGCGCCATCGCCCGGGATCCGCCAGCAGAATGTGCGGCTCGATCCGGTGGCGACCACGCCGACATCGGTCGGCGGCGAAACCACCGCCGCGATCTCCGCGCCCGCCCCGAAGCAGCAGGCGACAAAGCCGCCGCTCCCGGCCAGCCCTGCGCGGCTTTCTCAAGCACCCATACCCAACGAACAGGCGCCGGCTCCAACTGTCCCAGATGCCGCGGCGCGGACAGCATCCTTCACCATAACCCCGGCCGTCTATATCCCCGTTCCCCAGCCGAGGCCGGACTATCCGCAAGCACCCGCCCGCGTCTTCAAGGCCGCTATGAAGCTGGCTGTGAGCCCCGGCACCAAGCCGGCGAGGCGCGGCTTTGCCGACGGTACCTACACCGGTCCTGCCGCCGATGCCTATTACGGCCTCATCCAGATTCAGGCTTCCATCCAAGGCGGCCGCCTCACGGCGCTCAAGGTGCTGAAATACCCGAATGACCGCCGCACCTCGATCAGCATCAACAGGCAGGCGCTGCCGATGCTGCGTGACGAGGCGATCAGTGCGCAGAGCGCCAATGTCGATATCATTTCGGGCGCTACGCTGACCAGCAGGGCCTTCATCCAGTCGCTTGGCGGCGCATTGAAAAAAGCAGCGTCCTGATCCATGCGCGATACGAGGATCTTGATGGGCATGCCCATCACCGTCGACATCGCCGGTGCCTCGGGCGCGACACTTGTCGACGCGGTCTTCGATTATTTCGAGCACGTCGACCGGTGCTTCAGCACCTACAGGACCGACAGCGAGATTTCGGCCATCAACCGGGGCGATCTTCCGATCCGCGACTGGAGCGCCGAAATGATGGAAGTGATGGCGCTTGCGACACAGACGAAAAACCAGACGGACGGATATTTCGACATCCGCAAGCCCGACGGATCGCTGGACCCGTCCGGCATCGTCAAGGGCTGGGCCATCCGCAACGCCGCAGGAATCGTTCGCCGGGCCGGCGCCGACGATTTCTTCATCGAGGCGGGYGGCGACATCCAGTCGCGCGGCCGAAATGCTTCGGGTCTCGACTGGAGCGTCGGCATCCGCAATCCCTTCAATGCCGACGAGATCATCAAGGTCATCTACCCGCGAGGACACGGCGTCGCCACCTCCGGCACCTATGCGCGCGGGCAGCACATCTACAATCCGCTTGGGACCGGCGATCCGATCACCGAAATCGTCAGCCTGACCGTCATCGGCTCGGATGTGCTGGAGGCCGACCGTTTCGCCACCGCCGCCTTCGCCATGGGCCGGGAGGGCATCTTCTTCCTCGAACAGGCGCCTGGCCTCGAAGGTTACGTCGTCGACAGCAACAGTCGCGCCACGCCGACGAGCGGGTTCGGAGCTTTTTGCCAGCCATGATCAAGACCATCGACCGGCTTCTCGACCATCAGACCATGTACCGGCTGGTGCTCTATTACCTGATCGCCTTGCTGGGCACGGCCTTCGTGCTCGGTTTCCTCAAACTCGTGCCGCATGATCCGGTCATGCTCGCCTTCACGACGGGGCTGATGCTGGCAGCCTGCTGGGTCACCAACAGGATCTTCGCCGCCGTCTTCAAGGTTCCGGCCAACAACGAGTCGGTCTACATCACCTCCCTCATCCTGGCGCTCATCCTCGATCCGGTGGCCGCCACGGACCTCAGGGGGATATGCGCGGTGGTGTTCGCCTGCGTCTGGGCGATTTCATCCAAATTCATCCTCGCCATCGGCGGGAAACATTTGTTCAATCCCGCGGCGCTGGGCGTGGCGCTGACCGCGCTGCTGCTCGACCAGCCCGCCACCTGGTGGGTCGGCGGCAATTTGGCGTTGCTTCCCGTCGTGCTTTTCGGCGGCCTGCTCCTGGTGCGCAAGCTGCGCCGGCTCGATCTGGTCGCCACCTTCGGTGTCGTCGCGCTGGCGACAATCCTGGCAACCACCGAGCCGTCGCAATACACCGCCGCGCTGACGGAGACACTGGGCTCCTCGCCGCTTCTGTTCTTCGCTTTCGTGATGCTGACCGAGCCGCTGACGGCGCCGACGACACGGTGGCCGCGCATCGCCTTTGCCGCCATCGTCGGCTTCCTGTTCGCGCCAAACATCCATGTCGGGTCGTTCTATTTCACGCCGGAACTGGCGCTTCTGACCGGCAATCTGTTTGCCTACGCCGTGAGCCCGAGAGGACGCCTCGTGCTGACGCTCGAGCGCATCGAGCAATCGGCCGTCGACAGCTATGATTTCATTTTCAGGTCACCGCGGAAGCTTGCCTTCCAGGCTGGACAATATCTGGAATGGACGCTTGGGCTCGACCGATCGGACAATCGCGGCAACCGCCGCTATTTCACGGTGGCGTCGGCGCCCACGGAGCAATCCATACGGCTTGGCGTCAAGTTCTACCCGCAATCGAGCGCCTTCAAGCGGACGCTGGGCGCAATGAAGCCGGGCAGCACGATCCACGCGTCCCAGCTGGCCGGCGACTTCACCTTGCCGGCCAATCCCCAAACCAAGGTTGCCTTCCTGGCCGGCGGCATAGGCATCACGCCATTCCGCTCAATGCTGCAATATCTCATCGACCGCCATGAAAGCCGGCCTATCGTCGTCCTCTATGGAGCCGAGACCCAGCAGGACATCGCCTATCGCGATGTGCTCGGCGCGGCGAGGCGGGAACTGGGCATAAGGACGGTGCTTGCCGTGGCCCGGGGGGCCGAGAGGGGCCAGTATCCCGGCTATATCGACGCGCGCCTGGTGCGCCTGGCCATCCCCGACTATCTGGAGCGGACCTTCTACATTTCCGGCCCCCAGGCCATGGTCAAAGCGTTGCGCGACATGCTGCTGGGCATGGGTGTTCGCCGCTCGAAGATAAAGGTCGACTATTTCCCCGGCTTTGCCTGAGCGTCGCTCAGCCTTGCCGGGGAAGGGTGATGGTCACGACCAGGCCGGGATCGGCGTTGGTCATCGTCAGCCGTCCGCCATAGGCTTCGACAATGTCCGAGACGATGGCCAGGCCCAGCCCGCTGCTGCCGCCCTTGCTGTCCAACTGCACCCCGCGTGACAGGGCGGATTCCCGGTGTGCATCGGGGATGCCCGGGCCGTCGTCGGCGACGGCGATGGACACCTCGCCGGCGGTCGCCCGCGCGTTGACCTGGACCGAGGATCTTGCGAAGCGCGCCGCGTTCTCCACCAGATTGCCGAGAATCTCCGACAGGTCGCCCTCGTCGACCGGCGCCATGAAATCCTCGGCGACGTCGATCCCGAACGAGAGCTGCTTGCCGCCCGGCGTGCGCTTGATGACGGCGATGACGCCGGCCGCGGCTTCCCTGACCCGGCACGATGCCTTGCCGGAAACGCCGGGCGCCAGACGGGCGCGCGCGAGTTCGCGCTCGACATGTCGTCGGATCGCTCCGGCGCTCTTCTCGATCTCGTCGGCCAGTTCGGTTTCGCCCTTTGCGCGCAAGGCCCGGATGTCGGCCGACAGCACCTGCAGTGGCGTCTTGAGGCCATGCGCCAGGTCGGTGGCGCGCGACCGGGCGCGCGCCAGGGCCTTGGCCTGCGCGTCGAGGAGGCGGTTGATTTCGTCGGCGAGCGGCTGCACCTCGCTCGGCGCCGCCACGTCCAGTCGCGCCGTCCGCCGCGCGATCACGTTCCGGACGGCGACCCGCAGGCTTTCCAGCGGCGCCAGGCCAACGGTGATCTGGACGAAAAAGGCCACCATGAGGGCGGCGGCGAGCAGGATGAGCGCCGGGACCAGATCACGTACATATTCGCGCACCGACACCGTGACGCTGCGGTGATCTTCCGCCACGATGGCGCGAAACGACCGGCCGCCGGCATCGGTTATGGTGCGCACGACGGCTACGGTGAGCTCGCCGTCGGGGCCCTTGAGCTCTTCGATCGTTCTCAGTTCGCCGCTCGCGCCTTGGTCGGGCAACGCAAGCGTTGCGTCCCACAACGAACGCGAGCGCACCAGGCTATGGCTGGCCAGGTCTTCCACCTGCCAGTATTGACCGGACAGCGGTTTGGTGAAGCGCGGGTCCGTCAGGTCCGGCGCGACCGAAAGGCGGCCATCGGCCGCGAAGCTGGTCGCGCCGATCAGTTCATTGAGATCGGCGGTCAGTTCGCCGACGATACGCCTCTCGACATTCAGCTCGAACAGATAGCGCAGCCCGACCCCGGCAATGGCAAGGGCGACGAGGATCGAAATGGTGGCCGCCGACCAGAGCCTGAAGCGGATCGAATTGCCCATCAGGACGGCTCGTCGGGCACGAAATATCCGAACCCGCGCCGGGTCTCGATGACGTCGTTGCCGAGCTTGCGGCGCAGGCGCGCGACAATGACCTCGATTGTGTTCGGGTCGCGATCATTGCCGGAATCGTAAAGATGCTCGGCGAGTTCGGTCGGCGCCACCACGCGCCCGGCGTGATGCATCAGGAACGCCATAAGCCGGTATTCCAGCGGTGACAGCGAAACGGGAACGCCGCGCAGCGAAAGGCGCATCTGGCGCGTGTCGAGCAGCAGCGGTCCGGATTTCAGGACCGGGGCCGCCTGTCCTGTCGAACGGCGGAGGATGGCGCGCAGCCGCGCCAGCAGCTCGTCCATTTCGAACGGCTTGGGCAGGTAGTCGTCGGCGCCCGCATTGATGCCTTCGACGCGCTCGGTCCAAAGGCCCCGTGCCGTCAGGATCAGGACGGGAAAGCGGCGCGCATTGGCCCGCCAGCGCTTCAGCACCGTCAGGCCATCGAGTTTCGGCAATCCGAGATCGAGGATCGCCGCGTCGTAATTCTCGACGTCGCCCGCGAACCACGCGGCCTCTCCGTCGCGCACGGTATCGACGGCCATCCCCGCGGCCTTGAGCACTGCCGCGATGTCGCTCGCGATGCGCGGCTCGTCTTCTGCCAGGAGTATCTTCATCAATCGCCGCCCCTGTCGCGCATCAGCACGCCGGCGCCGGCGTCGACGTCGACGATCCTGCGGCGTCCGTCAGGGGCGACAACCTGGAAGCGATAGACCCAGCGGTCGCCGATCCGGATGAAATCGACGGCCACGATGTCGCCGGGAGCATCGGCCTGAACCACGCCCAGGATGTTGGCCAAGCCCTTTATTTCGCCTCGCTCGTAAAGGTCCCGCGCCCGGTCGTGATCGCCGTCGTCATCCTCGTCCGCGCGGGCGTGCAACGGTCGAAGCAGAACCAGCCCGACCAGGCTTGCCGTCGCCAAATGTTTCAGTATCGGTTTCATCCAAGGGCCATGCAGCAGACCTTGTGTTTCAATCCAGCCCGTCATCCGGCCGGTCTCCTGGTCGGCGCACACGACAAAGGACGTCGCCCGCCGACATTTGCCTCGCTATCAGGAGCCACTTGTTCCCGGAAGCATTCGCTTGAGCACGTCGTCCCTGCGGACATAGTGATGCCAGAGCGCAGCCGCCGCATGCAGACCGGCAAGGATAAGGATCAGATTGGCGCAGAGGCTGTGCAGTTCCCTTAGGGTTCGGGCCGTGCCGCTGTCCGTGGAGACCGGAGCCGGGATGGTGAAGAGGCCGAAGAAGCTCAAGGCATCGCCCCGGTACCAGGTCACCAGGATGCCAAGAACCGGAATGGCCACAAGCAGCGCGTAAAGCGCGATATGCGCGACCTTGGCCACCCATCGTTCCAGCTCCGACATTTCCCGCGGCAGTCCCGGGGTTCCCAGGATCATGCGCAGGCCAATGCGGATAATGATCAGCGCGAACAGCAGCATCCCGAACGAGATATGGAACCACCAGACGAGTGCCCGGCCGGGGTCGTTGCGTGGAAAGATATCGGCGACATAAGTCAGGCCGTAAAGGCCGATAACCAGCAGAAACACGGCCCAGTGAATGGCCTTCTGTGCGCTTGTGTAGGTAGGATTCATGCAGGGCTGTCCAATTTTGAATGCTTCTAAACTAGCCGCGATCATGTCAAAGCTTTGTCGGGTCGGTCCCTTCGACGGCAATCGAGGGGGCGGTGACGGTTCCCCCGACGGGAGCGGTTCTGGAACCGGGGCTTTGACGATCGTGACCTAGTGGGACATTGGCTGGAGGAACCTGTCAATTCGCTGACAGTCGGACACCGGACAACGCCGATGCGCCAACCAAAGAAAAAGCCCGGACGAACCGGGCTTTTTCTTTGGGGTCTCTGAACCATCGAACGGTTCGAAACGGGAATTTGGTGCCCAGAAGAGGACTCGAACCTCCACTCCTTGCGGAACACGGACCTGAACCGTGCGCGTCTACCAATTCCGCCATCTGGGCTGGTGCGGGCTCATGTAAGCGGGCAAGCGATTGCTGTCAACGCGCTTTTTGGACCATGCCGCCGAAAGCTGGAAACACAGCTTTGGCAAAGGCGCCATGTTCCAGCCAAGGCCTGGACTTCCGCTTGCCGGCTCGGCAAGCGTCAGCCCTCCAGCACTTCCTTCGACGCCACCGTCGAATCGGCGTTCAGCTGGTAGATGACCGGCACGCCGGTGCCGAGTTCCAGCTTGACGATCTCCTCGCCCGACTTGCCGTCCAGCGCCATGATCAGCGCGCGCAGCGAATTGCCGTGCGCGGCGACCAGCACGGTGCCGCCACGCAGCACGTGCGGCTGCAGATCGTGCAGATAGTAGGGCCAGACGCGGGCGCCCGTGTCCTTCAGGCTTTCGCCGCCGGGCGGCGGCACGTCGTAGGAGCGGCGCCAGACGTGCACTTGCTCCTCGCCCCATTTCTTGCGGGCATCGTCCTTGTTGAGGCCGGAAAGGTCGCCATAGTCGCGCTCGTTGAGCGCCTGGTCGCGGATGGTCTTGAGATCGCCCTGGCCGACCGCGTCGAGAATATGCTGGCAAGTCTTTTGCGCCCGGCTCAGCGCCGAGGTGAAGGCGATGTCGAACTTCAGGCCGCGTGCCTTGAGTTTTTGCCCGGCGGCCTTGGCCTCGGCGTGACCCTGCTCGGTCAGGTCGACGTCACGCCAGCCGGTGAACAGGTTTTTCAAATTCCATTCGCTCTGGCCATGGCGCACGAGCACGAGGGTTCTCGACATGTTTGCTCCCTTCAGATTGGCAAAATTGGCAGGTTGGCCGCTTCAGCTCAGGCCGAGCACGTCCCGCATCGAATAGAGTCCCGGCTTCCTGCCACGCGCCCACAGCGCCGCCTTGACGGCGCCGCGCGCGAAGATGGCGCGGTCCTCGGCATGGTGGGACAGCGTGATGCGCTCGCCGGTGCCGGCCAGGATGACGCTGTGGTCGCCGACCACCGAGCCGCCGCGCAGCGTGGCGAAGCCGATGGACCCGCTCTTTCGCACGCCCGTATGGCCGTCGCGCGAACGCACGTCGTTGCCGGCGAGCGCAATGCCGCGCCCGGCGGCGGCGGCCTCGCCGAGCAGCAGTGCCGTGCCCGAGGGCGCGTCGACCTTGTGCTTGTGGTGCATTTCCAAAATCTCGATGTCGAAATCGTCGGCGTCGAGCGCGCGCGCCGCCTGTTCGACCAGCACCGCCAGGAGATTGACGCCGAGGCTCATATTGCCCGACTTGACGATCGTCGCGTGGCGCGCCGCGGCCGCGATCCTGTCATTGTCGTCGGCCGAACAGCCGGTGGTGCCGATGACATGGACGATGCGCGCCTGCGCCGCGTAGCCGGCGAATTCGACGGATGAGCCCGGCGTGGTGAAGTCGAGCACGCCGTCGGCCTTGGCGAAAACGGGAAGCGGATCATCGCCGATCGGCACGTTGATGATGCCGATGCCCGCGACTTCGCCGGCATCCTTGCCGAGATGGGGCGAATCCGCGCGCTCGACCGCGCCGATGACGCGGGCGCCCGCAATGGTGTGGATGGCACGGATCAGCGTCTGGCCCATGCGGCCGGCCGCCCCCACCACCACAAGGCCCATATCGCCTGCTTCGCTCATGTGCTCCTCACCGCCGTCTTTTTCGCACGCGTGGCCCGGACCGGAGTTTGGATCGGCTTGCTGTCATCGACAAGCCCCAGACCCTTCTTGCCCTGCACCCGGTGGAACCGTGTATAGACGCTGTGCGGGTCGGCCATCAGCTCGGCATGCGTGCCTTCCTCGACCACCCGGCCCTGTTCCATGACGACGATGTGGTCGGCATTGACCACCGTCGACAGGCGGTGGGCGATGACGATGGTGGTGCGTCCTTCCATGACATGGGTCAGCGCTTCCTGGACGCGGGCCTCCGCCTCGTTGTCGAGCGCCGAGGTCGCCTCGTCGAGCAGCAGGATCGGCGCCTGGCGCACGATGGCGCGGGCGATCGAGACGCGCTGGCGCTGGCCGCCGGACAGCGTCGCGCCGTTCTCGCCGACCGGCGTGTCGTAGCCTTGCGGCTGCTGGCGGATGAACTCGTCGGCCGCCGCCTGGCTTGCCGCGCGCTCGATCTCGGCGTCGGTGGCCGACACGCGGCCATAGCGGATGTTGTCGCGAATCGTGCCTTCGAACAGATAGGGCGACTGCGAGACATAGGCGATCGAGCCGCGCAGCGACTGTTTGGTGACCTTGGAAATGTCCTGGCCATCCACCTCGATGGTGCCGGACTCGACGTCGTAGAAACGCTGCAGCAACGCCACCAGCGTCGTCTTGCCGGCACCCGAGGCGCCGACAATGGCGGTCATCTTGCCGGCGGCGGCGACGAAGCTCAGTTCCTGCAGCACCGGCGTCTCCTCGACATAGCGGAAGGACACGTTGTTGAACCGCACTTCACCCGACGTGAATTGTGCCTCGACGGCATCCGGCGCGTCGCCCTGTTGCGGCTCGAGGTCGAGCAGTTCGTAGATCATGCGGGCATTGACCAGCGCGCGCTCCATGCCGACCTGCATGCGCGCCAGGCGCCGGGCCGGATCGTAGGCCAGGATCAGCGCGGTGATGAAGGAAAACACCGCGCCCGGCGGCTCGCCGAGAACGAGTGCCCGGTAGCCGGAATAGGCGATGACGGAGGTGACGGCGAGGCCGGCCAGCATGTCGGAAATCGGCGCCAGCCGCTCCGAGACGCGGGCGATCTTGTTCGAGCGCTGTTCCGCCGTGTCGGCCAAGGCGCCGATGCGGCTCGCCAGCTGGTCCTCCATGGTGAAGGCCTTGACGATGGCGATGCCTTGCGTGGCTTCCTGGACGGCGCCGATCAGCCGGGAATTGATCAGCACGGATTCCCGCGTGATGCGCCGCACCCGGCGCGTCAGGTAGACGACCGCCCAGATCAGCGGCGGCCCAATCAGCAGCGAACTCAGCGATAGAACCGGGTCCTGGTAGATCATGATGCCGACAAGGCCGACCAGGGTGACCGCGTCGCGGGTGATGGATGTAAGCGTGATCGACAGGAGGTCGCGGATGCCGCCGACATTCTCGTTGACCTGCGCCGCCAGCCGGCCGGAGCGCGTATCGTTGAAGAAGCCGACGCCGAGCTTCATCAGATGGTCGAAGATGCGTTTCTGGTAGCGCGCCACCAGATTGTTGCCGATCGTGGCCAGCGCCACCGCCTGGCCGTAGCCGGCGAAACCGCGCACCAGGAAGGCCCCCATGATCCCGGCGCAAATCCACACCACCAGGTCCCCGCGCCTTTCGTAGAAGATCTGGTTGACGATCGGGCTCATGATCCAGGCCGTGAAGGCGGTCGTGCCCGACACCAGCAGCATGCAAGAGATGGCGACGACATAGGACCAGCGATGATCGCGGCCGTTTTCGGAGAGGATGCGGCGCAGCACGGCGTTGACTTCGCCGACGCTGGCTTTCTGCTTGTTTGGAGCTTGAAGTGTCAAATCGGGAGCTTCGTGGGTTTTTCGCCTGGGACCGGCCTGCAATTCGGCACTCCTCTTAGCGCCATGCGGCCGGCTTGCCTATGCCCGCGGCTGATTAACTTCGTCGCGGGCGCCCCGACGCTTCGAGCCGAGGGGTCAGGCCTGCCAGCGCCGGCCGGCCGTCTGGACGCCGAAAAGCGACGGGTTCCTGGCATAGGCAGCAAGGCCGAGAAGGGCCGCCAGCGGATGGGTGATGACATAGACAGGCATGGTGCGCATCAGCGCGCTGTGCGGCGCCTTGTCCTCGAAGGCGGCGCGGAAATTGCCCTCCTTGAGCGCCGGCACGATCTTCTGCGCGATGCCGCCGGTCAAAAACACGCCGCCACGGCTCATGAACACCAGGGCAAGATCGCCGGCGGTACGCCCAAGGCAGGTGACGAAGGTCTCCAGCGCTTCCTGCGCAACCGGATCGGTCTTGGCCAGCGCGGCGCCGGTGATATCGGCCGGCGTGGTGAAGGGCGACGGCTTGCCGTCCGCCTTGGCGACAGCCCGGTAGACGTTGACGAGGCCGCGCCCGCACAGGATCTGTTCGCCGGAAATGCGGCCCTCGAGCTTCTCGATATGCGGAAACACCTCGAAATCCCGCGGCGTGCGCGGGCCGATGTCCATATGGCCGCCCTCGCCCGGTACCGGGATCCAGTGGCGCAAGGCATGGACCAGCCCGGCAACGCCGAGACCGGTTCCGGGGCCGAGCACGACGCGGCCGGCATTGGGCTCG
Source organism: Mesorhizobium intechi (assembly GCF_002879535.1). Classification (GTDB taxonomy): domain Bacteria; phylum Pseudomonadota; class Alphaproteobacteria; order Rhizobiales; family Rhizobiaceae; genus Mesorhizobium; species Mesorhizobium intechi. The sequence continues at coordinate 131,634 of NZ_PNOT02000107.1, forward strand.
GGCGTGCCGCCGCCGATCTTTTCCATATGCTCTTCGCCGAGCGCCACGACCGCCAGCGCCTGCGCCTCGAAATCGTTGAGCACGACGATGTCGCTCAAGCCGACATTGGCGAACATCTGCTTCGGCTTGACGACCCACGGGCAATTGGTGAGCTCGATCTCGTCACCGTCGACCGGACCGGCCACCGCCAGCACCGCCGAATTGGGGCGGATCGACGAGCGGTCGAGCACCGCTGCCTGGATTGCCTCGTCGATCGTGTTGAAATTCGCGGTCTGGACGATCTGCGGCTCGGTCGGCTCGGAATTGGCGTCAAGCACGATCGAAAAGCGCGCATTGGTGCCGCCAATGTCGCCGATCAGGATCGGAAACCGCAACGCTGTTTCGTCTTCGCCTGCCATGCTCTTCGTCCGCCTCGTTCCCGGCAGCCTCTCACCGCCTCGTCGTTGACTAGCGCATGGCCCCGCAAAGGGAAAGCCGCTTGAGTGCCAGTTTTCAGGCGCTGGCGCCGCCGTCACCTGCCTGCCGGCAATGAGCGGCTGCGTTGACTTCGGAGGTTGACCTGTTCCCTCGCCTCGATTGGACGCCGGAGCGCCGTCACTTCGCGGGCGGCCGTGGCCGTGGCACCGGCGCGCCCATCCTGGGCGTCGCGGCGAAAGCATTTGCCGCGCTGGGCGGATCGCCGTCGCCACTGGCCGTGGCGGCAGGCTGCGGCGACGCCTCCGGTTCGGGTGCGGCGACGGCGACCGGCACGGCGCCGCCATGATAGGTCGCCGCCTCGGCTGACACCGGCCCCGGCGCGCCGAGCACAGCGCGGCATTCCCTGGGCAGGTTGGCCATCGTCATCACGTCGCGGGCCTTCGGCGCATCGGGGTTCTTGTTCGGCCGCCAGGGCTCCGGCGTGAACCACCATGCCAGCGGCTTGCCGCAGCCGTCATCGTCCGGCGTCGCCTCCTGCGCCTTGCAGTCGGGCGAGCCCGGCTGGCAGCCGATGCGCATGTGGAAATGATAGTCATGGCCCCAGAACGGCCGGATCTTGCGCAGCCAGGAGCGGTCGCCCTTGACGGTGTCGCAGAGCTTTTTCTTGATCCCCGGATTGACCAGGATGCGTTCCACCTCGGGGTAGCTCGCCGCCCGCCTCAGAAGCGCGGTGTGCCGGGGCGTCCACAGCGCGTCCTTCACCAGATGGGTCTTCTCGTCGACCATCAGGGTGGCGCTCATCGATTCGCGCTGCGCCCTGGTCATGGTGCGGTCAGGCATTGGCGTCAGCCAGATGTCGGCATCGAGCCCGATTTGGTGCGAGGCATGGCCGGTCATCATCGGGCCGCCGCGCGGCTGCGAAATGTCGCCGATCAGAAGGCCCGGCCAGCCGTCGGCGGCGGCGTCGCGCGACAGTTTCTCGATCAGTGCGATCATTGCCGGGTGGCCCCAACGGCGGTTGCGCGAGGGCCGCATGACCTGCCAGGTCGGGCCGTCCATGGGGATGGCGACACCGCCGGCAAAGCAGCCCTTGGAATAGAAGCCGATCGACTGCGCCGCGGTCGCGGTCGGCAGTTTTTCGGCGCCGAACAGATCTTTTGCCCGTTCCTCGGAGAGTGCCGGCTGGACAGCGAGGCCAAGCAGACCGAGCACTGACGCCAGCAGCGATTTCTTGCCAAGCCGCATCGCTGTCTTCATGAAACCGGATCCCCACCGCAATCCCAGGCCGAATCATAGCACGCAACGCAGCCTGCTTCGATCGCCCTGCTCCTTCGCGCAATTCCTCGGGGGAAACCGTTTCGCAGGTTTCCCGGAATTGCCTAGCCCTTCATCGGGCTGCGCGCTTCGCCGTCACGCCAGTCGCCGCTTGCCCACATATGGTCTAAGGCGGCGCGGTAGTCGGGAAAGCGAAAGCGATAGCCCGCCGCCTTGATCGCCGCATTGGCGACACGCTTGTTCTCGCCATAGAAGGACCGCGCCATGGGCGAAAGTTGGGCGGTGTCGAAAGGAATTTCCGGCGGCGGCGCGACGCCCATCAGCGACGCGGCATAGGCAACGACGTCCTGCGGCGGCGCCGGCTCATCATCGGTGACGTTGAAGATGCCGCCCTTGTTGCCCTCGACAAGCTGCCACAACGCCCCGGCAATATCGTCGCAATGGATGCGGTTGAACACCTGATCGGGCTTGACCAGCCGCCGCGCGGTGCCGTTTTCCAGATTGACCAGCGCATTGCGGCCAGGACCATAAATACCGGACAGACGCAGGATCGCCACCGGCTTGCCGATTTCATCGCCAAGCTTCAGCCACGCCTGCTCAGCCTCGACCCGCATGACGGAGCGTTTCGACACCGGCCGGCATGCGGCCGTTTCGTCGACCCAGGCGCCGCCATAATCGCCATAGACGCCGACGGTCGAGAGATAGCCGATCCATTCGAGCGCCGGCATCGCGGCGATTGCCTCCCGGGCGGCATTCAAGACGGGGTCGCCGGCCTCTTCCGGGGCGACCGAAATCACCAGATGGGTCGTTCTATGCAGCGCCTGGCTGATTTCGCCGGTCAACGCGCCATCGAACAGCAGCGGCGCGATGCCAGCCTGGCGCAGCAGGTCGAATTTTTCTTCCGACCGCGTCGTGCCAAGGATCGCGGCGGCATCCTTGTCGGCGCGGGCAAATGCCCGGCCCGAATACCCGGCGCCGAAGATGAATATCTGCTTTTCGCTCATGCATGCGCCCTGTCTGGCCGCGTCAGGCGCCATTCCTCGCGCACCGCCGCATCGTTCTCGGTCTTCAGACCGGTCGCGGCCCGCTCGGCATATTCGGCGTCAGCCACCAGCCGCGCCAGCGCCCATATTGCCGCGCCCCGCACCAGCGGCGAGGGATCGCCGAGCAGCGCGCGCACCGGGACGGCCAGGACGGCATCGCCGGAATTGCCGGCGGCGATCAGCACGTTGCGGATGAAGCGGTCGCGGCCGATGCGCTTGATCGGCGAGCCGGAGAAGAAGGCGCGGAATGCAGCGTCGTCCAGTTCGAGCAGATCGGCGAGCGGCGGCTCGCGCAGATCGTCGCGCGCGGCGAGCTTTGCCTCCGACGCCGCCCGGGCGAACTTGTTCCACGGGCAGGCGGCCAGGCAATCGTCGCAGCCATAGATGCGGTTGCCGACCTTTTCGCGGAATTCGTGCGGGATCGGCCCCTTGTTCTCGATGGTGAGGTAGGAAATGCAGCGCCGCGCATCGAGCCGGTAGGGCGCCGGGAAAGCATCGGTGGGGCAGGCGTCGAGGCAGGCGCGGCAGGAGCCGCAATGATCGATCTCGGCCCGGTCGGGGACCAATTCGGCGGTGGTGAAGATGGTACCGAGGAACAGCCATGAGCCGTGCTCGCGGCTGACCAGATTGGTGTGTTTCCCCTGCCAGCCGAGACCGGCGGCTTCCGCCAGCGGCTTTTCCATCACCGGCGCGGTGTCGACGAACACCTTCACGTCGCCGCCGGCACGCGCGACGATCTTGCCGGCGATTTCCTTCAGCCGGCCTTTCATCACGTCGTGATAATCGCGGTTCCGCGCATAGACCGAGATGGCGCCCCGGTCGTGCCTGGCCTGCAGCGCACGCGGATCATGGTCCGGGCCGTAATTCATCGCCAGGACGACGATCGAGCGCACGTCGGGCCAAAGCGTGGAGGGTTCGCTGCGCCTTGCGATCGTCTCGGCGATCCAGTCCATCGAGCCGTGAAAGCCGTCGGCGACGAACTCGGCCAGGCGAGCCGGAGCCAGCGGGATCGCGTCGGGGGTGGTGACGGCAATGGCATCGAAGCCGGCGCGCTGCGCCTCCGCGTCGATCAGCGCGCGCAGTCTTGCGGCGTCAGAAGTCGAGGTCCGCATAATGCGACACCGGCGACAGGCCACGCACGCGGTCGGTCAGGAGCGGCCGGAAGGAGGGCCGCGACTTCACCCGCGTGTACCATTCGCGCGCCGCGGCATGTTCGCGCCAGTCGATCTCGCCGAGATAGTCGAGCACCGACAGCGTCGCGGCGGCGGCGAGATCGGCATAGGTGACCCTGCCGCCGGCCAGCCAATGGCGGGTGCCGGCCAGCCAGTTGGTGTATTTCATATGCTGGCGGATGTTGGCGCGCGCGGCACGGATCGCGCCCGAATCGGGTGAGCCGCCACCGGCGGTTTCCGGCATGATCGGCTTCAGCACGCGTTCGCGCACCAGATGGCGGGTGACTTCGCTTTCGGCCTTGTTCAGGTACCAGTCGATCAGCCGGCGGATTTCGGCGCGCTGCATCGGGTCCTCGGCGAACAGCCGCTTGTCGCGCTTGAGCACCCCCCGGGTCTCGTCGAGATATTCCGAGATCACCGTCGCGCCGACGATCGGCACGTCGCCTTCGGCGAGCAGGATCGGCAGCGTGCCGGCCGGGTTCAGCGCCAGAAACTCCTTGCGCCGCGTCCACGGTTTTTCCTCGATCAGCGCCAGCTCCTCGCCATACTCGCCGAAAGCAAGGCGGACGAAGCGGCAGGTTGCGAACATGGGGTGATGGAAAAGCGTCAGCATGGTTCCGCGATGATAAAGCGCACTGGCGAATCGCCGGGCGCACCGGTAAGTCTTGGCCGCCCGGTTAGCGGGCCGTCAGGGTGTTGCGACCTATAGGGGGACTTCAACGCCATGACAAGCAAGCCGTTCAGTTAGCCGTCGCGCAAAGCCGAGGTAGCCATGGAAAGCCAGACCATCGTCGAAGCCCTGCTGCTCGGCCTGCTGGAGGGCCTGACCGAGTTCATACCGGTGTCCTCGACCGGCCATATCCTGCTTGCCGGCCATTTCCTCGGCTTCAATTCAACCGGCAAGGCCTTCGAGATCCTGATCCAGCTCGGCGCCATCCTGGCGATCCTGAGCGTCTATTTCCGCCGCCTGTGGCAGATGCTGCTCGACCTGCCGCATGACCGGCTGACGCGGCATTTCGTCATCGGCATCCTGATCGCCTTCCTGCCGGCGGCCATTATCGGCGCGCTGGCGCATGATTTCATCAAGACGGTGCTGTTCGAGTCGCCAAGGCTGATCTGCATCATGCTGATCATCGGCGGCGTCGTGCTGCTGGCGGTGGACCGCATGAACCTGAAACCGGTCTATCGCGATGTGGAGCGCTTCCCGACCAGGCTTTACCTGCAGATCGGCCTGTTCCAGTGCCTGTCGCTGATCCCGGGTACGTCGCGCTCGGGTTCGACCATCGTCGGCGCGCTGCTTCTGGGCGTCGACAAGCGGGCGGCGGCGGAATTTTCCTTCTTCCTGGCGATCCCGACCATGGTCGGCGCCTTCGCCTTCGACCTGTTCAAGAACCGCAACGTGCTGGGCAGCGCCGACCTGCCGATCATCGCCATCGGCTTCGTCGCCGCCTTCGTCACGGCGCTCGTCGTGGTGCGCTTCCTGCTCGACTACGTCTCGCGCAACGGCTACTCGCTGTTCGGCTGGTGGCGGCTGGTGGTGGGTGTAGTCGGGCTGGTGGCGTTGATGATCTGGGGCTGAGGGGTGGTCCGCGACCTCGCTAGACGCGAGCAGCGTCTGTCCCTCTAATTCCGTCCAAAAAAAGCGTTCTCGACATGCACCGGCCAGCGCCAGGGCAGCACCGCGACCATGTCGAAACGGATTGACAGCCTGCCATAATCGGCCTGGCGCGAGAGCCAGATGTCGGCGGCGGCCTCGATGCGGCGCTCCGATTCATGGCCGATCGCCTCCATGGCTTCCATCAGCGTGCGCCGCGCCTTGACCTCGACGAACAGCACGAGATCGCCGCGCCGCGCGATCAGGTCGATCTCGCCGAAGCGGGTGCGATGACGGCGCGCGAGGATGCGGTAGCCCTTCAGCATCAGGGCGGCAGCCGCCAGCCACTCCCCGCGATGGCCGCGCCGGTAGGCTTTCTGGCGGCTGGCGCTCGGGCGCTCAGCCACCGTCGCCTTCCCCTGAGGTGTCCTTGAGTTCCAGCAGCCGCCGGTAAAGCGCCTGTTTCTGGCCGCCGGTCATCTTCGCCGCCTCCGCGGCCGCCTTGGACGCCGGCATTTCGGCGGCGAGCGACAAAAGCAGGCGGTCGATATCGGCGGGCTCGTCCGCCTTGGCCTGGGCCGGGCCGACGCAGACGACGATCTCGCCCTTCGGCGTGTCGGCCGCCGCATAGTGGTCGGCCAGCGCCCGCAGCGTGCCGGTCCGCATTTCCTCGAAGGTCTTGGTCAATTCGCGACCGATGGCGGCTTTGCGCTCGCCGCCGAGCGCCTCGACCATGGCGCCGAGCGATTCAGCCAACCGGCGCGGCGATTCGAAGAAGATCAGCGTCGCCGGTACGGCCTTCAGCGCCTCCAGCCGTGTCAGCCGCTGCCCCGTCTTCACCGGCAGAAATCCGGCGAACAGGAAGGCGTCGGACGGCRGGCCGGACGCGGTGAGCGCGGCCAGCGGTGCCGACGGACCGGGGATCGGCACGACGCGAATGCCGTGGTCGATCGCTTCCCCGACCAGTCGGTAGCCGGGATCGGAGACCAGCGGCGTGCCGGCGTCGGAAATCAGCGCCACGCTCTGGCCGGCCTGAAGCGCTGCGATCAGCTTCGGCCCGGCCTCGCCGGCATTGTGCTCGTGATAGGCTGATGTGCGGCGGCGGATGCCGTAGCGGTCGAGCAACACGCGCGACACCCTGGTGTCCTCGCAGGCGACGATGTCGGCGGCGGCCAGCGTCTCCAGCGCGCGCAGCGTGATGTCGGCGAGATTGCCGATCGGCGTCGCCACCAGATAGAGCGCCGCCCCGAGCGGACGGGCCGCGATCTCGGTCTGCCCGACCACATAGCTGCGTTTGCCCGTCTCATCGGTCACTGATGCCGTCTCCGTTCGGCCCTGTTTGGCCTGCCAAATCCTGTTTGGCATGGCGGGAGCCGGCTTGCAAAAGCTCACGCCGATGTAAGGCGTTCGCCATGCCTTCGCCATAGTGGGGAACCAAACCGGCATTGGCAGATTTAGCCCCTGATTCCTAAAGGGAGGACAGGATGGACAGCCTGAAGATACAGGACGCCTTCGAGCCCTACTATGCCGGCCGCAAGCGCGTTGCCGCCACCAGGGACAAGCGCCTGCCTGCCAAGACCGACACCAGCCTGACCGAGGGGGCGACAACCGCCCTGCCGACAAATGTCAGGCTTTCCGACAATCAACCAGACAGCACGACGGAGCACTGACCGGACGATGCCCAATCGCTTCGATATCTTCATCACCCGTCTTGAAACGAAAAGCGCCAGGGAAGGCGTGCCGCCACATCCGATGAACGACCAGCACAGCGTTCGTCGCGAAAAGGCCGACGCCAAACCGGCCCGCAACGGACAGACGCATGCCGAGAAGGATCGCGGCAAGCGCCGTTTCAAGCACGACGCCTGACAATCGCGATCGGCCGAGACCGTTCTGCCTTCTGGGTCATCCCAGATAGCGCGAAACGCGCGCCTTCAGAAGGTCGATCAGCTCGAGATCCATGAACTCATAATCATCCGGTATATCGAGGCAGATGACCCGGGCCTTCTTCAGGCTGGCCTTGAATTTCTTCTGCAATTTGGTGCGGTGCACCTTTTCCATGACGAAGATGATGTCGGCCCAGGCGACGAGCTCATGCGTCAGCGGCGTGTCGGCATCATGATTGGTGCCGGCCGACGCGACTTCGATATCCCGGCGCGTTGAAAACACCTGCTCGGCGGTCGGGCTGCGCAAGCGGTTCTGGCTGCAGACGAAGAGGACGTTTTTCAAAGCTTAGCGCGCCAGATCGGCCACCACGGCGTCGAGCACGATCATGCCGGCCGGAGTGGCGCGCAGGCGGGCATTGCCGATCGGCGCCACCAGCCCTTCGCCCTGCAGCACCGACAGCCGCGCGCTCGACAGGCCCCGGCCGGAAAACGCCTCGTAACGCGAGAGGTCGATGCCCTCGGCCAGTCTCAGCCCCATCAGCAGGAACTCGTCGGCCTCTTCCGAGCGTGTCAGAATCTCTCCGCCGGTGACGCCATGGCCCTTGGCCTCGACGAGGTTGGCCCAGGTCTCCGGCATCCGCTCGGCGATCGTCACCGTGCGGCGGCCGTTCTCGACGAAGCGGCCATGCGCGCCGGGGCCGACGCCGACATATTCTCCATAGCGCCAGTAAGTCAGATTGTGCCGGCTTTCCGCGCCCGGCCTTGCGTGGTTGGAGATCTCATAGGCCGGCAGGCCGTGCGCGGCCGTGATCTCCTGCGTCAACGCATAGAGGTCGGCGGCGTGGTCATTGTCGGGAATGGCGAACTTCTTCGCCGCATGCAGCGCGTGGAAGGGCGTGCCCTCCTCGATGGTCAGCTGGTAGAGCGACAGATGGTCGGCGGCGTGGCCGATCGCCTGTGCGAGCTCGGCTGCCCAGGCTTCCGGCGTCTGGCCAGGCCGGGCGTAGATCAGGTCGAAGGACAGGCGCGGGAAGATTTCGCGCGCGAGCCCGATGGCGTGCAGCGCCTCGTCGACGTTGTGCAGCCGGCCTAGGAAGCGCAAATCCTTGTCGTTCAACGCCTGCACGCCGAGCGAGACGCGGTTGACGCCGGCCGTGCGATAGCCGCGAAAGCGTTCGGCCTCGACCGAAGACGGGTTGGCCTCCAGCGTCACTTCGATGCCGTCAGGCACCGTCCAATTCTTCGCCACCGCGTCCAGAACCCTGGCCACCGTCTCCGGCTTCATCAGCGACGGCGTGCCGCCGCCGAGAAAGATGCTGGTCACCTCGCGCGGCCCGGTACGCTCGCGCATCGTCGCCAGCTCCGCCTCGAAGGCAGCGGCAAAGCGCTCCTGGTCCACCGGCTGGTGGCGGACATGGCTGTTGAAATCGCAATAGGGGCACTTGGCCGCGCAGAACGGCCAATGGATGTAGACGCCGAAGCCGGGGCCGCGGTCGAGCGGCATGATCATGCCAGGTCCCGTCATGCCGAGCCCAATCTCGGCAGATCCAACCGTGCCTGGGCGAATTTCTGGAAAGCACGGGCGCGATGGGAGAGCGCCGCGGCCTGACCGGGTTTCCAGCCATGCTTTTCTTCAGCGCTCATCTCGCCAAACGTCTTGTCGAAACCATTGGGCAGGAACACCGGATCATAGCCGAAACCAAGCTCGCCACGCGGCGGCCAGACCAGCGTGCCTTCGGCCTCGCCGCGATAATATTCGGCCTCGCCATCGGGAAAGGCCAGGCAAATGACGGCGACGAAGCGCCCCTTGCGCTGTTCGGCCGAGGCCGCGCCAACCTCCTGCAGAGCCACTTCGGTGCGCTGCATGGCCATGGTGAAATCCCTGCTGCCGTCAGGGGTTTCGGCCCAGTTGGCGGTGTAGACGCCGGGCGCGCCGTCGAGCGCGTCGACGCAGAGGCCGGAATCGTCCGACAGCGCCGGCAGGCCGGTCGCCTTCGCGGCGGCCAGCGCCTTGATGTAGGCGTTTTCCTCGAAGGTCGTACCGGTTTCATCGGGTTCAGGCAGGCCATAGTCCTTGGCCGACTTCGCCTCGAAGCCGAACGGTCCCATCAGGTCGGCGAATTCGCGCAGCTTGCCGGCATTGTGGCTGGCGACGACGATCTTCTTGCCATCAAGTGTATGCATCAAAGGCCCCAGATTCTCGGCTCGGCGAACTCAATCGAATTGCCCGAGGGGTCGCGTATATAGAGCGAACGGCCGCCTTGCGGCCATTCGAATTCGCTTTCGATGGCGATCTTCTTGGCCTCGAAATGCGCTTTCCAGCCAACGATTTCATCGGCGCTGGCCGCAAAGCAGAGATGACCTTCGCCGACCGCGCCGTGCGGCGGCACCGGCAGCCGGGCGCCCGGCGCCGGAGGTATTCTGGTCGCCTGCGCATCGAAGACCAGCAGCACGCCCGGTCCGCAGCGAAAGAAAAGATGCCTGCCGTCGACCTTGCCGAGCAGGTCAAGGCCGAGCACGCCGACATAGAATTCTTCCGCCGCCGACAGATCGGTGACGTAGAGGGCTGATTCAAGGATGGCGGAGGGGGTCACCAGGAACCGATGGCCTACGCCACCGCCATCTGCTGCAGGCTGACGAGGCGCTGGATGCCTTTCTTGGCCAGGCCCATCAACTCGGCGAACTGTTCCTCCGAGAAAGGCTCGCCCTCGGCTGTGCCCTGGATCTCGACGATGCCGCCCTTGCCGGTCATGACGAAGTTGGCGTCGGTACCGGCCGCGGAATCCTCGAGATAATCGAGATCGATGACCGGCTGGCCGTCATGGATGCCGCACGAAATCGCCGCGACGTGGTCCTTCAGCACCTTGGCGACGCTGGCCATCTGCCTGGCTTCCATCCAGCGCAGGCAGTCGTACAGCGCCACCCAGCCGCCGGTGATCGAGGCGGTGCGGGTGCCGCCATCGGCCTGGATGACGTCGCAGTCGACGGTGATCTGCTGTTCGCCCAGCGCCTGCAAATCGACCACGGCGCGCAAGGAGCGGCCGATCAGGCGCTGGATTTCCAGCGTGCGGCCGCCCTGCTTGCCGGCGGAGGCCTCGCGGCGCATACGCTCGCCGGTCGATCGCGGCAGCATGCCATATTCAGCCGTCACCCAGCCCTTGCCGGAATTGCGCATCCAGCCCGGCACCTTCTCCTCGAGGCTCGCCGTGCACAGGACATGGGTGTCGCCGAACTTCACCAGGCACGACCCTTCGGCGTGCTTGGAGACGCCGCGCTCGAAGGAGATGGCGCGCATTTCGTCGAATTGGCGTTTGGAGGGGCGCATCAAGGCTTCTTTCCCAGTCATTTTTCGGAATCGTGGCCGGCTTTTAGACGTATGGGGAGCAGCGCGCAAAGGAAAACGGACCGTGCGATCCGATACGGAGACCGGTTGCGCCCACGGTGCCGAAGTCTATATCCTTAACAAGGAGGTTTTTGGCCGAATGACAAAGGCAATCGATCCGGGTTCGCAGCCGCTCGCACTTCAATCACTCGACATGCGCTCCCGCGACATCTTCCGGCGCATCGTCGATTCCTATCTCAGGGACGGCGAGCCCGTGGGCTCGCGCAGCCTGTCGCGCATCCTGCCGTCCTCGCTGTCGCCGGCGACCATCCGCAACGTGATGAGCGACCTCGAGCATCTCGGGCTGATCTACGCGCCGCACATCTCCGCCGGCCGGCTGCCGACGCAGGCCGGCCTGCGCTTCTTCGTCGATGCCTTCATGGAGCTCGGCGACCTCTCCGACGAGGAGCGCCGCACCATCGAGGCGCAGGTGCGGGCCTCCGGCTCGGGCGCGACGCTTGAGCACATGCTGACCGAGGCCAGCCAGATGCTGTCGGGCATGTCGCGCGGTGCCGGCCTGGTGCTGGCTGCCAAGAACGAGGTGGCGCTGAAGCATATCGAATTCATCCAGCTTGAGCCGACCAAGGCGCTCGCGGTGCTGGTGTCGCAGAATGGCGACGTCGAGAACCGCGTGGTCGAGCTTCCGGCCGGCATTACCGTGTCACAGCTGCACGAGGCCTCGAATTTCCTCAACGCCCATATTCGCGGCCGCACGCTGGCCGAGGCGCGCACCGAGATCGCCCGCATCAAGGAAGAGACGAGGGCGGCCCTCGACACGCTGTCGCAGGATCTCGTCGAGAAGGGGCTGGCGGTGTGGGCGGGCGCCGAAAGCGGCCTGCCGGCACGGCTTATCGTGCGTGGCCGCGCCAATCTGCTCGAAAATGTCACCGCCCAGGCCGATATCGAATTGCTGCGGCATCTGTTCGAGGACATGGAGACGCAGGACGGGCTGATCCAGCTGCTTGACCTCGCCGAGCAGGGCTCGGGCGTTCGCATCTTCATCGGTTCGGAAAACAAGCTGTTCTCGCTGTCGGGCTCCTCGCTGGTGGTCGCGCCCTATCGCGACAAGGATGCCCGCGTCGTCGGCGCGCTCGGCGTCATCGGCCCGACCCGGCTGAACTATGCCCGCATCGTGCCGATGGTCGATTATACGGCGCAGCTGATTTCCCGCATGTTAAGGTAAGGCCCCCGGACAGCGAGAAACCGGCAGCAAGGAGAAAAAGAATGGCGCTCGAAGAACTCAAGGCCCGGATCAGCCTGCTGCTCGAGGAGATGGTCAACCAGCCGGAGGACCAGCATGAGATCCAGGAACAATTGCGCGAGAAATTGCGGGAAATGCGCGCCATGGGCCTGCCGCTGCCGGCCGATCTC
>NZ_PNOT02000079.1 GCF_002879535.1 Mesorhizobium intechi
GGCGCGGCGGCGGATTTCCCCCGCCGGTGGGCGCGACGATCCATGCCGGACTTTCAGGCCGAAGCCGATATTGTCGGCCACCGTCATGTGCCGGAACAGCGCATAGTGCTGGAAGACGAAGCCGACATTGCGCTCCTGGATCGACTTCTGCGAAGCATCCTCGTCGCCGAAGAAGATCTTTCCGCGCGTCGGCCGTTCCAGCCCGGCGATCAGCCTGAGCAGCGTCGTCTTGCCGGAGCCGGACGGCCCCAGCAAGGCGATCAGTTCGCCCGACTTGATGTCGAGCGACACGTCATGGAGCGCCGGAAACCGCTCGAACTCCTTGCGCACGTTGGCAACGCGAACTTCCATACAAATCCCTTTGCAGTTGATGCATGTCGTTGTCCCAAAGCCGGCTTCCACTTTTGGGCGACATGCATTTAGTCAATGTCCGCGCGTCGCGGCGAGTTCGGCGCCGTAGCGCATCTCGAGCAGTGTTTTCAACACCAGCGTAACGAGCGCCAGCCCGGCAAGCAGTGAAGCGACGGCAAAGGCGCCGACGGCATTGTACTCGTTGTAGAGGATCTCGACATGCAGCGGCATGGTGTTGGTCAGGCCCCTGATATGGCCCGACACCACCGACACCGCGCCGAATTCGCCCATGGCGCGCGCGTTGCAAAGCAGTACGCCGTAGAGCAGGCCCCATTTGACGTTGGGCAACGTGACATACCAGAAAGTCTGCCAGCCATTGGCGCCGAGCGAAAGGGCGGCCTCCTCGTCGCCATTGCCCTGTTCCTGCATCAGCGGGATCAGTTCGCGGGCGACGAAGGGGAAGGTGACGAAGACCGTGGCCAGTACAATGCCAGGCACGGCGAACAGGATCTGGATGCCATGTGCCTTCAGCCATTCACCGAGCAACCCTTGCGCGCCGAACAGCAGCACATAGACCAAGCCCGAGATGACCGGCGAGACCGAGAAGGGCAGATCGATCAGCGTGGTGAGAAACGCCTTGCCCTTGAACTCGAACTTGGCGATGGCCCAGGCGGCGGAGATGCCGAAGACGACATTGAGCGGCACAGAGATCGCTGCGACAAGCAGTGTCAGGCGGATGGCCGAGCGTGCGTCCGGCTCGCCCAACGCCTGCGTATAGGCGCCGACGCCTTTTGCCAACGCCTCGTGGAAGACGATGATCAGCGGCAAGAGCAGGAAGACGCCGAGGAAGACAAAAGCGATCGCCATCAGCACGGCTTGCGCGGGACGGCTTTCCGTCACCGCCGCCGAACGGCTCTCATGGTAGGGTTCGTAGGATTTGATTTCGGGATCAGCCATAGCGCTTGCGGCTCCATGTCTGCACGAGATTGACGACCAGAAGCATGACGAACGACAGAGCCAGCATGATCGCAGCGATCGCGGTCGCCGCCGGGTAGTTGTATTCCTCCAGCCGGATGACGATCAGCAGCGGTGCGATCTCGGATTTGTAGGGCAGGTTGCCGGCGATGAAGATGACCGAGCCGTATTCGCCGACGCCGCGCGCGAAGGCCAGCGAGAAGCCGGTGATGATGGCCGGCGCCAGGCCCGGAAACAGCACGCGGGTGATGATCTGGAAGCGGCTGGCGCCAAGCGTGGCGGCGGCTTCCTCCACTTCCTTGTCGATCTCTTCCATGATCGGCTGCACCGTGCGTACGACGAAGGGCAGGCCGATGAAGACCAGTGCCACGACGATGCCGAGCGGCGTGTAGGCGACCTTGAGGCCGAGCGGCATCAGCAATTTGCCGATCCAGCCATTCGGCGCGTAGAGCGTGGTGAGCGCAATGCCGGCGACCGCGGTTGGCAGGGCGAAGGGCAGGTCGACCATGGCGTCGACGATACGGCGGCCGGGAAAGCGGTAGCGGACCAGCACCCAGGCGACGAGCGTGCCGAAGACGACATTGACGGCAGCCGCGAGGAAGGCGGTGCCGAAGCTGATTTCCAGCGCATTGATGGTGCGGCGGTCGCTGGCGATCGCCCAGAATTCAGCCCAGCCGAGCGAGGCCGACCGCCAGATCAGCCCGGACAGCGGAATGAGGATGATGAGGGTGAGGTAGGCAAGCGAGAAGCCGAGCGTCAATCCGAAACCCGGAATGACACTCGGCTGCCTGAATCGCCACCCCGCCTGAGCGGGTGCTGTGGTCATGGAGTTCTGGATCGTCCCTTCTTACTCAACCAGATTGTCGCTGAAGAAGCCCATTCACGGGCTTCTTCGGGCACTGCCCAACCTCACTGGGCCGACTTGTAGATCTGGTCGAATATACCACCGTCGCCGAAATGATAAGGCTGAGCCTTCTTCCAGCCGCCGAAAAGCGGATCGTCGATGGAGATCAGCTTGATGTCGGGGGTCTTGGGCAGATCCGCCTGCGCCACCAGTTCGGGCTTGGCCGGACGATAGTGGTTCTTGGCGATGATCGTCTGGCCTTCCTTGGAATAGAGCCAGCCGAGATAGGCTTCGGCCACCTTGCGCGTGCCTTTGGCATCGACATTGGCGTCGACAATCGCCACCGGCGGCTCGGCCAGGATCGATGTCGGCGGATAGACGATCTCGAAATTGTCGGCACCGAATTCGTCGAGTGCCAGATAGGCGTCGTTCTCCCAGCCGATCAGCACGTCGCCGATGCCCTTTTGCGCGAAGGTGACGGTCGAGCCGCGCGCGCCGGTGTCGAGAACCGGGGCATTTGCGTAAAGCTTGCCGACGAATTCCTTGGTCTTGGCTTCGTCGCCGCCATCATGGGCGTTGGCGTAGGCCCAGGCGGCCAGATAGTTCCACCGCGCGCCACCCGAGGTCTTCGGGTTGGGGGTGATCACCTGGGTGCCGTCCTTGACCAGGTCGCTCCAGTCGTGAATGCCCTTGGGATTGCCCTTGCGTACCAGGAAGATGATGGTCGAGGTGTAAGGCGCTGAATTGTTCTCGAATTTCTTGCGCCAGTCGGGATTGATCTTCTTCGATTTCGAGACGATGGCGTTGATGTCGCCCTCGAGCGCCAGCGTCACCACGTCGGCGTCGAGGCCGTCGATCACGGCGCGCGCCTGGGCGCCCGATCCGCCATGCGACTGCTGAATTGTGATCGTCTCGCCGGTCTCGGCCTTCCAGTGGGCGGCGAAGGCCTCGTCATAGGCCTTGTAGAGCTCACGTGTCGGATCGTAGGACACGTTGAGGATGGTGGTGTCGGCGAACGCGAAACCGAGCGTGCCGAACTGGACAGATGTGGCGACCAGTGCGCCGAGCAGTTTCCGGAAATGAGGTTTGGTCATTTCTGCCTCCGTTGAACCGAGCCAAATCTAGCGATTTGATAGAAATTAGATGCATCGAATGTTGCCTTTTTTGCCCTCCTGAAGAAAATCTTCGACGATCTTCCGCTGCTTCGGGAAATATTTTCCTCGCCGGCGCTCTGCGCGGACTCGCGGTCCTATCTAGAGATGCGCGATGCCTTGGCAAGGTCGTTTGGACCTGGTCCGGCAATCACTCGGCGCTCACCGGGAAATCGAAGCGCCGGGTGGGGAAGGGCTCATGCCGGAGCGTATAGTGCCACCATTCGCGCGCATAGTTCTTGAAACCGCCGGCGCGCATGGCCTCGACGAGCAGCTTGCGGGTTGCTGTCGCTTCATTGCCGAGCGGTCGATGCGCCGTCTCGCTCGTCGGGTCGAAACAGTCGAAACCGGTACCGAAGTCCAGCGTATCGGCGTCGATGGCGCCGCAAGCGGGTTTGGCGACGGATGGGCCATCGGCCCGCGCAATCGCGACATCGACGGTCGAACCGCGAGAATGGGTCGACATCTCACCAACATAACCCTTGGCGATCAGGTCGCCACGCCGAACCCCGGGATACCATTGCGGATCGGGCGGCCCACCCTCTCGCGTCCAGTCGCCCATGTCGGCCACGGCACGGGCAGGGCGGTAGCAGTCGAAGACCACCAGTGTCAGGCCTCGAGCAGCGATAGCCTGCTGGACGCCGGCAAGCGCCTGCGCCGCCTGCAAGGTGAGAATGCAGAGCGGTGCGTCGTAGCCAATCAGCCTGCGGTGCAGGAAATTGTCCGCGCCGGCGTAGCGGATGTCCTGGCGAATGGACGGGGCGATATCGGCAAGGCGCACGAAGCCGGTGGGGAGGGGATCGGCATGTGCGCGCAGAACGGAAGCGACAACCGTCAGCGCGTAAAAGCCAACGCGCGGAATCGCCTGGCGCACTCTATTCAACGAACACTTTCACGCTGGCCGCTCGCCCGGCCGCGTCGATCACGGTCAGCGTCGAATAACCGGCGCCGTCCGGTTGCCAAGTCGCGGTGCGGCGGCGGTCGAGGC
>NZ_PNOT02000022.1 GCF_002879535.1 Mesorhizobium intechi
CGCCTGCACCAGGCCATCGATGCCTGCGCCGAAGCGCGCGAGCGTCACCGGCAACTCCTCTCGCTTGGGGGTGAAGGCGCCGGGCGGCTTGCCCGGCAGCGGCACGATGGCAAGGCCGGAACGGACAAAGCCCTCGAACAGGATGGGAGCGGCCGAGACGTAGCCGGAAAGGCCCGGCACCGCGCTGGCGTCGGGGCGGCCGACCCAGACGCCCAGCACATAGCGGCCGTCGAAGCCGACCGACCAGGCGTCGCGGTAGCCGTAGGAGGTGCCGGTCTTGTAGGCGATGCCGCGCTGCAAGGCGCCTTCCGGCGGCTTGACCCCCGACAGTATGTCGATGATCTGCCAGTTCGCCTGGTCGTTGAGGATGGTGGCGGTGGTGCGCCCGGCATCGGCCGGTTCGGTGCCGTCATGCAGCGTGTGCGTCCTGCCGCCATTGGCGAGCCCCGTATAGAGCTGGACAAGATCGCGCAGCGTGACGCCGACGCCACCGAGGCCGATGGCCAGGCCCGGCGCCTCGTTGACCGGCAGGATCGGGTTGACGCCGGCCTGGCGGAAGCGCGCGGTCAGCCGCGCCGGGCCGACGGCATCGAGCACGCGGATCGCTGGCACGTTCAGCGACAATTGCAGTGCCTGGCGGATGCTGACATCGCCCTGGTAGCCCATGTCGAAATTCTTGGGCCGATAGCCGCCGAAATCGACCGGGCTGTCCTCGATCAGGGTTTCCTGCGCAACCAGCCCCTGCTCGAAGGCGAGGCCATAGATGAACGGCTTCAGCGTCGAGCCGGGCGAGCGCACGATCTTGGTCATGTCGATCCAGCCGGACCGGCTGGCATCGAAGAAATTGGCCGAGCCGACTTCGCCCAGAATGTCGCCGGTGCGGGAATCGGCCAGCACCATGGCGACGGAGAGGTGTGGCCCAAGCCTGGTCGCGGCATCGCGCGCCACCTGCTCCAGCCCTTCCTGGACGCTTTTGCGGATCGTCAGCTTGAGCGGCTGGCCGGGAACGGCCCTGGGCAGCATCGCGTAGGCGGCGTGCGGGGCAAGCGCCGGCAAGGTGCGGCGCAGGCCCGACACGTCGTCAAGGGCGGCGCGCGCGGCCTCGCGTTCGCCGATCAGGCCCGAGGAGACCATGCGGGTCAGCACACGGTCACGGGCGGCGTGGGCGATTGCGAGATTGCGGTCGGGCCGGCGCTTCTCCGGCAATTGGGGCAAGGCGACGAGCAGAGCGGCTTCCGAGACGGTGAGCCGCTTGGGCTCCTTGCCGAAATAGGCAAGCGAAGCGGCGCGCACGCCTTCGAGGTTGCCGCCATAGGGCGCCAATGTCAGATAGCGTTCGAGGATCTCACTCTTGGAGAGCCGCCGCTCGATCTGGATGGCGCGCAGCATCTGCTTGATCTTTGAGCCGAGGCTGCGGCTTTCGCGCGGCTCGATCAGGCGCGCAAGCTGCATCGACAGGGTCGAGCCGCCCGAGACGATGTGGCCGCTGGTGGCGAACTGGCCGGCGGCGCGGCCAAGCGCCAGCACGTCGACGCCCTGATGGTCCCAGAAGCGTTTGTCTTCATAGGTGACCAGCATGTCGACGAACTGCTTGTCGACCTGGTCGAGCCGTGTTCCGAGCCGCCAGTAGCCGTCCGGCGTGGCGAAGGCGCGCAACAGCTGGCCATCGCGGTCCTGCACTTCGGTCGAGACCGTGAGTTCCGCGGGCAAGGGTGGCGGGAAGGCGCGGTCGAGTTCCCAGAGGGCGGCGGCGGAGATGGCGAGGACGCCGACAAAGGAAGCTGCGGTTACGGCTGCCCGACGGATAATTTTTTTGGAGAGCATGGCGCTGCCCCTCATCCGCCTGCCGGCACCTTCTCCCCGTATAGTGACGGGGAGAAGGGGGCTGTTGCGATCGTCGGCGCCTTCTTTGCAGCGCTGGAGATTGGCGAAAGCCCCTGCGCAAGCCCCTTTCTCCCCGTTACTATACGGGGAGAAATGCCCGGCAGGGCAATGAGGGGCAGCGCAAACCTCACGTTCATATCCACCAACAACGCCTTACGGTGCCTTGATTTCCATCATGCCTGTGGCGGTGCGGGCCGAGTATTGCGGACGGTACATGTCCTCCACGGTTGCCGCCGGATGGGCATAGGTGCCCGGCGTCACCGCGCGCACGACATAGGCGAGCGTCAGATTGTGGTCGTGATCGCCATCGGCCGGGTTGAACGCCGCGACGAAACGGTCGTCGCGGAATTCGAGATGAGCGGCGTCGGTCGGCGCCAGCCAGGAGAAGTTCGTCAACTGGGCGCTGGAGACCAGGCCGGGATTGTCGATCTCGAAGCCGGCCGGCAACAGGTCGGTGACCAGCAGGCGCGACGGCCAGCTGTTCTGCTCGGTGACCTTGAGCACGACGACATAGCGTTCGTTCTGGGTTGCCTCCGTCACATTGGCTTCGGTGCCGTCGAGCTTGTAGTAGGTGCGGCTGATGGTGAAGCCGTCACCGCCGGCCGGCAGTGGCTGGATCGGCGACGCCACGGTGGTGACGACGGCCTGCAGCGGAGTCTTGCCGCTGTTGGCGATTTCGAGCGGGCTGTCGACCAGTTCGGAGCCGTTGACCTGGTTGGAATAGCCACCCGAATGCGGCGCGCCATTGACGGAGAGCGTGATCGAATCATTGCCTTCCTTCAGCGCGCGGGCCGCCAGAAGCATCCAGGAATCGTCCTGGGTGCTGGTCCAGCGCACTTCAGCGCGTTGCCGGGTCACCAGCTTGATCAGCTCCGGCACGACCGAGGAAACCGGCTTCGATTCCGCCGCCAGCGACAGCATTGCCGCGCCGTCGCGCAGCGCCGAACCGTAGTCGGAGCGGTACCAGTCGTAGTCGGTGCTCGATTTGGCGAGCTGCAGCGCGGTCTTGAAGGTCGCCTCCGAGCGCTGGGTGTCGCCATAGAGCGCAAGGCTCGCCGCCAGCTGTGCGACGGCCATCGGGCTCGAGAAGGCTTCGAGCTGGGTGTCGGCATAGTAGCGCAGGTCACCGATCGAGGCCTTTTTGTTGCGGGCCAGAACGTAGAGGGCGTAGGCGATCTCGCTGCCGCGGTCCTGTACGCTCTGGTCGTAGCCGAGCGAGTTCTGCAGATTGCTCAGCGCTTGGTTCATGGCCAGAGCCGGCACGTCGTATTTCTGCTCGCGCGCCCTGGTCAGGAACTCGCTGACATAGGCGTCGAGCCACAAATCGCCGGAGCCCGGGCCCCACAGGCCGAAGCTGCCGCTCGAGGACTGGTAGCTGAGCACCTTGTAGATGGCATCCTGGATACGACCATGCAGGTCGGGGTCGCTTTCCATGCCGATGCCCGAGGCGATCTCGTTGACGTAGAGAAGCGGCATGGCGCGGCTGGTGGTCTGCTCGGCGCAACCATAGGGGTAGCGATCGAGGGTCATCAGCAGGGAGGGCACGTCGAAGGCCGCCGCCTGCGAAACGCCGACGCTGACGGAAGCACCGTCAAGCAGGCTTGCCGCCAGCAGTTCCTTGTCGACACGCAACGCGCCGCCATTGCCCTTGAGGTCGACCACAAGGCGCGTGGTGACCGGCAGTTGCGCCGGGCGCACCGGCACGTAGAGCGTCTGCTCGACCTTGGTGCCGTCGGCGTGCGCCAGCTTGATGGTGAGCGAGGCATTGCCCGGCGTCTTGGCGATCAGCGGCACGGTTAGCGTCTGGCGCTTGCCCTGGGCGAGCGTCAGTTTCTGGGGCAGGGGCTTGTCGCCCGTCGACAGGTCGCCTGTCGTGTCGATCGAGAAGGCATAGTCGCCTCCCGGGCCGTCGGTGTCGGCCACGTCAAGCCGCATCACGGCATTGTCGCCGGGCGCGAGGAAGCGCGGCAGGCCGGCGGTGATGACCACCGGGTCGCGTACGATGACATCCGACTGGGCATGGCCGACCGCTTCCTTGGTCCAGGCGACGGCCATGACGCGAACGGTACCGTTGAACTGCGGAATGTCGAAGTCGATCCGTGCCTTGCCGTCGGCGTCGAGCTGGACCGGGCCGGAGAAGAAGGCGACCAGCTTTTCGGTGGGCGGGCTGCCTTGCGCCTGCATGTTGGCGCCGTCGCCGCCGGTCCTGAGCTTGCCGGTGGTGCCCAGCGAGCCGTCGATCAGGCGGCCATAGATGTCGCGGATCTCCATCCCCAGCATGCGCTGGCCGAAGAAAAAGTTCTCGGGGTCGGGCGCGTTGTAGTTGGTCAGGTTGAGAATGCCGACATCGACGGCGGCAACCATGACATAGGCGTTGGTGCCTGGCCGCACGCCGGCCACGGAAACCGGAATCGACAGCTGCCGGCGCGGCATCGTCTTGTCCGGCGGCGTCAGCGTGACCGCGAGCTTCTTGGCGCCCGGATCGACCTTGAGCCATTTCACGCCGATGGCACGGGCCGGCATGCGCGTCTCCTGGGCATCGCCCGGCCGGAACAGAGTGGCCGTGACATAGGCGCCGGCACCCCAATCGTCACCGACCGGAATGTCGATGGTGCTGCCGCCGGCCGGGACGGTGGCCGTGATGGTCTTCAACAGCTTGTCGGAACCGATATTGATCAGAAGCTCGCCGGCAAAATGCGGCGAGACCTTGAGCTTGGCCATTTCGCCCGCGGCATAGTTGTCCTTGTCGAGCGCGATTTCGAGGCCGTCAGGCGTTTCGGTGGTGGTCGAGGCGACATACCAGCCGGCGTCGAACTCATAACTGGTCGCGGGACCCTCGGGATCGGAGGTTTCGACCTCGAGCCGGTACTGGCCCCAATCGACGGGAACGGAGACGGTGGCGTCGCCATCGGCGCCGAGGTCGATCTGGCCATTGGCGATCGACTTGGTGAAGGTCACCGGCTCGTAGCTCCACGAATTGCTGGAGCGGTACCATTGGTAATTGCGTTCGACCTTGACCAGCGTCCACTGGGCGCCTTTCAGCGCCTCGCGCTTGCCGGCCGGATCGACCGCAATCAGACTGAATTTGGCCGTGCCGCCCTGCGGCACTTCATCGTCGGCGAAGTCCGGACGGATGCCGATCATATGGCCTTGCGGGCGGATGCCGATGTTGAGCGAGCGCTCGATGGCGCGGCCACCGGTTTCGCGCATGCGCACGGTCACCTTGCCGTTGACCAGCTTGGTGGTCGAGGGCAACTGGTCGACGGTAACAGGGAACGTCGCCTTGCCGTCATCGCCGACCACCGGGAGGTTGGTCAGCGGCGTGACCGTGGGCTCGGCC
>NZ_PNOT02000077.1 GCF_002879535.1 Mesorhizobium intechi
ACCGTCTACACCGTCTCCGACAAGGCATCGGATCCCGAGGCGCAGGCACTCGCCGACCGCGAAAATCTCTCCGATCAGTTCGCCGGTATGGTCATCAAGGACGACAACAAGGAAGTGACCGACATCCTGATCGACCTCATCCGCCGCGAGACGCACACCTTTTCGATGAGTTTCGCTCACACGCTGGTCGGCCAGCTGTCGACCAGCGTCGGCCTCATCAACAATCCGCAGCGTTCTGCGGGCTTCAAGGTGCTGAAGGCGCCGGATGTCCCATCGGTTCTGGTCGAACTCGGCTATCTCTCGAATGCCAAGGACGAGGCGCAGCTGCTTAACGCGGAATGGCGCGGCAAGGCCGCACAAAGCATCACCAATGCCGTTGCGCTGTTCGCATCCGCCAGGGCGGGGGCCGGAACCGGAGGTTGACATGCCTTGCGGTGCCTGCAACCACAGGCGGCGTTGCTGTATGACAACACTCGGTGCCTTTATTTGCGGCGGGCGGTCACGAAATCAGGCCTTGCCGTATTTTGTCCACATGGTGGCGACATGGGTTTTCGAATACGGATTGGGACCGGCTCGAAAGCTTGCGTGGAAGGCGGCTTCGTTTAGGAAATTCCCGAACCAAGGACTGGAGCGGGTATGATTCGTCTCATTGGCTATTTCTTCGGCATCGGCACGACGCTGGCCCTTCTGGTCGCGGCGGGCGTTGCCATTTACATCAGCCACCTGTCGAAGGATCTGCCTGACTACGAAGTGCTGGCCAAATACGAGCCGCCGGTGACCACGCGCATTCATGCCTCGGACGGATCGTTGATGGCCGAATATGCGCGCGAGCGGCGCCTGTATTTGCCGATCCAGGCTATCCCGGATCGCGTCAAGGCGGCCTTCCTGTCTGCGGAAGACAAGAATTTCTACAACCACCCCGGCATCGACGTGACCGGCCTTGGCCGTGCCATCATCGTCAACTTGCAGAATTTCGGCTCGGGCAGGCGCCAGGTTGGCGCCTCGACGATCACCCAGCAGGTGGCCAAGAACTTCCTGTTGACCGCGGACCAGACCTACGAGCGCAAGATCAAGGAAATGATCCTGGCCTTCCGCATCGAGCAGGCCTATCCCAAGGATCGTATCCTCGAGCTCTACCTCAACGAAATCTTCTTCGGTTTCGGCGCCTATGGTGTCGCCGGCGCGGCGCTTACCTATTTCGACAAGTCGGTGAACGAATTGACCGTGGCCGAGGCCGCCTACCTGGCATCGCTGCCGAAAGGCCCCAACAACTACCATCCTTTCAAGCATGCCGATCGCGCGATCGAGCGCCGCAACTGGGTCATCGATCAGATGGTCGAGAATGGCTACGTCACGCGCGAGGAAGGCATCAAGGCCAAGGCCGAACCGCTCGGCGTGACGCCGCGCCGCACCGGCACCTATCTGTTCGCCGGCGAATACTTCACCGAGGAGGTGCGTCGCCAGATCATAGCCCGCTACGGCGAGAACGCGCTCTACGAAGGCGGCTTGTCCGTTCGCACCACGCTTGATCCGAAAGTTCAGCTCATCGCCCGCAAGGCGATGCAGAACGGTTTGATCAAATACGATACGCTGCGCGGCTATCGCGGGCCGGTGACGTCAATCGACATGTCCGGCGACTGGGGCGTCCGGTTGGCCGCCGTCAAGGGGCTGGAGGACGTCCCCGAATGGTCGCTGGCCGTCGTGCTCGACTCCTCGGCATCAGGCCTCTCGATAGGCCTGCAGCCTGCACGCCAGGCATCGGGCGACATCGTCAAGGAGCGGGTCGAAGGCACCGTCAGCAAGGACGATATGGGCTTTGCCATGCGCCATGTGGTCGACGGCAAGACGGTCAAGGCCAAATCGCCGGCCGACGTGCTGAAACCCGGCGACGTCGTCTTCGTGCAGAAGAACGAAGGCTCCGACAATGCTTACAGCCTGCGCCAGGTTCCCGAGGTGGAAGGCGGGCTGATCGCCATGGATCCGCACACCGGCCGTGTACTGGCGATGGTCGGCGGTTTCTCCTATGCCCAGTCCGAGTTCAACCGCGCCACCCAGGCGATGCGCCAGCCGGGCTCCTCGTTCAAGCCGATCGTCTATTCCGCCGCACTCGACAATGGCTATACGCCGGCCTCGGTGATCATGGACGGACCGATCACCATACAGAGCGGCAACACGACCTGGACGCCGAAGAATTATGACGGCACCGTCGCCGGGCCGGCAACCCTGCGCTCCGGCATCGAGAAGTCGCGAAACCTGATGACGGTGCGGCTTGCCAACGACATGGGCATGAAGCTGGTCGTCGAATATGCCGAGCGCTTCGGCGTATACGATCACCTGGCGCCGTATCTGCCGATGGCGCTGGGCTCCGGCGAGACGACCGTCATGCGCATGGTTTCGGCCTATTCAATCATGGCCAATGGCGGCAAGTCGATCAAGCCGTCGCTGATCGACCGCATCCAGGACCGCTACGGCAAGACCGTGTTCAAGCAGGATGAGCGTGGCTGCGAGGGCTGCAACGCCCCTGAATGGAAGAACCAGCCGGAGCCGGAACTGGTCGACAATTCCGAGCAGGTGCTCGATCCGATGACCGCCTACCAGATCACCTCGATGATGGAAGGCGTGGTGCAACGCGGCACCGGCGCCACCATCGGCGAACTCGGCCGTCACATTGCCGGCAAGACCGGCACCACCAACGACGAAAAGGACGCCTGGTTCATCGGTTACACGCCGAACCTCGTGGTCGGCCTCTACATGGGTTACGACACGCCGCGCGGCCTTGGCCATGGCGCCACCGGTGGCGGTCTCGCCGCTCCGATCTTCAAGGATTTCATGCGCGTGGCGCTGGACGGCACGCCCAATGTCGACTTCAAGGTTCCGGACGGCATGAACCTGATCGCCATCAATCGCAAGACCGGTATGCGTGCGACGTCGGGCGATCCGGGCACCATCATCGAGGCCTTCAAGCCGGGCACCGGTCCCGCCGACAGCTATTGGGTGATCGGCATGGGCGCCGACGGCTCCAACGCGTCGGGCGGCGCACTGTCGCCGCAGGCCAACCAGGCGATCCAGGACGGCGGCGGCGGGCTCTACTGACGAGGCCGGCTGCGGATCGCTGGGCTGGCCTGGGGCCGGCCCATTTCGCTTTACACATGGCGGCGCCGTCCCTATGTATCGCGCCGACCGAAGTGTCACTTCAGCAACAGGACCAAATACCAGGCCATGCGCGCGGAAACGCAGAATATTGTCGATGAGATCAGGCAGGCGATAACCCTGCTGAGGAGGCATCTTTGACTGGGATCAGGCCATAAAGCGGCTTGAATACCTGAATGTGCGGGCCGAGGACGCCAGCCTCTGGAACGAACCACTGGAAGCTCAGAAGCTGATGCGCGAGCGCCAGGGCCTCGAGGAGGGCATCGCCGCGGTCAAGGGCCTGACCCAGGCGCTGGAAGACAATGTCGGCCTGATCGAGCTCGGCGAGGAAGAGGGCGACGAGGGCGTCATCGCCGAGGCCGAGGCGGCAATCCGCTCGATGCAGGGCGAGGCCAAGGCCCGCCAGGTCGAAACACTGCTTTCGGGTGAAGCAGACGCCAACGACACCTATCTCGAAATCCATGCCGGCGCCGGCGGTACCGAACGCCAGGACTGGGCCTCGATGCTTTTGCGCATGTACACGCGCTGGGCCGAACGCCGCCGCTTCAAGGTCGAGGTGCTGGAAGTGCATGACGGCGAGGAAGCCGGCATCAAGTCCGCGACGCTGATGATCAAGGGCCACAATGCCTATGGCTGGCTGAAGACCGAATCCGGCGTCCAC
>NZ_PNOT02000151.1 GCF_002879535.1 Mesorhizobium intechi
CATCTTGCCGCCAACGCTTTCAAAAAGCGCCTTGACCGCAGCCTGCCTGTCCGAGCCTTGCATCAATCCTTTGGCGGCATGAGGCGCATAGTTTGCCAAGATAGTGACTTTCATGGGTATCTCCTCCAAATGTCATTGTCTCGTGCTGCTCCACAATTCGAGCGGCGCGGAGTGATTTATTTTTCGGAACAATTGCAGGCGCCCTGGGACGCGTTGGCGGCCAAGGGCGCGCTGCCGGACAAATATGCGCTTAGGCTAATATAATGACAATAGCGGACACGCCGATACTGCCGACAGGAAAGTGTCTGGCTGGGCCACGCTCGGCCAACGGCATCGGGCTGGCGCCGCTGACCCGCGATGTGATTGTGACGATGAGGTTGAACGGCCAGTAGCGGCGAGGCGCCCACCTTACGTCGGACGCTTCGGCTCGCCCTTCTGTGGCGCGGCCGTATCGGAATCGGGTTTCTTGTGCTTGTCAGCGGCAACCCTGCGGATGCGGTCGAAGCGGCTTTCCTCGGTGGTTTGGGTCGTGACGACCGTCTGTGGCTTCTGCGCGAACACGATCATGAATCGATTTCCTGGGCGAGAGGCCTGCGCGCCGGGAGAAAATCCCCCAGCGGCAAGTTCCGGCTCCTGGAGCCGGCGCGGACGCAGGTCAGGCCGAGTCGAAAACGGCCGATACCGACAACCGGAGCGATCGTACTTTTGGTACGTGAGCGCCGGAAGCGCAGGTATCGGCCGTTTGCAGACCGGCCCCACCTGGATCCTTAGTAGCCGCCCATGCCGCCGCCACCCGCAGGCGCGGCATCCTTGGCCGGGATGTCGGTGATCATGGCTTCGGCGGTGATCAGAAGTGCTGCGATCGAGCCCGCGTCCTGCAATGCGGTGCGCACCACTTTCGCCGGGTCGACGATGCCTGCCTTGATCATGTCGACATAGGTCTCGTTCTGGGCGTCAAAGCCCTGATTGTGATCCTTGCTGTCGGCGAGCTTGCCGACGACGATGGAACCCTCGACGCCGGAATTCTCGGCGATCTGGCGGATTGGCGCTTCAAGCGCGCGCAGCACGATCGAGATGCCGGCGGTGACATCGGCATTGGCGCCGTTCAGGCCGGCAAGTGCCGCCCGGGCGCGCAGCAAAGCCACGCCGCCGCCGGGCACGATACCTTCCTCGACCGCCGCGCGCGTCGCGTTCAGCGCGTCGTCGATGCGGTCCTTCTTTTCCTTCACTTCCGACTCGGTGACGCCGCCGACGCGGATGACGGCAACGCCGCCCGACAGCTTGGCCAGCCGCTCCTGCAGCTTTTCCTTGTCGTAATCGGAGGTCGTCTCCTCGATCTGGCCCCTGATCTGGGCGACACGCGCGTGGATGGTCGCCTTGGTGCCGGCGCCGTCTATGATCGTTGTGGTGTCCTTCTCGATCAGCACGCGCTTGGCGCGGCCGAGCATCTCGATGGTGACGTTTTCAAGCTTGATGCCGAGATCCTCGGAAATCATCTGGCCGGATGTCAGCACCGCGATGTCTTCCAGCATAGCCTTGCGACGATCACCAAAGCCCGGCGCCTTGACCGCCGCGACCTTGAGCCCGCCGCGCAATTTGTTGACGACGAGCGTGGCGAGCGCCTCGCCTTCGACGTCCTCGGAGATGATCAGCAGCGGCCGGCCGCTCTGCACCACCGCTTCGAGGATAGGCAGCATCGCCTGCAGATTGCCGAGCTTCTTCTCGTGGATGAGCACATAGGGCTCTTCCAACTCGACACGCATCTTGTCGGCATTGGTGACGAAATACGGGCTGAGATAGCCGCGGTCGAACTGCATGCCCTCGACGACGTCGAGTTCGGTTTCGGCGGTCTTGGCTTCCTCGACGGTGATGACGCCGTCATTGCCGACCTTGTCCATCGCCTTGGCAATCATCTCGCCAACGCTGGCATCGCCGTTGGCGGCGATGGTGCCGACCTGTGCGATCTCGGCCGACGACTTGACCTTCGTGGCCTTGGCCTTGATCTCGACGACGACGGCGGCGACCGCCTGGTCGATGCCGCGCTTGAGGTCCATCGGGTTCATGCCGGCGGCAACCAGCTTGGCGCCCTCGCGCAGGATCGAGGCGGCCAGCACGGTCGCGGTGGTGGTGCCGTCGCCGGCAAGGTCGTTGGTCTTCGAGGCCACTTCGCGCACCATCTGCGCGCCCATGTTCTCGAACTTGTCGGCAAGCTCGATTTCCTTGGCGACGGTGACGCCGTCCTTGGTGATGCGCGGCGCGCCATAGGCCTTGTCGATGATGACGTTGCGGCCCTTGGGACCCAGCGTGACCTTCACCGCATTGGTGAGAATCTCGACGCCGCGCAGCATGCGGTCACGCGCGTCGGTGGCGAATTTGATTTCCTTGGCAGACATTTTTTCAATCCTGTTCGAATTTGGAGTGGACGAACCCCGCGCGGAAGGCGCGGCGCTCCAGTCAGGCGGCCTTCTTGGCTTCGACGCTCTTCTCGATGACGCCCATAATGTCGGCTTCCTTCATGATCAGAAGGTCTTCGCCGTCGATCTTGACCTCGGTGCCCGACCATTTGCCGAACAGGATCAAGTCGCCGGCCTTCACGTCGAGCGGCACAAGCGCGCCGCTTTCGTCGCGTGCGCCGGGGCCGACGGCGATGACTTCGCCTTCCTGCGGCTTTTCCTTGGCATTGTCGGGAATGATGATGCCGCCCTTGGATTTGGTATCGCCTTCGGCGCGCCGGATGACGACGCGGTCGTGGAGTGGCCGAAACTTCATGAAAACTTCTTTCTGGGGCCGGCTTAGGCGGCCGCTTCTCCCATATAGGCGCTTTGGCACTCGATAGATAGGAGTGCCAAAAATTATTCGCGCGCTCGACAAATAGTGAAAAGTATTATTTCGGCCAGCGATTTCGTGTTATCGCGAATGGCATAAATAATTCAAAAAATTGAATTTTGCCGGTTGAGTGCCTATTTATCGGACAAGTTCACTTTCACGTTTCCGGGCACCAAGGAGATTTATACGATGGCCGACGGCAATCAGACGATCATGGAAAAAGCTGAAGCCCGCTTCGTCGACAAGCAGAAGAAGACGGCGGAGCGCAACAAGGCGACCGCCGAATACATGTCCGAGGCGAGGGCCAGGGAGATCAAGACGGCGAAACTCAGGACTTTGCGCCTTGCCAAGGAAGAGGCGGACCGCATCGCCGAAGCCCTGAACCCGACGCCGAAGAAGAAGCGGGCGACCAAGAAGGCCGCCGCGATGGAGGCAAAAACATGAGCCTGACCTTCCCCAACCAAAGCCGCAGCTATGACGAAGCCGGCAAGCGCATCCGCTTCGTCGGCCATGATGGAATGTTCCAGATTTCCTTCTCGGTCGCCGCCGATGCCATGACCAGGATGCAGCCGGCAACCGCGGCCAACGAGGCCGGTTACCTCGCCACATTCGACACCGAGAGCAGCACTATCCGCGACGTGGCGTCGAAGGCTTACGGCCGCACGCGCAAGAGCATGTATGTGCTGACGGCCGCCGACTTCGGCTGATCAGCCGAGGCGGCCCATGTGCTCGATCATCGTCCGTATCTTCGCGGCTTTTTCGAAATGGTCGAGGCGGCAGCAGGCGCGCGCCTGCCATAGCCCTCGTTTCGCGAGCGCCCTGCATGCCGGATGATAGGCGGTTTTGACGTCGGCCTTGTGCTTTCGTGGCTATGATCGCCCGAGGCAACAATGACCGGGACCGCGCAAATCAGCTGCGAGGAGAGGTCGGGCACAGGTTCTCGGCTGTAGGATTTTTGGAGGCCTCGCCTCGGGATCGAACCGAGGCTTCAGAGATTTGCCGTCTCCAGCGTAGCCGCTCCGCCACGAGGCCATTGCAACCGACCTAACGGGGAAATGCTTGCGGAAGAGTTAAGCCCAACGGCCGTTCTGTCGGTACTTTGCAAAATGTCGCCTGGCGTCGCTCTTCGGCGGGCTCCGTGCCCCGAAATCCCGGGCGGTACCACTGGGAGGAGAGTATCGAGGCTGCGCGGACATAAATGACCGACACGCGCGTGCCGCCAGGCGATTCAGAGCTTCAAATCGCCGCCCTACCTCGTTGTTTGCAAAAATGATTCCAGAGGAAGCCGTCCAGGCCTTCCCTGAAAAACTCACGCCTTTACGCCGCGGCGCTCCGGCCTTTGCCGCCGGCGTCGGCCTTGAAGATGCGGAACGTGTTGCGCCCCGCCGCCTTGGCGGCATAAAGCGCGGTGTCGGCCTGCGCGAACAGGTCGCAAGGCGCGCCTTCCTTGGCAAATGCAATGCCGACGGAGGCGCCGAGCCTCAGCGACTGGCCGCGCACCACGACCGGCTTGCCCATCCCCTCGATGATCTCGCGCGCCACGCCGGAGACGGCAGCCCGGTCGAGATGCGAGCCAAGCAGCACCGCGAACTCATCGCCGCCGACGCGCGCCACCAGATCCGCCTCGCCGCAGCCTTCGGCGAGGCGCTCGGCCGCCGCCTTCAGGCACTCGTCGCCGACGACATGGCCGAACGTATCGTTGACCGCCTTGAAGCCGTCGAGATCGATCAGCAGCAGCGCGCCGAGCGGACGGCTGGCCTCCACCTGCAACAGCCGTGCCTGGAAGCGGGCGCGGTTGGCAAGCCCCGTCATGGCGTCGAACTCGGCGAGATAGCGCATCCGGTCCGACAGGATCTTTTCCTCGGTGATGTCCTGCTTCATGCCGAAGATGCGCACCGGCACATCCGCCTCGCACTCGACGGTAGCGGTGATGCGGATCCAGCGGCTGTGGCCGGCGAAGGTGGTGATCTCGGCGTCGAGGGTGAAGCCGCTGCGCTCGGCGATGGCGCGGCTGCGCAGACTGTCGAGCGCCTTGCGCGACTCCGCCGGATAGCACTTGATGATTTCCGAGCGGTCGAGTGCTGCGCCACGCGGCATGTCGAACAGATCGTAGACCACATCGGTCCAGTGCAATTGTTCGCCGGGCAGGCTGCATTCCCACACGCCGATGCGTGGGCGACCGAGGCGCGGTCGAAGATCTTGCGGCTGTGCGCCAGTGAAACCTCGTGCCTGGCGATCAGCGCGGCCTGCGCGGCGAGTTCGGCCTTGAGGTGGGCGATGGCGGCAGCATCGCGGCGTTCAGCTGCGCTCTCATGCCCCAACCGCTTGCCAGGCTGCGAGGCCGGACCTTGCGGAGCGTCTGAGGTATCGGGCATGGCGGAACTCCTGGCGGGCGGCCACCATGGCGCAACAGCCCTTAAAACTTCGCTGACGGCGGCCTGGCTTTAGCCGGGGACAGGCTGGAAAGATGGTCGCTGGTTTTAGTTGAAATCGCCAATCATGGCAGCGCGGCGGCAACTGGATGAGGGGCGGCGCTGGCGCTCGGAGATAGGGCGAGGGAGAATTCGACCCTAAAGCGCATACCGGGACCCTGGCCCACTTTTCCCCTTGAACGATCCCGAGATCTGGCTTAGCCTCGACTTGAGAAAAGGTTTTTCCAAACAGTTCCGATCAGGCTCGGCCATTGGCCGGGCCTTGTTCCGGCCTGTAAGAGAAAACCTTTTCCCACTCAAGGATTCTCGATGG
Organism: Mesorhizobium intechi; assembly: GCF_002879535.1. Classification (GTDB taxonomy): domain Bacteria; phylum Pseudomonadota; class Alphaproteobacteria; order Rhizobiales; family Rhizobiaceae; genus Mesorhizobium; species Mesorhizobium intechi. The sequence continues at coordinate 5,572 of NZ_PNOT02000151.1, forward strand.
CATCGGATGATCAGCCTGTTCCGGTTTTCCCCAAGCCCGTCACCTTGCGTGACGTGGCGGCGCGGGCCGGCGTCAGCGTTGCCACGGCCTCGAAGGCACTCAATGACCAGGGGCGCATGACGGCCGAGACGCGCGAGCGCATCCGCGAGACGGCGCGCAGCCTGGGCTTCCGGCCCAACAGCCTGGCGCAAAGCCTGCTCAGGCGCCGCTCCTTCACCGTCGGCCTGCTCACCAACGATACTTATGGCCGGTTCTCGCTGCCGCTGATGTCGGGCATCTCGGACGCGCTGGTCGACAATGGCGTCTCGGTTTTCCTGTGCAATGTCGAGGAGGATCCGCGGCTGGGCCAGCTGCATGTCGAGGCCATGCTCGACAAGCGCGTCGACGGCATCATCGCCACCGGCAAGCGCATCGACCGCCATCTGCCTGTGGATCTCGCCAATCTGCGCATCCCGGTGATTTATGCCTTCACCCAGCCCGATCCCGACGCTGTCGCCTTCGTCTCGGACGATGCCGGCGGCGCGCGGCTGGCGGTCGAACATTTCTGCCGGCTTGGCCGCAGGCGCATCGCCCATGTCAGCGGACCGGCGAGCTTTGCCGTGGTGCACGCCCGCGCCCAGGCCTATCGCGACGTGCTCGCCGAAAACGGCCTGCCGGTCACCGAGCCGCTGCTCGGCGCATGGTCGGAAGCCTGGGGACATGAAGCGGTGGCGCAATTGTTCGACGGCAAGAGCGAACGTCCCGACGCCGTCTTCTGCGGCAACGACCAGATCGCGCGAGGTGTCATCGATGCCCTGCGCGAGCGCGGCCTCGACGTTCCCGACGATGTCG
>NZ_PNOT02000129.1 GCF_002879535.1 Mesorhizobium intechi
GCCCCGCGAGCGGGGCTGTTCCGACGGGCCGGAGGCAGCGTCTACTTGCTGCCGCCAATCTGCTTCACGTTGCTGCAGAATTCCGGATGGGTATTGGTGGCGTTGGCGTTCTTGACCTCGTCGGCGCAGGCCGTCGTCATCATCTTCTGGTCGTCGGGCGTCAGCGCTTTCCAGGCCTTGATGAACTCATCATTGCTGCGCATCTTCTTCATGGTCGAGTCCGTGTAAAAGGGCTGCATCTTGGCTGGATCGTCGAGAGCGGACGTCCCGCTGCTGCCCGTTGCGGCGAGAGCCGAACCGGCGACCATCGAAAGCGCCATGGCGCCAAGGCAGATCATCTTGATTTTCATGATAGAATCCTTCCCTGTTGCTTGGTGACCGTCTAAGCAACGATCAAGGATATAACGGGAGGATTTTGGTAAAGTTCCCACTTTTCGCGCAAGCTGAACTCGACTTTTCCAAATATATCATACGATCGCTTGAAATTTTCTCGAGTCTTTGTTCATATTGCCTATGTGAAAAGCCGCTTTGGCTGCCGGCATGGCCGCAAAACGACGTGCCCTGACGTGAATCGTGGCCAGAGCCCGGAGGCGGTTCGACGTGGCAGCGTCCCGCGATTTCAAAACTTCCCGGCTCTCTGATGGTTCCGCGCCGTCAGTCTCAAAAAAGGCCCCACCGGCAGGACCGGCGGGGCATTGATCGGAGGTCTGCGATCGCCTGCCAGGCGATCCCTAAAGCAACGGGAACGGCATGCGAAAAGTTTCACCGTTCCGTGCGCCGGCTGACGCCGATGGCGGGTAGCAGCCGCCTGCCGCCCCGCGGCCCTGGCCGCGTCGGGCAACCAGCTTCGCCACCACCAAAAGCACGATCGATGTCCTTAGGATGCTGCATCCGTCTGCCTCGGCTGGGCCAGCGCACGCGCCGCAGCCGCGCCCGCTGCCAGGATGCGGTCCGACAATTCCGTTCCTTCGACCGCTCGGGCCAATTGAAGGGCGCCGATGAGCGCGGCGAATACGCCCAACGCCACGCCCTCGCGATCTTGGGTGTGCGGCGGCAGGTCCTTGGCCAACTGGCGCACCAGGGTCATCAGCCCTTCGGCGTAGAGACCGCGCGTCTCGGCCGGCTGACGCGCGATTTCCGGCAACAGCGCCGCCGAAGCGCAGCCGGTCTCCGGATGGTCCCGATGCTCGGGCGACAGATACATCGCCAGAGCCAGTTCCAGGCCTCCTGAGGCCAATGCCTCCTGCAGCTGCAGAGACTGGGCTTCCAATGCCGATGCGATGCTCTCGCGGACGAGGTCGGCCTTGGACTGGAAGTGTGGATAGAAGGCGCCGTTTGTCAGCCCGGCGTCGCTCATGATCGTTGCCAGTCCGGATGCGGCGATGCCGTCGCTTCGAAAGCGTTGCGCGGCGACTTCCATGATCCGGTTGCGCGATGCGTCCTTCCGGCCCTTGTCGTAGCGCATGATGGCTCTCTCTCCTTTTCCTATTGCATTACGACCATACTGTGATATTA
>NZ_PNOT02000126.1 GCF_002879535.1 Mesorhizobium intechi
GGAACGAAGAACTCGCGCTGCAGCGCTACGAGCTGCTCTACGAAGCCGCCCTGGTGGAGGAAGCAAAGCGCGGCGGAGTTTCGGCCATCCTCGCTTCGGTGCCGGGCAGATCGATGATCGCCGATCACCGCCGCATTCTGGCAACGGCTATTGCGCGACTGCGCTCCAAAATCAAATACCGGCCTGTTGTGTTCGAACTGATGCCGCCGCTCTTCACGCTTTTGCAGCTACAGCGAACTGTGGAGGCGCTCTCCGGCAGGCTCATCAACAAGCCGAACTTTCGCCGGCTCATAGAGCAGCAGGAACTGGTTGAGAAGACCGGGGCGACGACCGCCGAGACCGGCGGCCGGCCTGCGCAGCTCTATCGCTTCCACCATACTATTCTCGACGAGAGGCCTGTGGCCGGCACAAAATTACCGCTCGCACGGGCTTGACACCCCTTATAGTCACAACGATTATAAACGTCTTATAATCAGGTGGACTATAACTGGAGGCTCGATGAGCGCCGTCCTGCCTTCGAGCGCCTCACTGTACGACCGCGTTCGGCGCGTTATCCCACGGATCGAGTGGTCGGTCTTCGTCGAGGATATCGACGCAATCCTGAGTCTGAAGCGACAGCGCAATGCGGTCATCCTGGCGCATAACTACCAGACGCCGGAGATTTTTCACTGCGTGGCTGACATCGTCGGCGACAGCCTGGCGCTGGCCCGCAAGGCGATGACAGTCGATGCCGAAATCATCGTGCTCGCGGGCGTGCATTTTATGGCCGAGACCGCCAAGCTCCTCAATCCGGACAAGACCGTGCTCATCCCGGATCTCGGCGCCGGCTGTTCGCTGGCCGAGTCGATCACCGCCGAAGACGTGCGCCTGATGCGGCAGCGTTATCCGAGCGTTCCAGTGGTGACCTACGTCAACACCTCCGCCGCGGTGAAGGCTGAATCCGACATCTGCTGCACCTCGGGCAATGCGCTCGCGGTGGTGAAATCGCTCGGCGCGCCGCGTGTGATCATGCTGCCCGATGAATATCTGGCGAAGAACATCGCGGCGCAGACCAAGGTCGAGATCATTGCCTGGAAGGGGCGCTGCGAGGTGCACGAACGCTTCACCGCGGCCGACATCCGCGAGCTGCGTGAGGCCCATCCCGGCATCAGTGTACTTGCCCATCCCGAATGTCCGCCTGAAGTGGTCGCGGAAGCCGACTTCGCCGGCTCGACGGCGGCGATGTCCGACTATGTCGCGCGGCATAGGCCGGCGCGTGTGGTGCTGATGACGGAATGTTCCATGAGCGACAACGTCGCGGTCGAGCATCCGGAAGTAGATTTCGTGCGCCCATGCAATCTGTGCCCGCATATGAAGCGCATCACGCTCGCCAACATCCGGACCGCGCTCGAGGAGAACCGCCACGTCGTCACGATCGATCCTCATGTCGCTGAACGGGCCCGCTGGGCTGTGGAACGCATGCTCTTTGTATGACGGCGGACATCCATCACATTGGCGGAGCGCCGGTCATCATCGGCGCTGGTATCGCCGGGCTCATGACGGCGCTACACTTGGCGCCGCAACCAGTCGTCCTTCTGTCAAGGACCTCGCTCGGAACCGAAGCCTCGAGCATTCTAGCCCAGGGCGGGCTCGCAGCGAGTCTGGGGGAGGACGACAGCCCCGACCTGCACCTCGCCGATACGCTTGCTGCCGGCGATGGGCTTTGCGACGAACAAATGGCCAGGCGGGTGGTAGAGGCCGCACCTCAAGCCGTCGAGAATCTCATTCGTCTTGGTACTCCTTTCGACCGCTCGCTAGACGGGAGGCTGCAGCTGGGCCTGGAAGCGGCGCATTCGCGTCGCCGCATCGTGCACGCCGCCGGCGACGCAACCGGCCGCGAGTTGTTTCGGGCGCTACTCGGCGTGGCGCGGCGAACCCGTTCGATCACGATCATGGAAGGCATGACAGCGCTTCGCTTGGTTGTCGCGGAAGGCAGCATTGTAGGGGTGGTGGCTGCCCTGCACGGCGGCGTGTTCGCATTGCCCACACGCCGCGTGGTGCTGGCCACCGGTGGGATGGGCGGCCTGTTTTGCAACACAACCAATCCGCTCTCCTCATTCGGGCATGGCCTGGCGCTGGCCGCCTGCGCGGGCGCGGAACTAGCCGATCTCGAATTCGTGCAATTCCACCCGACGGCCCTCGACATTGCGCGCCGGCCAATGCCGCTTGTCAGCGAAGCAGTGCGTGGCGAAGGCGCGGTGCTGATCGATGAGCACGGCCATCGCTTCCTGACAGATACGCCCGGGGCAGAACTCGCATCGCGCGATGTAGTCGCGCGGGCGATCTCGGATCAGCTCGCAGCCGGGCATGGCGTCTATCTCGATGCCCGACATTGTCTCGGGCAGAAATTCGCAAGACGCTTTCCGGCAATCGACGCTATTTGCAAGCATGCCGGCATCGATCCGGCGGTGGAACCCATTCCCGTACGGCCCGCTGCTCACTATCACATGGGCGGCGTGGCCGTTGACGCCGAGGGGCGAACTTCCGTTAGCGGCCTGTGGGCCTGTGGCGAAGTCGCATGCACAGGACTGCATGGCGCCAACCGGCTTGCCAGCAACTCGCTGACCGAAGCGGTTGCAACCGCCGCCTGGGTGGCTGAAAGCGTCGCGGGTACCTCTGCGGGTTGGCAGTGGCCTAGGCTTCCGGCAACTGTTCCCATCCGGCCCGACCCTTCACCTATTCGCCCGATTGTGTCCAATGCGCTTGGCATTGTTCGGAATGGGAAATCATTGTGCGACACGGTCGCGACACTGCTGCCGATCTCTGTTTGCGAGACGGCCGCGGCCGGTCCGGCCCTGGTGGCATTGTTGATGGCGATCGCCGCCCTTCGGCGCGAGGAGAGCCGCGGCTCCCACTTTCGATCCGATTTCCCCGGGCGCGATACCGCCGCCCTCCCCTCACGATTGACGCTCTGCACAGCTTTTGAGAATGCCGTCACGCTCAGATGGCAAGCATCCGAACGGAGCCGTTGACATGACTTCACTTGCACCACTTCCCCAGATCATCATGGAGCCCATCGTGCGTTCTGCCCTGCTTGAAGACCTGGGCAGAGCCGGCGACATCACGAGCGATGCGATCATCCCCGCCGATTGCAAAGCGACGCTGGCGTTGAATGCCCGGCAGGCAGGCGTTGTTGCCGGGCTCGACTTGGTCATGTTTGCCTTCCTGCTGGTCGATCCCGGGATCAACATCCAACTGCGGTGTCCTGAGGGCGGCAAGGTTTCGGCCGGAGAGACGATTGCGATCGTAAGCGGGCCGGCCCGCAGCTTGCTGACCGCAGAGCGCACGGCGCTCAATTTCTTGTGCAAGCTCAGCGGCATCGCGACGGCAACGGCTACGCTCGTAAACGCGGTGCGCGGCTATAACGCAAAAATCGTGTGCACGCGAAAGACAACGCCCGGCCTGCGTGTCCTGGAAAAATATGCGGTGCGAGCGGGCGGCGGCGCCAATCACCGCTTCGCGCTCGATGACGCCGTACTGATCAAGGACAACCATATCGCCATTGCCGGCGATATCCGCACCGCAATCGAGCGGGCGCGTAGCGCCATAGGTCACATGGTCAAGATCGAGGTCGAGGTCGACAGGCTGGACCAGTTGGAGATCGCGCTTACAGCGGGCGTCGACGCCGTGCTCCTCGACAACATGTCGGTCGAGGACCTTGCGCAGGCTGTGGCTATGGTCGGTGGCCGCGCGATCACCGAGGCTTCGGGCCGGGTAACGCGGGCGAGCGCCCCGGCAATTGCGGCGACCGGCGTCGACCTCATATCGGTCGGCTGGCTTACCCATAGCGCGCCCATTCTCGACATCGGTCTCGACATGCCGGCCGACCGAAATTGCAACAGGCATCTGAACTGATGGAGAGGACATGAACCGGGATCGCAGGAACTCCTTCGGTGGCAGGCTAACCTGCGTCAGCACGTCCCCGGTTCCACCAACAGCCGACGCAAGCCTTCTCGGCGCCAAGCGACACGCTTCAACAACGGAGGCGGGAGGGACGGACCAGCAAGGCACAGAAAGCCGCGTCGCAGCCCTTGGCGTCATCATCTGCCGACTCGACGAGATGCGCCAGTTGGCGGCCTCTCACGGGCTGGAACTTCTGGGTTATCTGCTGGACGTCGCCTTCACCGAATCCTGCGACGCGATCAGAAAGGAGCATTCCTGTGCTCAAAGTAAAATAACGGAAACCGTAATCCCCACGGATGACGTGAGTTGAGCCTGCGGGCAGCAGTTGGAGAGTCCGCTCAAGCGCGCCACCAGTCGCGTTTCGATAGAAGACTTCCCGCTGGCATGCGCCTTGTCTTCAGCATCCACTGCAACGCTCCAGGCCAAGGACGGAAGATTATGGAGAACAAGACCTTATGAACGAACTCAGCCCAGACCTGACCTCGGATCCAATCGGTTGGGCGCTTCCCCCCTGGACGCGAGCGGAAGCCCAGGCGCTCCACGACGCGCCCTTCAACGACCTGCTGTTTCAAGCGCAGACCGTGCATCGCCAGAATTTCGATCCCAACAAGGTCCAGCTCAGCCGGCTGCTCAGCATCAAGACCGGCGGATGCCCCGAGGATTGCGGTTATTGCAGCCAGTCTGCGCATCACGAAAGCGGTTTGAAGGCGTCGAAGCTGATGGAGGTCAGGCGCGTCATCGCCGAGGCGACCAAGGCGCGTGACGCCGGCGCCACCCGCTATTGCATGGGTGCTGCCTGGCGAAACCCCAAGGCGCGCGACATGGATGCGGTGGTGGCGATGGTCGAAGGCGTCAAGGCGCTGGGCATGGAGAGCTGCATGACGCTCGGCATGCTCGATCTCGAGCAGGCCGCTCGACTGAAACAGGCGGGCCTCGACTACTATAACCACAACATTGACACGTCGGAGCGCTACTACAGCGAGATCATTTCGACCCGCACGTTTGCCGACCGGCTGGATACGTTGGCCAATGTCCGCGACAGCGGCATCAAGGTCTGCTGCGGCGGCATCGTCGGCATGGGCGAGGAGCCAATCGACCGAATCGACATGCTGGTGACGCTGGCCAATCTGCCGGAGCATCCCGAAAGCGTTCCGATCAACATGCTGATCCCGATCGACGGCACCCCGCTGGCCGAAGCTAAACCCATCGAGCCGATCGAATTCGTGCGCGTGATCGCGCTGGCGCGCATCATGATGCCGAAATCGCATGTCCGGCTTTCGGCCGGCCGCACCGCCATGACCGACGAGATGCAGGCACTGTGCTTCTTTGCCGGCGCCAACTCGATCTTCGTCGGCGACACGCTGCTGACGGCGAACAATCCGGGCGAGGACAAGGATAGCCTTCTGTTCCGCCGTCTCGGCATCGAGCCGATGGAACTCGGGGCGCAATGAACGGGGCACAACTTGCCCGCTATGACGCGACCTTGCAGGGACTGGCGCGCAAGGACCGGCTGCGCACACTTGTGCCGCGCGCCGGGCTCGACTTCTCGTCGAACGACTATCTCGGACTTGCCGCCTCCAAAAGACTTGGCGAGGCGGTTGCGGCGGCGATTGCGCGGGGCACGCCGGTGGGCGCGACCGGATCGCGGC
>NZ_PNOT02000309.1 GCF_002879535.1 Mesorhizobium intechi
ACTGGATGGTAACGACCGGCTACAAAGAACTGTTCGGCGGCTGACGCACGGCTGGAGCTGTCACGTTTTCAGGCAAAGAACTCACGATAGTCCCTTTCCTGAACGCATAGCCCGGGAGACGCGCCGTTGCGGTCGCGGAGCTGATCGCCAGAATCCGTCCAGTCGACGTGGGCGAGCCTCCCGATTAGCACTTCAGCGATCTCGCGATGCGAAGGTCCGGCAGCGATCCGTTGAGGCCCCGAAGAACGACGTTCAACGGGGGCTGCGTTTTTTCGGCGGAACAAGCGGGCAGGCAATTCGCCGTAAGCACAAAAGGCATCGAGGCACTCGAGCGCCCACAGGCAACGCTTCAACGCCGCGCACGTGAAGCTAATCTGTCAGTGACCCGAAAGAAGCCGAACGGGCCAGGCGCCCAATTGCCTGCCTGGTGGTCGTCACCCCAAGCTTCCGGCGAGCGTTGCCGAGATGAAAGGCGGCCGTGCGCTGCGTGATCCCTAGGATGCAGCCGATCTCCCAATCGGACTTGCCTTGTGCTGCCCACTGCAGGCACTCGTATTCGCGCGGCGTCAGCGAGACACCATCGATCGTTCGGTCTGCGGATAGTTTGCGGCGAACGAACATATGAAAACAGGTGGCGATGTACGGGAGACCTTCGTCGTGGCGTTCTGCGGCGCGGAAAAATACAGCGTCGGGCTTGTCAGCGGCAAAGGTTATCGCAGCAAAATTCCCTCGGCGGTCGATAATCGGGATCGTCATGCCGCAGCAGATACCAAACTGCGCCGCTTCTTCAAAAACCTGAGCCCCTGCAGCCTCCTCGCCGCTCAGATCGGATCCCCATCGAAACGGGCATCCGCCACCGCGTGCACGCACAATGACCGGGTCAACACTCTGATACCGGTTCTCAAGATAACGTGCTGTCCAGGGCGCCGGATAATTCGAGATCAGCGTGGGTTTGCCATCAGACCGCGGGGAAAAGGAGAGATAGGCAAAAGTGAGCATATCGAGTCCAGAGGCGACATCGGCCAGGGCGCCACGGAGATCAGTCTCATCGACGCTTTCTGAAAGCCTTTCCAAGAATCTCTCGAAGACAGCACGCATCTCCGTCCTTTTCAGCTCCTTCCCTTGGCTCTCCGGCAGCGTGTCATTTGAAAGGTGACGGGGCGGAAGAGGTCCATGACGCCCTTGCGAGAGCATTGCCGCAGCCTGCGCCAGCCGGCGTCAGTGGCCTCAGCCCAAAGTGAACTGCTTGCATATATCTTCCGCCCCGTCTTAATCGGGATGGTACTCCCCAAAATTCGCTGCCTCGTTGTAGACGCTGCGAGCCCAATCTGAGGAAATCTCTTGCGAGTTCGGCCGCCCACGGGAAGGGCTCCATTCGGTCGAAAGCTCGATACACATTTTCTCCTTAGTTTAAACGGACGACTGTGGACTTCGATCGCCTAACACGTCTTTTCGCGCAGATGTTCAGTTCGCGGCGAACACGGGAACATCCCTTGCCAGGATGAAACCGGCTGGGTCGAACCAATTTATTGCGTCAGTGAACCCTGGTGTGAGAACGTTTGGTGTAAGTCGAATGTATCCATGCAAAATGAGTGAGTTCATCGCGCCACTGCAGAATGCGGTAAACGGCATGTCGCATCGGGCCTTTCGCAGGCTGCTGCCCTGAGCAGCTCCTCTCGGCCGCAGGATCCGCCACCGCAAGTGTTTCCGGCATAGTGTGCCAAGCGCGTTTCCCCTGATCTTTGCAGAAGTCCGGCCGTTTGAGCCCTGTAGCGCAGTGGTTGCTGTGCCTCTCATCCGCGACTCCGAGTGGATGGCTTTATGGCGTTAAAATATTCTTGCAGGAGCGACGAGTCACGACGCAATACATCCGTATAAGCAGCATTCCTGCAAAAATGACCATAGTTTCGCAGCAGAACTAGCCCGCTTTTCTCGCCGCATCTGGCGTTAGGCGGTGTTTTAGCCTGGCCAGGCGCTGGCATGGTGCCCCGATGCTAAAGACGAGCGCAATCGGCGCCGCGTGCGTGCGGGTTTGAGCTTGTGCAATGTGTCCTCTGTTGTCGGCGGGAAGGGTTATGACAAGGTGCATCGCCTGGTGAAGCCGCGCGGGCCTTATCGCAAACCCGACGACGATGGGCTCTTGGAGCTGGTTCGCCGCCTGCTCGACGAACGCCCGACCTATGGCTACCGTCGCATCACAGCCCTGACGAACAGGGAACGCGCCAAGACGGGCGAACCGGCCGTCAATCAGAAGCGCGTCTTCGGTATCATGCGCCAGAGCATGCTGCTTGCCAGGCACACGGGCCGCAGGACCGGCCGCGTCCATGACGGCAAGGTCATCGTCATGCGCTCAAGCCTGCGCTGGTAATTCCGATGGCTTCGAGGTCGGTTGCTGGAACGGAGATATCATCAGGGTCGCCTTCATCATCGATGCCCACGACCGCGAGATCATCGCATGGCATGCCGTCGTCGGATCGGGCATCAGCGACATCATGATCCGGGACATGATGCTGGAAGCTGTCGAAAGCAAGTTCGGCGCCCTCCGCTCGCCGGCGCCGCAGTCGAACGGCATATCCGAGAGCTTCGTCAAAACCTTCAAACCGACTATGCCCGCGTCAATCCTTTGCCGGATGCGGTCACCGCACTCGGCAAAATCGCCGGATGGTTCGAGGACTACAACGAAAACCATCCTCATTCAGGGCTCAGAATGCGCTTCCCAAGGGAGTTCATCCGAGCACAAACTCAATAGCCGACTGTCCGGTCAAATAGGGCCAACTCCACCCTGTATCTGACACGCAAGTCGATCATCAGGATGCAAACGGCGAATACTCACCACGAATGCAAGGCGACACTCGCAACCTGACGCTTAATTTAAGAATTTCGGCCGCGGAAGGTCTTTGGACTACGAACCGCTTCTGCGGTAGACTGAGATGTGACGTTCGGATCGTTTGGTGAACGCACTTCTCGACCAATCTTCCCACCGCTCCCTCAGCTCCAGCCCCGCGCATTCGGCCATGGTATCGAGCTCCTGGTGATAGACGTAGCGAACGCGTTGCGGTAACCGTCTGATCGACGTACCAGAAAACCAGAGGACTGTTGAAATCAAGTTCTGGTTTAGTGGATCGTGCACAGACACATCGATGATAGTATTCTCATCATCCACCAGCCGGGCCGTTGTAGTTAGCTGGCCCGCGACTCGGGGATTGAAATCTGGAACCCATAACTCTATGATCAAAGCTCCCTCATCATCTAGCGCCTCCGCGGCAGATCGCAGGCAAGCTATTTGCGCTTCGCGCGTGAAAAGTAGCGGGAACGTAAAATAGACACAATACACCAGATTGTAGCGTTGCTTTGAGCTGAAATGTGCAATATCCCCCTGCCAAGCATTAATTAGATCGGTGCGTTTCGCAACAAGTTTCAGCATCTCGCATGAATTATCAATACCTTCGACATTGACGCCCTGCTCGCTCAATGGTATGGCCACCCGACCGTTACCTATACCCAATTCAAGGGCGCTTCCTCCATTGCAATATTGCTTAAGAAAGGCGACCGTCTCGCCTACCTCAGCCTCTTTCCCTTGCACGGCAGCGTATTCTTCATAGACGTGGGCGTAAATTTCGCCATAGGTATATTTATTAGACATGTTATCCTCCTGGATAATAGGCGTTTGAATTGTCTACGTGATTTAGAATTAATCGTTTGCGTAGCCGTACATGGATACGTCTTGCCTCCCCCTCGATCTAGAATTGTTCCGCGAACAGCAGAAACTTGAAACGATGTCGCTCGCGGACGTCTCGCGAGTAACTGGTCGAGGATAACTCTCTAGCGAAATTGTCGATACGTACATCGACGGCTCCGTTGCTGGGCCCAATGTCGCACTTCGAAAAGCAAGAGTTGTGCCATCTCAAAAGTGTGCCACACCCTCGCCGCCTCGTCTCGAGACGAGCCGTTTTCGCGTTGCCCAATGACTGGAGTTCGACAAAGTCGTGCCAAAGCAAACACGCAGAGATGCAAGCGCCGACCCGCGTATATCAGGAATGCCGCTGCCAGACAGCACTGCGCCGAGTTGCACCGCCTGCTTGAGCGGCTCGACCTGCGTCCAACGGCACCGCCACGCGCCCGTTGCCAATACCCCGGCGTGATCGCCAGCCAGGCGGTGCTGTGGCGATCGGGGTCGACTGGGAGGGCCGGCGCCAGGTGCTCGGTGTCGCGCTGGCCAACCGTGAAAGCCATTCGGGCTGGCGCGAGTTCGTGGCAGGGCTCAAGCAGCGCGGGCTCGCCGGCGTGGAGTTCGTCGTCTCCGACGATCATCCGGGGCTCAGGGCAGCGATCCGGGAAGTCCTGCCTGAGGCAGTCTGGCAGCGCTGTTACGTGCATTATGCCGATGTCCGGATTATGCCGACTTTGGGGGTGGATGTCGGCTTCGGAGGCGGTGATCGCTGCGATGGGGTCGGCATAATCACCGGCGGTCTGACGGATCGTGCAAACTCCTCTTCTTGTTTCCAAAGAAGGGGATGCTTTCATGTCAATCGATCCGTTTCGCGTTCGCGTCCAGGGCCCGCTTGCCCCGTTTGCGGCTGGGTTTGCCGGCGAACTCGCCCGACAAGGCTATACGCCGCTTTCCGCTCGCGAGCAGATGCGGCTGGTGGCGCGATTGAGCCGCTGGCTCGCATTGGAAGGCATGGATGTGGAGGGACTGGGCGCGAGCGAGGTCGATCGGTTCGTCCGTACCCGTCGTGCCGCTGGCCCGCAACTCCGCTCGATCAAAGCATTGCGGCCCTTGTTGGCCTATTTGCAGTCTCGCGGCATGGTGCCGCCGTCGCCCCGTGCAACCGACGATCCGGCAGATCAGCTGCTGGAACGATACCAACGCTATCTGGCGATTGAGCGCGGTTTGGGGAAAGCGACCGCCGATGTCTATGCCCGGATGGTGCACCCCTTTGTGCGTCATCGATTGTCGTCCGATGGGCGTGCCTTGGACCTTGCGGGTTTGGCCGCGACCGACGTCATCACCTTTGTCGTGGCACGTTGCCCTCAGCTGAGCCGCGGCGCGGCAAGCCTGACTGTAACGGCGCTGCGATCGCTGCTCACATTCCTTCATGTCGAGGGTCTTATCGCGCGATCTCTTGCCGCTTACGTGCCCTCGGTCGCCGGTCGGCGATTGGCTGGGTTGCCAAAGGGACTGGATTGCGACCAGGTTCAGCGCCTGCTGATGTCCTGCGGCCGCGATACGTCGAACGGCTGCCGCGACTTCGCGGTCCTGACCATGTTGGTTCGTCTCGGCTTGCGGGCGGGGGAAGTCGCCAAGCTCAAGCTTGACGACCTGGATTGGCGGACCGGTGAGATCCTCGTACGGGGCAAAGGAAGCTGCATCCAATGCCTTCCCTTGCCGGCCGATGTCGGCGAAGCGGTGGCGGCCTATCTGCGCTACGGCCGTCCCCGGACCGCCCAAGGCCGAACAGTATTTGTGCGCGTCAGCGCGCCCCATAATGCCCTCACAAGCGCTGGCGTGTCGCAGATCGTGGCCGCCGCCGGTTGCCGCGCCGGGCTCGGCCAGATCCACGCCCTTCGCCTGCGCCATACGGCGGCGTCGGCGATGTTGCGCGCCGGCGCCTCGCTACCGGAGGTCGGGCAGGTCCTGCGTCATCGCCGCGCCCTGACAACGGCGATCTATGCCAAGGTTGATCGCGAAGCCCTGCGAACGATCGCCCGCCCTTGGCCGGGAGAGGTGGCATGAGCGTCCTTCGCCAGGCCCTGGCCGATTACCTGGCCATGCGTCGCGCCCTCGGCTACACGCTTGTTCGGTCCGAGAAGCTTCTTGCCCAGTTCCTCACCTATCTCGAGGCGCAGGGCGAAGACCACCTGACCACCAAGACGGCCCTCGCTTGGGCGATGCTGCCGGCAGGCGCCGATCGAAGCTGGATGTCGGCGCGACTTTCCGTCGTTCGCCGCTTTGCGATCCATCTGCGCGGGATCGAGCCGGCAACCGAGGGGCCGCCGTGTGATCTGCTGCCGGGGCGATCTTGCCGAGCGACGCCCTACCTCTATTCGCAGGAGGACGTCATCGCCTTGATGACGGCAACCGCGGCCTTGCGCACGCCGCATCGGGAAGCAACCTACCGGACCCTGATCGGCTTGCTGGCCGTGACCGGAATGCGGGTTGGAGAAGCGATCGGGCTGGACCGCGACGACTTCGATGCGGTCGGCGGCGGCCTCACCATTCGGCGCGGAAAGTCCGGAAAATCCCGCGAGTTGGCGTTACATCCGAGCACTGTTGCGGCCCTCGGCAATTATCTGCGCCGGCGCGATCAACCCCGCCGGCCGCCGAACACGCCCGCCCTGTTCGTCTCGCCGGCCGGCACCAGGCTGCTCTATGTGAACGTTCAAAACACATTCCAGAAGCTCGTCTGTCGCGTCGGCATCGCCCCGCGCTCGGCAGGTTGCCGACCACGGCTCCACGACCTGCGGCACGCGTTTGCCGTTCGCACGCTTCTTGATGCTTATCGCGACGGCGGCGACCCGGGGCGCCGGCTTGCCCTGCTGTCGACCTATCTCGGTCACGTCGATCCGGGCAAGACGTACTGGTATCTCTCGGCGGCTCCGCAATTGCTGCAACTGGCCGGTGATCGTCTGGAACGACGGATCGGAGGCGGCGCATGACCGCCCTCAGCGCGACCTTGCAGGCGTTCTTCACCGACCGCCTGATCCGGCAGCGGCAAGCCAGCCCGCATACGCTCGCCGCCTATCGGGACACCCTGCGGCTGATGCTGGTCTTCGCCGCCGCGCGGCATGACACAGAGCCTTCCAGGCTGGAGTTCAACGACCTCGATGCGCGTGTGTCGGCGACTTCCTCGATCACCTCGAGCGTCATCGAGGCAACAGCGCGCGGACCCGGAATGCGCGGCTTGCCGCAATCCGGTCGTTGTTCCGGTTCGCCGCCCTTCGTTACCCCGAGTACGCCGCGACAATCGAACGGGTGCTCGCGATTCCGCCTAAGCGTTTTGAGCGACGGCTTGTGACGTTCCTGACGGAGGAGGAACTCGATGTATTGCTGTCCGCCCCCGCGCGGTCGACCTGGACCGGGCGGCGCGACCACGCCTTGCTTCGGCTCGCCGCCCAAACCGGCCTGCGGGCGTCCGAACTGATCGGCCTTCAGTGCGCCGATATCCATCTCGGTTCCGGCGCTCATGTCAGCTGTATCGGAAAGGGGCGAAAGCAGCGGATCACACCCCTTACTTCCAACATGGCCGCCGTGCTGCGCGTCTGGCTGGCCGAACGTGCAGGGCAGCCGGCCGATCCCCTCTTCCCTACACAGACCGGCAGGATGATCAGCCGCGACGCTCTCGAGCACCGGCTCGCGAGGTATGTCGAAATCGCTGCCAGAAACTGTCCGTCGCTGCAGCGGAAAAGGGTCACACTGCACACCTTGCGTCATACCGCGGCAATGCGACTGCTGCGTGCCGGCGTCGACACCTCGGTGATCGCGCTGTGGCTTGGCCACGAACAGATCGAGACCACCCACATCTACTTGCACGCCGATCTGGAGCTTAAAGAACGCACCCTGGCGAAAACCACGCCGGCCAACACGGCACCAGGACGCTACAGACCGCCCGACAAGCTTCTCGCTTTCCTCGAGGCGCTCTGATTATGCCGACCCCATCGCAGCGATCACCGCCTCCGAAGCCGACATCCACCCCCAAGGTCGGCATAATCCGGACATCGGCATAATGCACGTTGGACTAACCCGCTCCGCGATTGCGGAGCGGCAAGGAGGGTGTGTGCCGCCGGCGTAGCATTGATCGCGTCGTCTTCTGTCGCGCTGGTCATGTGTCCACAACAAGCTCCGACTGCGTCAGCATGGAGTGGCTGCTTGCAGCCCATTCCATCAGACAAAGGAGGAGTTTGTCATTACCCAACTTCGCCAGCGCATGAGCGAGGACATGCAGGTGCGCAACTTCGCGCTCAACACCCAGCTGTCGTATCTGCAACAGGTGTCGCTGTTCGCCCGCTATTTTAGCAAGTCGCCGGACTTGCTCGGGCGAGAGGATATTCGGACCTATCAGGTCTATCTGACCAACGAGAAGAAGCTGTCGCCCGGCTCGATCCACACCGCCATTGCGGCGCTGCGCTTTCTCTACAATGTGACGCTCGAGCGGGACTGGGCGCCTGAAGAGGTCCTGCCGCTTCCCAAGAAGCCGCAGAGGCTGCCGATCGTCCTCAGTCCCGAGGAAGTTCAGCGGTTCCTCGATTGCGTCCTCAGTGTCAAACACCACGCCATCCTAACCACTTGCTACGCGGCCGGCTTGCGTATTTCGGAAGCGGTGCAGCTGAAGCCCACGAACATCGACAGCCAGAGAATGGTCATCCGCATCGAGCAGGGCAAAGGTCAGAAGGACCGCTATGTGATGCTGTCGCCCAAGCTGCTGGAGATTCTGCGCGATTACTGGAAGATGCGGCGACCGAAGGAATGGCTCTTCCCCGGCGATCGTGCCGACCAGCCGATCACCAGGAGTGCGGTGGGACAAGCCTGCGCGAAAGCGCAGGTCCTCTTCGGATTGTCCAAACCGGTCACGCCACACAGTTTGAGACACGCCTTCGCAGTCCATCTACTGGAGGCCGGTGCCGACGTGCGCACCATTCAACTGCTGCTCGGTCACAGGAGCCTTGCGACCACCGCCCATTACCTGCGGATTGCCACCAACAAGGTGTGCGCCACGTCGAGCCCCTTCGAGCTCTTGCCGCGCCCGGCGCCCACCGTGCCGCCGCCTGCCGAGCCGCAATACTTCTGAGCGGCGCGGCAGTGGCCCGCTCGGGGCCGGAAGTGGCGGATATCTTCCGCTGCTACGGCGAAGCCTATCGTACCCAGCAGGACACGTCGCTGTCGACCGCCCAGCGCCGCGTCATGACGGCGATCGAATTGTGCCGGACCGCCGCACTCGGTGGGCACGTCGAAGCATGCGATCAATGCGGCCACCGGCGCATCGCCTTCAACAGCTGCCGCGACAGGCATTGCCCTCGCTGCCAATCGCTGGCCCGCGCGCAATGGCTGGAGGATCGTCGCGCCGAGCTTCTCGACACCCAATACTTTCACGTCGTCTTCACGCTGCCGGAACCCATTGCCGCCATTGCCTATCAGAACAAGGCACTTGTCTACGGCCTGCTCTTCCGCGCCACCGCCGAGACCCTGTGCATCATCGCCGCCGATCCCAAGCACCTGGGCGCCGAGATCGGCTTCTTCGCCGTGCTGCACACCTGGGGCCAGAACCTACTTCATCATCCGCATCTGCATTGCGTCGTCCCAGGCGGCGGCCTTTCTGCCGACGGCCATCGGTGGATCGCCTGCAAGCCCGGCTTCTTCCTGCCCGTCCGGGTGCTCTCGCGCCTGTTCCGACGATTGTTTCTGCAGCATCTGGAGAAAGCCTTCGACGCCGGCCAGTTGAAGTTCTTCTCTGACTTGCAGGACCTGAGCGGGCGCGATGCCTTCCGGCGCTATTTGGCGCCGCTACGAAAGGCCGAGTGGGTCGTCTATGCAAAGCCGCCATTCGCCGGACCCGAACAGGTCCTCGACTACGTCGGCCGCTATACCCACCGCGTCGCCATTTCCAACAATCGCCTCGTCGCCATCGAGGATGGCAAAGTCGCCTTTCGCTGGAAGGACTATCGGCACGGCAGTCGGCAGAAGGTCATGACCGTCGCGGTCGATGAGTTCATTCGCCGCTTCTTGTTGCACGTCCTGCCCGAGGGCTTCCATCGCATCCGCTACTACGGCTTTCTCGGCAATCGCTATCGTGCGCAAAAGCTCGCCCACTGTCGTGACCTGCTCGGCATGCCAGTTCCCGAGCCGTCGGACAGCCGATCCGCAAAGGACTATCGCGACCGCTACGAGGACCTCACCGGGCATTCCCTCAGGCAATGCCCGGCCTGCCATCGCGGGCAGATGATCATCATCGAAATCTTCGACGGCGTCACCGGACGCCCGCCATACCAGGATACGTCATGAAACAGGGGCGTCGCCTTCGTTGTCATCACATCGCGCCGGCCCGCTTGGAAGCCGAACCGGTCCCGCAAAGGTGTGCGCCGTCATCACCGGCAAGCTGTCCCAAGCAGGCCGCGGCGCCGATCCTCACATGCCGGAACCGATATCCGTGCCGCTTTCGGCGTATGCCACGCCTTCAATCACCGCGGCCGCGACCGAATCCGCACCGTCATGCGATACCTGTTCATGGGTGCGGCCCTAATTGAAAACCCATAACGGCCACCCGTGCCGGCGGCTTAGTCCAACACGTTTTTAGCTCACCGTCGCGATCCACCGCAGCGCGCTCTCACCACCGCCTTTCTGCGCGACGCCAAGCTGAAAACGCTCTGCATTATGCCGACGTCGGCATAACGTCCATTTCCTCAGAAACGCGCTCGATTATGTGCCGCGCAAGGTCGATGACGACTGCCTGACGGAGCTCAGATGGTTCTATGACCGGCGCGACCTAGCCGAGGTCAAGCGCGACCTGGCGCAGTGGATCGCCAAATGGCAGGCCAAATACTCGAAGTTAGTGAACTGGGTAGTGGACAGCATCGAGGAGACGCTGAGTTTCTATCGGCTGCCGCTTGCCCATCACAAGCACATGAAGTCGACGAACATGCTGGAGCGGGCTGAACCAGGAGGTCAAGCGGCGTACCCTGGTCGTCCGCATCTTCCCCAGCCAGCAGAGCTGTCTGCGGCTGGTTCGGGCACTGGCGGTGGAGATCCACGAGAACTGGCTCGAGGCGACCCGCTACCTCAATATGGATCATTTGCGCGAGCACAAGAAGGAGAACCTGAGAGCATTGGCGGCCTGAGACGCGGCCGCCATGTCCGCCGCTCCGCTAAACACGGGGGTTGCGCGGCGGACGCGCCAACGTCACCGCTGAAAGCCACGTCATTTTTGCAGAACTTGACACACAGAGACACACACACCTCTTCAGCTTGCCAAGCAGCTGCTCATGCACCGGACGCAGGTGCCAGGGGGCGCGGCCGACCCAATCGGCGAGCGTGGAACGGTCGCGAGTGATGCTCTGCCTGGCGTAGATCTGGGCCTGACCGTAAAGCGGCAGGTGGTCGGCATATTTGGAGACCAGACCTGGGCGGCAGTCGCCTCGGTCGGCAGCCCAACCCTCGATTAGCCGTGCGGTGCAGCGCGGCAATCAACGTGAGAGCTCGTATTGCCTCACCGAGGAGTGCTCCCGAGCAACGCTGCCGCTGCCTCACCAGGATGTTCCCCCGTGGTCGCGATCCGTCACTCTGTCATTGCTTGGAAGGTCGCTGCTGACGAAGTTGTGCCGAACACCATCGCGACGTTGCAGCGTGCGCAGGGGATCGGGATATTTCTCCGGGTATTCCGATTGCAGCCGCGCCAGCAATTCCCGGCTCGTTTTCACAGCCCTTCTTCAAACCAGCCACGTATCGACGAACTTTCGACTTGCTCGTGGATCGCTTGCCGGAGCGTCAGGCCTGCCGCATCATGGTCGAACTCCTCGCCCTCGCGCACGAGCGCGGCTGCGAAGCGAACTGGCCGATCAGTTGGACGTCGCGAGCGAAGCACGGCAATCGCCCGACATGGCTGCGTTGCGCGAACTGTCCGCCCCGGATCCTTCCCGGCTGCCGAACGTCGTCGTGCATCTGGCCGCGCTCGACGCCTATGAAGCCTGAGCCTTCCACGCGATCTCGCGGACTTTCGGCGGTGCCTGCTCCAACCGGTACAGCTTCGCCTTACCGATCCGAGGCGGATGTCGATAGGTCAGGCGCTCTCGACCAGCATGTGGCGAACGCGGCCATTGCATGTCTTGGTGATGCCGCCACGCCTGACTGTCTCTCCAGTCGATCGCTCGCCGGGAACGATGCCGAGATAGCCCATGGGCGAGGGCTCTCAAAACGGCTCACGTCGCCGACCTCGGGAGCGATCGTCACGGCGACAATCAGATCGATCCCACGCAGTCTGGAGCTCGGCCCGCCCGAGCAACCCTCGGACGCGCAGTGTAGGGCGAGCCACCTCACCGGCAGGAGGACATACGGCCTTACATTACGTCGTGCACGCAAGCTACATTACCAGTTGGGACACGACCTCCGTTAGAGGTCGATTTAGTGGACGCGCTACCATCGCGACAACTTCGTTGACTTCAACATACGCACCCGTTCGAACAGCGTATATGATGGATGTGGCAGGCGCGCGGACGGCGATCGGGTTGGCCGGAAACGAACCCCAAGGATGCAAGATCCCAACCACATCCCCCTGTTTGACTTCATCCAATGCTTCGCAACGAGGCTCGAAGAGCCCCCGCACAGGTGCTTTTAGCACGTCGCTTGAGCGTTTTGTCTCAAGTGTCTGGCTCGACTTCTTTTGACGGAACATAGGATGCTCGGCCTTTCCGTCTATAAGCCCGAGCGCTATGAGGGCGTTACGCATTCCAGCATCGTAAACCGCGAGAGCTTCGGCGCTGACATTTCCACTCCCCAATTCCAGACAGACGACAACCTTGCCTTGGCTATGCGCTAAAACATCAATCATTCCAGGGGCCTCAGGGTGTTCCCAGAGCAAAGCCATGGGCAATTTGAAATCCTCTGTCATCTTGAGGGTCTTCCGCATAAGATTTGGGTCGGCAATGGAGAGGGTCGTACTGGACGGCGGAAAATCCCACCCCGGTCCAAAACTGTGCAAATCAAATATGGTGTCAGCCATTGGCAACAACAGTCGCGTAATTGCATCTGCGATGCGTTCAGTTATAGATCCATTGGCGCGGCCCGGAAACACTCGATTAAGATTCAATCCATCGATCGGTGTATTGCGCTTGCAGGCCTGCACCGCGGGCGGGTTGAGCTCCGGCACGATGACGATGGTTCCACAGGTTTGCGCATCGGGCAGCCACTAAAGAAGTCGCCGCGCAACAAGGGGCCCCTCCAATTCATCGCCGTGACATCCGCCGGTGATTAGGAGCTGTGGTCCCTCTCCTTTATTCAGACTAACGACCGGGAGCGAAAGATCTCCTTTGGGACGACAAGATGCCCCCTGCCCGTGCCGGCCCTGTCGGGATCAAATGTAAGGTGGGGCTCATTGCTCATAGTTGTTTTGTCCCGCTTGTTATTGTCGTGATTACGCTCGCGTTCGTCGCATGAACGCCACAACCAGCATCAGATATTTCCATCGTGCTGGCGCTGATCACCTAGTTGTCGCGACCCGTTATGTCCGCCGCCTTTTTTGGGGTATGGCTGCTAACTCGCGCCTCGGATACGAGTCACAGTGGCTTAAGCTTTATGACGCCGACGTCGTTCTCAATGTCGATTCTGGTCCCAAACGGTGCTGAGAGCTCCTGTAGACGATTGAGGATTTCTCTTCCTAGCGGTACGGGTGCTGGACGCGGCACACCTCGGTCGGCGAACCGCTGCGAACGACGAAGCTCGATGGGATAAAGTCTCAATTCAGCAAGCTGGTTATGCTCAAAACGGCTGATGGCGACAACGCTTTCGTAAAAGATGGCGGCGGATTGGGGGCCTACTCGCCCTTCTGCGGTCGGGAATCCGTTTGCCAAGTGGTCGATTGTTACCTCGGCATCCGTATTGATCCGAGGGTCCTTGCCGAATAGGTCGAACATGTCGGCCCCGGCTGGGCTCCGGAGGTCCTGGCAAAAGAAGTTCCCTAAACTATAAAAAATCGGGCGCCCTTTGTAGATCTCAATGCCCCGTAATATATGCGGTCCGTGTACGATGTATGCGTCTGCCCCCGAGTCAATCAGCCTTCGAGCGAACGACTGCTCGTACTCAAGCGGCTCTTGGCACCATTCCCCGGGCTCGTGCCCGTGGTTCGTCGCGATGCA
>NZ_PNOT02000272.1 GCF_002879535.1 Mesorhizobium intechi
GGCCTGAACTCCGGCGTGCCCAGATGTTGCGAAAGCCTCCGACACGCTTCTATTGGGGTCCTCCGGTCCAGCACGCATCCCTGGGTTGCTGAGCGAAGACGAGGCGGCTTGATCATCCTGCCGCTGCTGAAGCACTTCGCGGAACCCCTGTTCCAGTCGCAGAAGCTCCTCTGCATTGGTTGGCGGCTGGTGAGCTCGATCATCGAACAGCGGCCGGAGCGCCTCGGGAACCTCAGCGCTGAAAGAAGGCGAGGCGGCTTGCTCATCCTGCCATTGCTGAAGCACTTCGCGGAGCCCCTGGTCCAGTCGCTGAAGCTCCTCTGGATTTGTTGGCGACTCGTCAGCTTGATCGAACAGCCTCCGGGCCTCGGCAAGGTGCTGCTCAACGCCCACTTGCCTGGCCTGGACCGCTTGATCCTCTTCCAAGCCGGCGTCCTGCACCTGCGGCAAAGCTGTTACACGGGATGGATTACTATTTCGCGGGTCCACACTAGCCTCACATCAAACTGTATCGTCAAAAATCCTGCGCCAATTCACGCAGCGGGTCATCGAGTTGAGATTCTGCCGAGAGCCCCTCGTCCGCTATCGTCTAGGGTACCGGCTCCGGGAGGGCGCCTGTCTGGCTTTCGAAGATGCGTTTAAGGATGCGGTCCGAAAAATATCGCACCTTCCTCAATTGCAATGGTGGCAGGCCTTTGATGAGAACAATCTCGTAGTCTTCATCGAGCAGCCGAACCTGTTCGGGACGCAGCAGCGGTGCACCTTGATGCGAATTCTGAATGTTCCAATCGAACGTTCGCGCCTGGCTGGCAAGGCCGTGAACGGGATTCGAGGAGAAACCGTCACTTACCATGGCCGAGACCTCAACGGCCGGAGCGATCTCTGCTTCTGGAGGCAGCCATTAGATCCTCGCGGGCGTGATTATAGGGGTGACTTAGGGACTGCCCGATTTCACCACCCCGCCGCAGCTGTTGACGGGAGGTTTGCGGGCCTACTGTATCACGGACTGAAGCCGCAATACCTGCTATGTGGTCGTCCAAATTCGCATTCCGTTCCTCTACTGCATGCTGCGGCGGAGGCATGTGCGGCAAGATATCTTGCATGCCGGGAACTGCGTGAGCTTGGGCCTGTTGATTTGCGTCGAACTGGTGATACACCGCCAATTCCGGCGGCTCGACAGGTGGCCGGGGCAGCGAGTCCAGTTGGTTGGCGGCCACCAGAACTGATTCCACTGCGTCTTGGTGCGTGCGCGAGGAAGGATCCATTCCGTAGGCTCCCTGAATCATCAGTGATGCGATTTCCTTTTGTTGGTCTTCAGGAATACGGGACAATGCGTTGCGTACACTATCAGCGAACTCGGGTGAGATCACTTGTACTTCTGCATATTTTTTCCACGATACCGGTGCGTTTTGCTTCTGGCGCAAATCGTTGGCAGTCTGTTCATTTGTGTCCGGATGCACGAACGGAATCAACCCCTCAACACGGTTTTTCAGGAATTCGGCGGTGCTTTTGTCCATCGACCAATGACCTTCCTTGACCGGCACTCCGCTCCATGCGCTGTCTTTCAACCGAACAGCGGGACCGTTGGCCCAGGCATCCATAACCACGGTCGACCTCGGGTCGCGGCTTCCGCGCCGCAGTTCGTTCCAAATGTGACCCGTCTTGACTGGGATCTCATCACTTTCGTCGGTTATCTCTTTCATTGACACGGAAGCACTAGAGGTCGTACTCCGCTCGTCGGCCGCCATGTGTGGGGCGTGGACGATAGCGGAAAGGGGAGCGGTCTGATTGCAGCACGCCGCTCCCATGACTACGGCCACTGCAACCTTAATGTTGTCGTCTGCTCCCATCATTGCAACCGACGATCCGATGCTGTTGTGGCCGTGAGAGGGAATGTCGTCCACCTTAACGTTTCCCCGGCCATGCTTGAGCAGCAGGCGAACGTCGTGAACTGTTTGCCCCGCTGTCGCGAGTCTTATCGGGCTGGTGACGTCGTCACCGACGACACACGCTCCCATATGATAGGCGGCCTGCTGGATCTGATGTGGCTCCAGAGGCGCATCTCCGCCCCGTCGCAACCTGTCGGCAGGCGTGCCCACGGAGACCCTCAGCGCTGCCGTGGATTCTCGCGGCGACTCTTCCGTGTCATATGTGGCATGTCGAGTCGATCCGGAGGATTTGGAGATGCAAATTCCCATAGCCGTTCACCTGTAGTGGAGTTTCTGATCGCCGAGGGACGGATACGCGAGACGGGCGCTTAACCGTCAGTGTCATCTGGATGAGCTTCCATCAAGGGTGCCGGCTCCGGGAGGGCGCCTGTCTGGCTTTCAAAGATGCGTTTAAGGATCCGGTCCGAAAAATATCGCACCTTCCTCAGTTGCAATGGCGGCAGACCTTTGATGAGAACAATCTCGTACTCGTCATTGAGCAGCCGAACCTGTTCGGGACGCAGCAGCGGCGCACCTTGAAACGAATTCTGAATGTTCCGGTCGAACGCTCGCGACTGGCTGTAGGAAATCGATTTGGCTTCAAACGTGTATTCACCGATGGCTTTGGAAATGTAGGTTGGAGTCTCGTCATCGGCCGTGGCCATGAACACTTGCAGTCCGGTATTGCTGAGAAAATTCTGCTTACCAGCCTCTCCATAAGCCCCCGTTAGTGCCGAAAGGCTTTGGATGATGAGCATGAAACGCCCCTTGTAGCCCGCGATAGTCGTAATTGCGGTCTCGATCGCCTCCAGCTTCCCCAAGTGCTTGAACTCATCGAGCAGAAAGAGAACCTCGTGCTTTTCGTCCTGGCGGGGCAGCGACCGCTGTAGAATTGAAACGGTTTGCTGAAAAAATAAGCGTATCAAAGGCGCGATCACCTCAAGGTCGTTCGGACCAACGCAAAGATAGATGCACGTTCTGCGACGGCGAAGATCATAGACCGAAAAGTCCGAGCGACTTGTAGCCGCCTTGACAGCCGGATCCGCCCACAAGTTGAGCCCGCCATCGCCGAGCACGGACGTGTAGGAGGTTAGGATTTTTGTATCGTTCCCCGCCATGTCGTCGAAGATGCGTTGTGCCTCTTTGTTCCGGGTCTCCATGGCGAGCTGCGCGAAGAGCTTAAACTTCTCCCCCGGCTGAGCGAACAGATCATAGACGGCGCCGATTGTTGGCGTGCCCCGCTCGATGCAGGCAAGGATCCCCGCGACAAAGATATCTCGCGCGCCGCTGACGAAACCTTCCGCCCCCTCCCCCTTGGCCGTGATCAGGTTTGCGGCCAAGCGGCGGGCTTCGGTGAATTGCAGCTGCGGAGGCAGCGCTATAAGGTCCAACAGCGGATTGTAGCAGTTGGTGCGCCGCTCCGAATCCAGCGGCGCGAATTTGAACACTTCGTGGCCTGCGGCTTTGCGCGCCCTAGAGGTGAGCTCAAAGAGCTCCCCCTTGACGTCCAGAGCTATCACTGAGCCTTTGAATGTAAGGAGCGTTGGAATGACTATGCCGACGCCCTTGCCAGCGCGGGTCGGCGCAACGATGAGGCTGTGAGGCTGCTCGCCATTGGTCAGGTAATAGCCAGGCCAGAAAGGACCACTCGTCTTCCCGAAGACCGGCCCTGTCACGCCACGGTATCGTCGCAGATATCCCGTGCGTCGCATTTCATCCACTCGAGCCCAACGA
Organism: Mesorhizobium intechi; assembly: GCF_002879535.1. Lineage (GTDB taxonomy): Bacteria > Pseudomonadota > Alphaproteobacteria > Rhizobiales > Rhizobiaceae > Mesorhizobium > Mesorhizobium intechi. The sequence continues at coordinate 3,663 of NZ_PNOT02000272.1, forward strand.
GCGGTCCCGTGGTGTTCGAGCTTGCGGCGCAATACGAACTGCTGAATCAGCAAGACAACCGCGGATGTCGAGAGCACGATAGCCGCGCCCTGATAGAAAACGGGGGTTGCGAAACCCAAATAGAAGGGCGTCTCAAACCAAAAGGCACGGACATCAAACGCCATCAGAGCCTCGCCGCTACCCCCGTGGCGGAAGGTTGCGTACAGACTCGCCGCACAGAACCCCAAGGCGAGTGAGCACGCGATGCTAATGGCTATGTTGGGGGACGTCGTTTTTGTAGAAGACATTGTTCCATGGCCGAATTAGCCGTGCTGATGCTGCGCTTGCTTTTGACACCGAACCGAGGTCGCGATGCCGACGCTCGACAGATCGATGCCGCAGCGGGTGGTGCGATGCTTGCATCGCGCCACCCGGCAGACGTGGATTTTGAAAGTTTCACTAAGCAGATACGTCGACGGCCAGGGAATTGGAAACAGCAAGGCCGTGAACGGAATTCGGGAGAGGAAGCGTTACTGCCATGGCCGAGACCTCAACGGCCGGTGCGATCTCTGCTTCTCCTAGCCTCCATTAGATCCTCTCGGGCGTGATTGTAGGAGTGGCTTATGTCCCGGCCGACTTGACCACCCCGCTGCAGCTGTTCGTGGGAGGTTTGAGGGCCAACTGTATCACGGACTGCAGCCCCAATACCTGCTATGTGGGCGTCCAGATCCGCACTGCGTTCCTCTGCTGCATGCCGCGGAGGAGGCATCTGCGGCAAGATGTCTTGCATGCCGGGAATTGAGTGAGCTTGGGCCTGTTGATTTGGATCTAACTGGTGATACATCGCGTACATAGCATTGGATGCTGTCGACCTGACGTGGCCATCCGGATCGGTAGCCAATTCAGCGGCCTGATCAAAAATGCGAGCTTTATTTTCAGCGTTAAACTTGCTGAAGTTTTGCGCAGCGTAAAGCGCTCCGATAGCTTGCGAAGGTGGGTCCATGTTGCCAATGCGATTAACAATACTATCTTGTGTCTCTGGCCGAAGGTAATGAGACACATTACTGACTGCTCTGAATTGCTCCAATGCTACTTCATCCGAGGTGTGTCCCAACCCGGCAGTCAATTTATCCCCCAGATCGACGGCTGATCGTCCAAGCTGATTGGTCCGCGTTTCAAATCTCGCGAGGTCAGTTTCTGGCTCGGTTCGAGTGCCCCGAACGGCTATGCGCTCTCGCCTCCCGAGTTCTTTGAAGGTCCCAAGATTTCGCGCTGTATCGCGCGGGTTAGCGCTTACCAGCCGTTCTGCAACATCGGTCAATGGTCCGTATGGAAGGTCACGGAGGGTACTGCGATTCCCCACGTCTTGGGATGAACTTGCAGCTGCGCGTGCCCGTTTGTTATCGCGATCCATTGCTCGGCCTCCAAAGTGGTTAAGTTACCCAATCAGGGTACCACCGACGCTTGACCTGCTAAACCGATATGAGGTTACAGTTGTAGTCTGGCAGAAGCTTCTCCCAACTCTGGGATACGCCGAGAGCCGTAACCGGGGCAGATTTCCGGGCGGAAGGGGTTTGCGGCGAGAGCGTTCGTGATTCACCGTTTGCGTGACGCATCAGGATCGTCTCGTATAAGAGAGTCCGTCGCGATACGCCCCGCGAATGACGATGGTACCTTCGGCTTGACTTATCCTTCGCGCTCTGCGGGTCCGACGAGAAAATCAGCCTACCTTGCTGAGACTACCTGCGGAGGACTTGCCGCTACGGCGGTCCTGCTCGATCTCGTACTTGATCTTCTGCCCGTCAACGAGGTTTGAAAGTCCAGCCCGTTCTACAGCTGAAATATGGACGAAAACGTCCTGACCGCCGTCATCGGGCTGGATGAAGCCAAAACCTTTGGTGCTGTAACCACTTCACTGTTCCGGTCGCCATATCTGTGTATTCCTTTGTGGCCAGTGCGAACCAGACGGGCCGTGAAGCCGATCCTGTTCATATTTCGTAGAGTTAAACCCAGCAAAAACCAGAATTACCCACCTCGGGGTTGCGGCGCGAAAAGCCATTGCTCTGTTTGGGAACGCACCGAACAGGTGCCGGTGAGCTTGAGCGCAACGCGCTGCAAGACGCTCGAGTGCCGAGGAATCTCTCCGACAAGGATACGTCTGAGCCGCCCAGTATGCCGGCTCGGCAACCACCCGAATGGATCGAAGCCGATCTGCAAAACGGATGGTGAGAGCGTTGGCTCGTTTCCAACCCATCCTGTCTCACCAGCGCGGACGCCTGGACGGATGTCAACGCCGGAAAAAGAACCGCATCGATTGGTCCCGCTTGCGGCCAGCTCCAGTCGGCCGCTCGATCGCAAGCGTGGTTCGAGGAGGAAGCTCTCCCAGGTGCAATGCGAGGAGACGCTGGTCCAACTCCTTGTCGGCTGCCGTAAGGCGGTGGTTCAGGCGAAGGTAGTCCATCCAGGTCGGGGTGCGGAAGGTTTCTGTCCAACGCGAAGGCTGCTGGAGGTCGCGCTGGAGATTCCAGTGTCGCGCACCAACGCCGCTTTGTACTCGCCGCCGTTCCCGCATCTGCTCCAGGAACGCTTCGACATTTGCTTCGGGTATTGAATATTCGATCTTGGCGACGATCGGCCCGCTTCGGGGCTTCAAATCCAGGGCAACCTGAGGCGTTTCGAAGCCAAGAGGAGCCTGATCGGAATCTTTCCATTGACGGATGGGCAGCAGGAAGCCGGTGCCAGCGACCAGCAGCAGCGCGCCACCTGAAAGCTCCAGAGCCGAGCTCAGCGAATAGCTCTCGGCCACCGTACCCCACAGCCAGCTGCCAGCCGCGATGCCGCCGGATGAAAGGGCATAATAGATCGAGAGCGTGCGACCAACGACCCACCTTGGACTCGCCAACTGGACGCTTACGTCCAGCCCGGTCCAGGTCACGACCCAGCCCGCGCCGCCGAGCGCCAGCGCGATAGCCGCCACCGCCACCGAGGGGGTGAAAGCAAGCGATAGACAACAAGCCGCACAGGCGATGCACGACAGTGTCGTCAAACGTTCCTGGGACAGCCTCCGTCTCAGAATGTTGTTGCAGATGCCGGCGAACAAGGCGCCGGTCCCGAAGCCGGCCATCAGGATGCCGTAAACGACTGGCCCTCCCCCCAGCTGATCGCGGGCGACGAGAGGCAAGAGCGCTAGTATAGAGATGCTCGTCAGCCCAAAGAGGGCACCGCGGGCAATTGCTGCCTTGATTTCGGATGACAGGGCAGTGAAGCGCGCTCCGTCATGGATCGCCGTGGTCAATGGTTCACTCGGCAGCGGTGACGAGCGAACATGCCATTTGCAGCGCCCTATGGTCCACAGCAGCATCAGATATGTAAGTGTCGCCACTGCGAAAGCCGTCAAAGGGCCAAAGGAAGCAACGACGACGCCACCGAGAGCGGGGCCGATGCTTCGGACGGCGTTATATCCGACCGAGATAAGCGTGACGGCGGCCGGAACATCGCGCTTTCGCAGGATATCGCCAACCGACGCGTGCCAGGCGGGGTCGGTGAAAGCGGCGCCTACTCCGGCCAAACAGCTGAATGCAAGAACCATCCATGGATTGAAAATTCCGAGACCTGCAAGAACAGTCAGCATCGTCGAGGACAATGCTATCACGCACCAGCCAGCGAACATGAGATTGCGGCGGCTGTAATTGTCCGCTAGGGCGCCGGCGATAATTGACAGGAGGAATGTGGGCAAGGTTGTCGAAGCCTGCACCAAGGCGACCATCACATCCGATGTCGAAATGGTCGCCATCAGCCAACTGATGGCAACCATTTGAATCAGCCACCCTAGACTGGATACCTGTGTGGCAATCCAGATCGGACGGAAAGTTGAATTCTCGAGCGGCGCGAACGTTGCCGATGACACCGGATTAACTTCTTCACGCGCCACCCCGCTCATTGGGCCGAGCCTCCCTTCGCTGCCAGTTGTATGAGATTTCTCCCCGCCCACGTGCCCATGGAGGAATGGCAGGATCAGGGCATTTTATCTGCGCAACGCAAGTTATTTTTGCCTGGCCGATGCTGTGGCAGAACCGAATGCTTCCGGTGGAGCTATCGTTCCGCTATGCGGGACGAGACCGGTTCGATCCTGTCGTTGTCGATCCCCGACCACGTTACAAGAATCGTCAGTTTGACGTTCCTTAGCGTCTCCAACCAAGCCACGTCCTGGGCATCGACTTCCCTTCTGGTGATCACGAGCTCCCGCGCATTGAACCGCCTCGCCAAGGTGGATCAGTAGTCTATCTTTGGCGTAGGTATTCAGCAGCCTGCTAGGCGCCCGCCGCCACGTGCGGGCGACGCCGGCATCAACCGGCGGGCAGATGCGCCGAGGGCAACAACCGCGCCTGACGCAACGCCGCCAGATCAGCCGAGCCGGTGCAGAAGCAGGCAACGGCCAACTGGCGGATGACGATCTCGAAATGCGCGACAACCGCCTCGGTGGACACCGTCGCCGCGCGCAGCACGCCGGCCGCCTGCCCGGCGATGTCCGCGCCCAGGCGGATGGCCTTGGCCACGTCGACGCCGTCGCGGATCCCGCCCGACGCGATCAGCTTCACAGTTGGCAGCGCCCGACGTACCGCCTGCACGCTGGCCGGGGTCGGAATCCCCCAGTCGGCGAACGCCATCGCCACTGCACGGTCGGCGGCATCGCGGGCGCGCTCGCCCTCCACCGCGGCCCAACTGGTGCCGCCGGCGCCGGCGACATCGATGACCGCCACGCCCGCCTTGACGAGCGCGCAGGCCACCGAGGCGGACAGGCCCGACCCCACTTCCTTGGCCACAATCGGCACGTCCACGCTGCGCGCGGCGCGAGCGATCTGCGCCAGGACGCCGCGCCAGTCGCGGTCGCCCTCCGGCTGTACCGCTTCCTGCAGCGCATTGAGATGGACGATGAGTCCATCGGCCTCCAGCGCATCCACCGCCCGGCGCGCCAGGTCCAGGCCGTCGGCCTCGCGCAGTTGCGCGGCGCCGATATTAGCCAGCAAGGGAATGTCTGGGGCCATGCGGCGCAGCGCGCGCGTCAGCCCCTGGGAGTTGCGGGATTGCAGGCTCACGCGCTGCGAACCGACGCACATGGCGATCCCCAAGGCTTGTGCTGCCTCGCTCAGATGCCGGTTGATGGCCTCGGCGCGTGGCACGCCGCCGGTCATGGAGCTGATCAGCAGCGGCGCGCGCATGGTCTTGCCCAGCAGCGAGGCGCGCAGGTCGATCTGCGTCAGGTCCAACTCGGGCAATGCGCAGTGTTCGAAACGGATGTACTCCCAGCCGGCGGCGACCGTGGCCGGCGCCGTTCGCCGATCCAGCACGATGTCCAGATGGTCGTCCTTGCGCCGGCTCGGGATGTTGTCGCTATCGCTCATGCTCGCTCCATCCGTCGCATCGGGGGACGGCGTTGCATCGGATCGGACCGACGGCAGCGCACGCACGCAGCCGCATCCCGCCGTTCAGGCGGGCGCACGCTGGCCTCCCCCCGCAGCGTCGCTGCGGTAGCGGCTGGTCGAGGTCTGGTAGTACTGCGCGCGGATGGCCGCCATGGCCTCGATCAACGCTCCCCACGGCGCGGGAAAGCGTTCTTCCGCCATCACCCGGTGCAGCATTCGCGTATGGCCGGCCAACTCGTCGTTGAGGAACTCCACCACAGGCATAGCCGGATAGCGCTGCCGCAGCAGGATCGCCGCGTTGTCGGCCTCGCCCGCCGACCTGTCCTTGTCGCGTCCATGCAGATCGTTCTGCAGGCGCCCTATCGCGGAGATGAGCCGCAGGACCTGGCGAAACGCCGGACGCGCGCGCAAGGTCGCCATGTCCAGCCCCCACAGCAACGACAGGCAACAGAACACGTTCGTGTAGGCGATCGAATCGATGCCGTTGTGCAGGTACTCGGCGTAAGACCAGCGTTCCGCCCCTACCGCCTGCGCGTGTCCGGCGCGCAGCGCCGCGCAGTAGCACCGGGTGTCGTCGAGCAGCCGAGCATAGTCGCGACGATCGTAGGCGAGCGCGGCCAGCGAAGCGCGCAGCACAGCGCAGCCCTCGAATCCGGGAAGCGCGCACGGCACGCCCTGCCCCAGCGCCTGCTCCACCGCAGCGAGTTCCTCCGGCGCGATCAGGCCAAGATCGTTGCAATCGTCGAGCCAGAACAGCAGCGCCAGTTCGCGATAGAACGCCACGATCAGCGTTTCGTCCTGCGGATCGCGGCCAGTGCGGGCGCTGGTGTCGTGCAGGCTCGGGTGGATGCGCTGCAGGATGTACTGGCCGCCCCTGACCGCTTCCACGGCATGCTCGTCGGCGAACCCTGTCAGGGAACGCCCCCACTCCAGCACCTGCTGCAGCGCGCTTTCGGTCTGGATCATAGCGCCGCTCCTGCTCCCTCGGCCAGGACGCGCCGCCCCCAACGAAGCGCCAGCCACAACCCGGCGAGTTCGGCCACGCGCACGACCCGGGTGGGGCAATACAGTTCCTTGCCGATCCACAGCGGCGTCTGCGGCAATGCATGCGCCACATGGCGAGCGAGCATCCACTCCAGCGCACGCGCCACCGCCTGCGCGATGCGCCGGCGCCCTGTCGGCTCTTCGCTCCCGTCCATGACGTGCAACGCGAACAGCGCATAGGCGGTTTCTTCAAATGAGGACGCGCGACCGGCGCCCCAGCCGCCGTCATCGCGCTGCGCCTGCAGCAGCGCCGCCAGCGCGCGCTCGTCGCGCCACTGGGGCTTGCCTTGCGCCAGCGCAGCGACCGCATGCGCGGTGGGATACAGCCACGAAACGTGCCATTTTTCGTTGTCCCATAGACCGTGCGGGTTGCGATTGGCCTCGACGTAGTAGCTGGTGCCGGCGGCGGGCTTTCCCAACAGTCGCAACGCATGCAGGGCATGGATGTTAGTCGACACCGAGGCATTGCGCTCGCCGGGGAAGGTGACGAATAGCTCGCCGATTTCGAAATCGCGCAACGCATCGACCGGCGGGTCGCGACCTGCAAGGTGCAGGACGCACAACGCAACGGAGGTGTCGTCGGCATCGGCTGCGAAGTGCAAGGCCGGGCCCAGACCGCGCACGCCCATGCGGGCGTCGAGCTGCGCGACGATCACGCGCACGGCATCGGCGAACGCGGGATGCGCGAACAGCCCGGCCAGATGCAGGGTGTACAGCGACCAGCATGGCTCGAATATATTGATCGGCCAGACGTTGGGAACGACACCTTCGATGCCGCTGCGCGTCGCCCGCGATGCCGCCTGCAGATACGCGTCGGTGCGCCCGACCTGCGGCGTGCTCCCATGTGTTACGGCTTGCGCACGCCACGCGGCGGTGGCCGCCGGACTGATGCCAATGCTGCCGTCGTCGTCCGGGCATGCGGTGGTCGGCGACGTTCCCCAGGCTTCCCAGGAGTGCAGCAACGGATGGCCGCTCGGCAACGTCGCCACCGCCCCCAACTTGACAAGGCACGCCTGCCGCAACGGCAACAGCGCCGGGTGGCGCGGAAACCCCACGCCGCCCAGCAAGGATGCGGCCTCGCCGCACAACTGCGGCAGGATCAGCTCCGCGCCGATCGGCGCGTCTTCCGGCACCGAATGCGCGTAGGGATCGGGCTGGCGCTCGAGGAACCGGGTTGCAGCCTGGACTGCGTCGGCAGCGCCGGGAAGAGGATCGGCACGCTGCAATGTCAGCAACGCCGCCCAGGTGGGCGCATGGCGGAACAGCGGGAAGTCCGCGCTTCCCCATCCGCCATCGGCCTGTTGTTGCGCGATGAGCCACGCGTATGCGTCCTGCCGACCGGCGACGTTGCCGTGGAACTGCAGAGCTCGCGCCGTGTCGTAGACGGACGGACCGACGCTGCCGCCGTCGCTCATCTCGATCAGCAGGTGGCGCAATTCGGAAAGGATCTGTTGGGACAGCGCGTTCACGCGGTATGTTCCTTCTGCAGACAGTTGACGGGAACCAGGATCGGGCAGACGCCGCGCACGTCGCCGCAGGCCCGTCGCGGCCCGGCGCACGGGCAGCGCCGGACGGCGCCCTGCTCCGGCGCGGCGACGCGCCCCATGCTGGGGCCGGTCCACCGCATAGGCTTGGGCGCAGCGCGCCGCGTGCGCCGCGGCTGTGCTGGGCAACCGCTGCGATCGCCGCCGCCGACTTGGACACAGTGCAGCATGCACCGCTCACGCCGGCCGATCGATCGCAGCGGCACAGGGGCGACTCCATGCGGACGGGCGCGCTCATGCGCATGGCGCGTGCTTGAACAGATACGCGTTGGCCCGCTGCAGCATCTGCGCCAACCGTTCCGCACGCGTTCCCAGCGGGGCGATGGCCTCCCCGGCGTCGCGCAACAGATCCAGCGCCAACTGGCGCGCTGCCTGCAGCCCCATGATCGACGCACAGGTCGGCTTCTGCGCCGCCGCGTCCTTGCCGGGGGTCTTGCCCAACGTCGCGGTATCCGCTGTCGCGTCGAGAATGTCGTCGACCACCTGCAACGCCAGGCCGAAACAGGCGGAGTAGCGATCGAGCGCACAGTACAGCGCAGCGTGGGCGGCATCCTCCGCGATGGCGCATAGCGCGCCCATGCGAACGGACGCGCGCACTAGTGCTCCGCTCTTCATCCGGTGCATCGCCACGATCCTGTCCAGCTCGACGTGCTTTCCGACCAGCGACAGATCCATGGCCTGCCCGCCTGCGGCACCCTCGGCGGACACCGCCTGCGCCAGTTCGCGCACGAGCGCGATACGGTTGTCGCCCGGCGCATCCAGGCTCGCCAGGGTCAGGAAGGCGTGCGCCTGCAGCGCATCGCCGACCAGGATCGCAGTGGCTTCGCCGAACTTGACGTGCACGGTCGGAAGGCCGCGGCGAAGCACGTCATCGTCCATTGCGGGCAGGTCGTCGTGGACCAGGGTACAGGCGTGCATCATCTCGATGGCGGCGCCGACATCGTCGAGCATGTGCGCCGGCGTGTCGGCCAGTGCGCCGGTAGCCAGACAGAGCAAGGCGCGGGTGCGCTTTCCGCCATGCAAGGTGGCGTAGCGCATCGCCGCCATCAGCTCGGTCTCACCGTCGTCTTCGGCGCAGAGAAGACGCGCCAGCGCCTGTTCGACCCGCCTTGCGCCGTCCTGCATCCAGATCTCCGGCGGCAGCCTGCCGGATGCGCCGCGCGCCTGCGCGTCGTCGTGTAGCGTAGAAGCGGTCTGCATGTCGTTCATGTCCTTGTACCTGGCACGGCCACGGCGAGCGTCCGAGCCGCCGCGGTGTTGGCGGCGTCGCACCGAGCGCGCGCGCCGAGTGCAGCATTGCCGCGCGTCGCCGGCGCAGTTGCCTCGCCACACGGGGCATGCGATGCCAGCTCATGAGAATCCGATGCGGATTTTCATGGACGGATGTGCTGTCGGGAAATAGCGCCGACCTTTTTCGACGGCGCTCAGCAACCGCGGCCGCACCCCGGCCTTGTGCATGGTCAGTGCCAAGGCGATGCAGAACTGCACCATTTCCAGCCATACCAGGTGGTAACCGATGCAGACGTGTGGGCCGGTACCGAACTGCAGCATGTCCACCGGCCGGATCGGCTCCGTGCGTTGCAGCCACCGTGCCAGGCGGAACTGATCAGGCGCCTCGTGCAGCAGCGCAGAGGTCGACAAATGCAGCAGCGGGATGCACAGATGGGTGCCCGCAGGAATGCGCCGTTGGCCGAGTTGCAATTCCTGCAGCGCGCGACGCGGCAGGAGCGTGGTCGCCGGATGCACGCGCAGCGTCTCGCGGAACAGCGCCTCGGCGACCGGACACTGCGCCAGGTCCGCGTGCCGGGTCGGCACCGCGCCCACGCGTTGCGCCTCCTCGACCAGGGCGTCCCACAGCCCAGGCTGCCGCGCCAGCTCGATCACCATCCAGGCCATCGTCGAGGCGGTGGTGTCGTGGCCGGCAAGCAGCAGCAAGCGGATATTGGCGACCAGGACGTCGTCGGAGAGCGCATCGTCGCCGCGATCGAAGGCGCTCACCATGTCATTGATCAACCCAGTGCGCGCGGCATGCGCGCGCGCGTCGCGGACGAACTGGCGCAACTGCGCGTCGATCCAGTCGCGGGCGGCGCGGCCGCGCCGCAAGGGGAGTCCGGGCAGGTCGACCGGGGGCGCGACGATCAACTGCAGCAGTTGCCGGTATTTGCGATGCCATCCCGGCAAATCCTGCGCTGGGATTCCCATGAGGCTGAAGATGAGCTTGAGCATCAGGTCGCCGGTCTCGCGCAGGATGGTCACGTCGCCGCGGTCGCGCCACGCCTGCACCCGCGCCTGGATGACGGGCGCGAACAGGTTGCCGATGCCGGCCTGGGTCAGCCCCTTGGGCAGGAAGGCCGCCTTGATCGCGTCGCGCGCCTGCCGGTGCGCGCCGCCGTCCTGGGCGACCAACGTTCCGCCAAGCAATTCGGGCGCGATCTCTTCGATCAGAGCCGAGGACACGTCCTTGTGCCGGAGCAGTGCGAACGCATCTGGATCCACGCAGGTCATCAGGTGTCCGGCAGGGCCGAAATCCAGCCAGAAGTGGCTGCCCAGCGTCCGTTCCGCGCGCCGCAGCAGGCGCGGCAGGTCGCAGACGATGGCGGGAAGATGCCCGACCAGGGGGAAAGCGCCGGGCACGACCGGGATGTCGTCCCGCAGCCGGTGCCGACGGTCCAGCGGGTTGAGCAGCATGTCCATCAGCAGCGCGGCGCCGCGGCCGCTTCGGCGGTGTCGCCGGCAGGCCGCGCGGCGCGGCTGTTGCCACCGTCGGCGTACGTCGGCACATGCGCCAGCATGCCGCCGTCGATGCACAGGACCTGGCCGGTGATGAACGCAGCATCGTCGGAGAGCAGGAACGCCACCAGCGCGGCCACGTCCTCGGGGCGGCCGACGCGCTGCAGGAGCTGGTGCCGGCTCAGATGCCGTTGCATGCACTCGTCCAGCTTGGCGAGGAGACGCTCGGTCATGATGAGACCCGGCGCAACCGCGTTGCAGCGGATCTGCGCATGACCGTACTGGGTCGCGAGCGAGGTCGATAGCATGTTCATCGCCGCCTTCGACGCGGCGTAGGACGTCTGCGCGGTGTCACCGCTGAGCCCTTGGCACGACGACATGTTGACGATCGCGCCACCGCCGCGGGCGATCATTCGTGGGATGGCCTCCCGGCAGCAGAGCAGCGTGCCGCGCAGATTGGTCGCCATGGTCTGATCCCAGACCGCCAGGTCCAGGTCGAGGATCGGGCGGTCGCGCGGTGTCAGATGCATGGCGCTCGCGTTGTTCACCAGCAGGTCGACCCCACCGAAGTGCCGCTCCGCCGTCTCGAACAGCGCTGCCACCGCCTGCGCATCGGCGATGTCCATGGCCAGGGCCAGCGCGTGGCCCGCTTCGGCCGCGATCTGCGCGGTGCAGGCGACGGCCGCCGAGCCATCAATGTCGGCCACCACCACTCTGCCGCCCTCGCGCGCGATAGCGAGGGCGCATGCCTTGCCGATGCCGGCGCCGGCGCCGGTCACCACGGCCACCTTGCCTTCAAACCGTCCTCCTGGGTTGCGTTGGTCTTTCGCGGCATGCCGCTCAGCCTGCGCCGGAGAAGGCGCAGGGTCGGCGCTGGCGCGCTCGTCATCGCCAGCCTCGCTTTCGATGACCCGAATAGCGGCGACCGGGCACTGGCTGGCCGCGAGCCGCACGGCGGCGTGCAGCGCCTGCGAGACCGTCGCCACGCACACTTCCGCCACGCCGTCCGGTTCGCGCTGGCGAAAGGTGCCCGGCAGCGTCAGCACGCACTGCCCGGTGGTTCCGCACAGATCCTGATCGATCACGACGCGCATCTCAGCCCCCCTGCGCATGCAGCCGCACCGGCAGCGCGCGGAACGTCCTAAGGAACGCGGAGGGTTCCCGGGTCGGCTGCTCGGCCAATGCCAGCGTGGGGAAGCGCGCCTGGATCCGCGGCAGGCTCTCGGCCAACTGCACCCGGGCCAGTTGCGCACCGAGGCAGAAGTGGATGCCGTGGCCGAAGCTCAGCATGATCTTCCCGTCGGTCGACATGCCAGGAGTGGTGCCGTAGAACCGCGCGGGATTGAAGCGGTCGGGGTCGGCGAAGGCGTCCGGGTCGCGATTGCCGGCCGCGATCAGCACGCGCACGTCCGCGTTCTTCGGGATCACCACGCCGCCCAGTTCGATGTCGCGCTGGGCGATACGCGGAATGGAGCTGAACATGGCAGGCGCGTCGCAGCGCAAGACTTCTTCGACGAATGCCTTCACCCCCACGGCGTCTCGCTGCAGCCAGTGCCGCTGTTCGGGATACGCCAGCATCGCCAGGACCGCATGGTCGATGGTTGCAGCAGTGGTGGCGAAGCCGCCCAGCAGCATGCCCCACAGCATGCTGATCAACTCCGCATCCGACAGCGTGTCAGCATCGTCGTCGTGTACGCCGACCACCATCGACACGATGTCGTTGCAGGGATCGGTGCGCTTGCGCTGTATGAGGTCGCTAAAGTAGGCCTGCACCCTGGCGCTGGCCGCGTCCGCCGCGGCGAGCTGGGGATCGCTGGCGTGTGGGCTCAGGCCTTCCAGAATGGCGCCGATGCCGGCGGCAAGCCCGAACATGTCGTCCTGGGGCATGCCGA
>NZ_PNOT02000245.1 GCF_002879535.1 Mesorhizobium intechi
ACGCGCCACATCGGCAGCGTCGGCAAGGGTTGTTCGGACATGGTGGCACTTCACTCTCTAGCGATGGAAGGGCGGAAGGCGCTGCGGGCAGCGAATGACGATGGCATGTAGACGTCCTCCGCGGCGTAGCCAGACTCGATTATCAAGATCGGCCAACGTGTAACTGCCTAGGCATACGCGCGGCGAGATGCAGAACTTTATCCTGCGCCTTCGAGTTCAGGATAAGACGAGTGTGGTGGGCCTTTTGAGTCGCAGCCGGCCATCAAGATTTCCTGCGCAAGGGTTCGACAAGGCGGCAGCCTGTTTGGGCACGGGGCGGTTTCGGCGAGGCCCCTTGCAT
>NZ_PNOT02000041.1 GCF_002879535.1 Mesorhizobium intechi
CTGCCGGACCGATCCGCCTTGAGCAGGCTTGTGGCTGCGGCCGGCGTTTCGAGCGGGAGTTCCGAACAGCGATTGAGGAGAATATTGCGGGCTTTTTGGCCGGCTTCCCAGCCTTATTTCAGCAGGTCGACCAGGACGTCGAAGGCGGCGTCGATATCGGCGCGGACGGCCTGGCGGACGGCTTCGGCGTCGCGGTTGCGCAGTGCCGCGAACATCTCCTGGTGATGCTCGTTGGCGGTCGAATAGTTTCCCGAATCATGCAGCATGTTGAAATAGGGGCTGATCTGCAGCCACAGATTTTCGATGATGTTGAGGATGTTTTCCGAGCCGGCCGCACGGTAGATGGAGAAGTGAAAGGCGTAGTTGGCCCGCAGATAGGATTTGACGTCTCCCGCCGCATTCGCCTGTTCGAGCGCTGCCAGGTGCTGCCCGAGTTGCGCGATGCCCTGATCATCGATGCGCTCTGCCGCCCATGCGGCGGCGATCGCCTCGATCTCGAAGCGGACATTCCTGAGATCGATGAGGCGCGCGCGGCTGAGCGCGGGAATGCCGATCGAGCGCCCTGAAACGACCATCAAGGCATTGGCCGCGGTCAGTCGCCGCAGCGCTTCCCTGACCGGCATCGGACTGACACCGAAGGCGTCGGCCAGGCTTTGCACCGTGACCATCTCGCCGGGCACGATGCTGCCGTCGAGGATCAATTCGGTGACGTGGCGATAGACCCTGTCCTGCAAGGTCTCCCTGGACAGAGGCACGATCTCGACACCAGGCTTCCTGAACGCCAATCCGGCCATTTTCCCATCAACCTTTCGGCCCAAAGGCCGCCACAACTCGTCCCCGGAATGCAGGGTTCCGGCTGCCGCGTCAAGCGCTGGCGCCTGCAGTCTTGACGTGAAGATATTTCATCATTGATCTTTGATCAAATGATGATACGGTCTCGGACATCGAATGACGAGGGCTACGGTTCGTGCCCTCGGGAGGCATTCGGTCGTTCGTATCGGGAGGAATTCACATGGGTATCGGATTGAAAGTCCGGCGGCTCGCGCTGCTGGCCGGCATGGCTGTATGCGCCGTTGGGCTGTCGGCTGCCGAAGCCGCCGAAAAGCACAAGATCTTTCTCAGCATGAGTTATATCGGCAATGACTGGCAGGCCGAAGCGGCAAACATGGTCAAGGCCATGGCCGCTCACAAGAGCCTTGCCGACAAGGTCGACCTGCAGGTCCAGGTCGCCGGACCCAACGCACAACGCCAGATCCAGCAGATCAACGCCATGGTGCAGAGCGGCGCCGAGGCGATCGTCGTCTATCCGATCTCGCCGACCGCGCTCAATCAGGTCGTGAAGAATGCCTGCGACAAGGGAGTGAAGGTCTTCGCCTATGACGCCGAGATCACCGAACCCTGCGCCTACAATGTCCATATCGACCAGCTGGAAGCGGGCAGGGTGACCGCCGAATGGCTGGTGAAGAAGCTCAACGGCAAAGGCAACATCATCGCCATCACGGGTGTTCCCGGAACATCCGTCGACGATCAGCGGACAAAGGCCGCCAAGGAGGTCTTTGCCAAGTACCCTGATATCAAGATTGTCGGCGAGGCTGTCGGCATGTGGAGCCAGGCGGTTGCCCGCACCGAGCTCTCCAAGATCCTGGCTACGCGCAGCTGGAACGACATCAACGGGCTGTGGATGCAGGTCGGCTGCTTCACCGCGAACTCCATGCAGCTCGAGGCCGGCAAGAAGGCCAGCGAACTCCTGCCTTGCGCCGGAGAGGGCTCCAATGGCGGCCGCATCCAGATGCTGCCTGCGGGCACCGAGGTAGAAGGAGCGGCTCCGCCCTACGCGCCGGCTGGCGCACAACGCATTTCCTACGCCTCGCCGCCCTATTCCGGTGCGCTGGCGCTGAAACTCGCCGTCGAGGCGATCGAAGGCAAGGAGGTGCCGAAGACCACCATCCTGCCGCTGCCGGTCGTCACCAATGAGACGATCAAGCTGTGCAACGAAGGCACCTGGGCGGAGATGAAGGCGGGCTGCAACGTCTTCAAGCCGTCGCTGGTCTCCAATCCCGGCTGGTTCGCCTCGATCTTTTCCGACCAGACGCCCGAGATCGGCCTCAATGCAGCCCTTGTCGGCCAGCCGGAGAACTGAGCCTCCCAGGGCAAATCGCGACGATGCACGGATCTTGTCCGTGCATCGTCGATCCGCGCCAATGCGTGGCGTCCCGAAAGTGCGCAGCCTGCGATCGAGGATATGACAGAACATTCCGCGCTCCCCGCCATCGAGATCGACGGCATCGGCAAGGCCTTCGGCCCGACCGTTGCGCTGGACGGCGTGTCGTTCCGCATTGCGCCCGGCAGCGTCCACGCGCTGCTGGGTGAGAATGGCGCCGGCAAGTCGACGCTGGTCAAACTGCTGTCCGGGCTGGTGCGGCCGAGTGCCGGTCATATCAGGGTCTTCGGCAAGGAGATCGGCTACGGCGCGCCGCGCGCGGCACACGCGCTCGGCGTTCAGACGGCGTTCCAGGAGATGACGCTGGTGCGCGATCTCTCCGTCCTCGACAACATGCTTCTACCCTATGCTCCGGTCGGCGTCTCCGGCCTGATCCGCCGCGGTGCCGCGCGCAAGGCTGTGCGCCGTCACATCGACGAACTCGGTTTCTCCGTCGATCTCGATGCCGAGGTCGGCGAGCTCGAGCTTTCGGTGCGCCAGAAGATCGAGATCGCGCGGGCCGTCTACCGCAGGCCGCGCATCCTTTTGCTAGACGAGCCGACCTCGACGCTTGCCGGCCGCGACGTCGACTGGCTGGGCGACATTATCGCCAGGCTGAAGGCGACCGGTACCACCATCGTCTTCATCACCCATCGCATGCGCGAGGTGCGCGCCTTTTGCGACACGCTGACGATCTTGAGGAACGGCCGCCACATCGTCACGGCGCCGGTCGCAGATGTTTCCGACGCCGACGTCATCGAGAAGATCATCGGTCGCTCCATCGAACAGACCTTTCCGCCGAAGCCTGACGGCGCCCAGGCTTTTGGCCCGCCGGTGCTGGGCGTGCGCGGCCTCAAGGTCGGGCGCAAGCTCGACGGCGCGAGCTTCGACCTGCGCAGGGGCGAGATCCTCGGCATTGCGGGACTGCAAGGCATGGGCCAGCAGGACCTGTTCCTGGCCTGCTTCGGCATGGCTGAAATCACACGCGGCGAGGTCCTCGTCGATGGCCGCAAGGTCTGGCTCGGCTCGCCGTCGGACGCCTTGCGGCCCAACATGGCCATCGGCCTGGTGCCGGAAGACCGCAAATCCGAAGGCCTGTTCCTGAAACTGTCGGGCAGCCAGAACGCCACGCTGCCCGTCGTCTCCCGCTTCACGCGCTTCGGCCTTGTCGACGCCGCGGCCGAGACCCGCTCCGTCGAGGAGGCGTTCGCCACTGTCGAAGTCGACCGCCGCGCGCTGTGGACGCGGGCCGGGGCGTTCTCGGGCGGCAACCAGCAGAAGATCGCGATCGCCAAATGGCTGGTGGCGCAGAGCCGCATTCTGCTTCTGTTCGATCCCACGCGCGGCATCGATGTCGGCACCAAGCATGAGCTCTATGTGATGATGCGAAACTACGTCGCCGCCGGCGGCTCGATCCTGCTGCACTCGACGGAAATTCCCGAACTGGTCCACCAATGCGACCGGGTCCTGGTTCTCTATGACGGGCGCATCGCGGCCGAGCTCGAAGGTGACGCCATCACCGAGCCCGCCATCATGCGTCCGGCGCTCGGCCATGGCGGAGAAGAAGCCGCATGAGCAGGGCCGCAATTTCATCTCCTGTTTCGACTGGCTTCGGCCTGCGCCGTGCGTTGACGCGACATCGCGGCGCGCTGATCGCTGCAGCCGTGTTGGCGATCCTGCTTTTCATCGTCGACTGGATCAGCGCCGGACCGCTGACTTATTTCGACGTGTCGTTCCTGTCGAGCGGCGGCGCGACCTCGGCGCTGGCGGCGATCGGCCAGACCATCGTCATCCTGTCGGGCGGCTTCGACCTGTCGGCCGGCGCGGTGATCTCGCTGGTCAATGTCGTGCTGGCATCGAGCATGGATCCGATGGCCCCAGGCGCCAGCATCCTTCTGTGGACGGCGGTCGGCATCGGCGTCGGCATGGCGGTGGGCGCCTTCAACGGGTTTTTCATCGCGGTGCTGCGCATGCAGCCGATCGTGGTGACGCTGTCCACCATGTTCATTCTGCAAGGCGTGACGCTGCTTGTGATGGACAAGCCCGGCGGATTCGTGTCGCCCGATCTCGGCACTTTCTATCTGGGCGACGCGATCACCGGCTGGCTGCCAATGCCGCTGGTGGTGATCGGCGTCGTCCTGCTTGCCTGGTTCTGGTTGAAGGGAACCCGTTTCGGCACGGCACTCTATGCCGTCGGCAGCGATCCGGATTCGGCCGCTGCCGTCGGCATCAATGTCGTGCTGGTGCGCTTGGCCGTCTACGTCATCGCCGGCGGATGCTACGGCCTCGCCGGCGTGTTCATCAGCGCACAGACCGGCAGCGCCGACCCGCTGGTCGGCAATCCGCTGCTCCTGTCGATGTTCGCGGCTGTCGTCGTCGGCGGCACGCGCCTTGGCGGCGGGCAGGGCGGTCCGGTTGGCACCGTCTTTGGCGCGTATATCCTGATGATGGTGGTGAACATCCTGCTGGTGCTCAACGTATCGGCCTACTATTCGACCATTGCGGAGGGCACCATTCTGGTGCTGGCAGCCCTTGCCGGATCCTTGTCCCACGCATCGGTGCTTGCCGTGCAACTTCGCGCGGCGCGCGCCCGGGTCGCCGCATGGCGCGCCGGCATTCTGCCCTCGCAGCTTGAACCGATCGATCGTCGGCTCAAGATCGCTGGGCCTTCGCAGGGCCAGCGCGGTCCGGCATCGCCGCGCCCGGCTTTCCGCCTGCGCAACGCCGAGATACTGCGCTATGCGCTGCCCGCCTATGTCTGCCTGCTCATCATCGTCGTCGTCACCCAGGTCTGGCTCGGCCGCGCCATTCTCAATCCGGGGTACTGGAACTCGCTCCTGGTGCTGTCCTCCTTCCTCGCGGTTCTGGCGCTGGGGCAGGGGACAGTCATTCTGACCGGCGGCCTCGATCTTTCCGTGCCGTGGACGATCGGCATTTCCGGCATCATCCTGGCCGGCATGGTCAACGGCTCCGACACGGCGCTGCTTTACGCCCTCCCGGTCGTGCTGGCGATGGCCTGCGCCATCGGCTTCGCCAATGGCTTCGGCATCGCCTATCTCGGCATCTCGCCGATCGTCATGACGCTGGCCACCAACGGCATCCTGCAGGGCTTCGCTCTTGTCTATTCGCAGGGAACACCGGCAGGGTTTTCCTCGCCGATGCTGCGCTGGTTCATGACGGCCAGGCTCGGTTTCGTGACGCCGGTCGTGCTGCTGTTGGTTGTCTTTGTGGCCGGCGCGGTGCTGCTGCTTGGACACACGCCGTTCGGGCGCCGCGTCTACGGCATCGGCAACGGGCTGCGCGCGGCGCGCCTGTCAGGCATCGGCGTCGAGCGCACGCTGATCCTGGTCTACATGCTATCGGCCGTTTGCGCCGCTGTTGTCGGCATCATGCTGACCGGCTTTTCCGGCCAGGCGAGCCTCGGCATGGGCGACGACTATCTCTTGCCCTCGATCGCGGTCGTGGTGGTCGGCGGCGCGCTGATCACCGGCGGGCGTGGCCATTATCTCGGCATGCTCGGCGGCGTGCTGCTTTTGACGGCGCTGCAGATGCTGCTGGCCGGCACCACGCTGCCCTACGCCACCAGGGCAATTCTTTACGGGCTGGTCGTTCTGGGCGCCGTCATGGCACTGCGCGAACGGCGGCTGCAATGAAAAGGACAGGACGATGAGCGCAAAGGCACCCGTATCGGCGGACGAATTTCTGGCCGGGCTGAAAGGGCAGCGCGTGCTGGTAACGGCG
>NZ_PNOT02000011.1 GCF_002879535.1 Mesorhizobium intechi
CTTTCCCTGTTCATAAGGAGCCTGATGATCGATGGACCGCGCAGCTGCTAATAGATATAAACGATGCGGCGATTTCCATAAATCGGCGCCGCCGCGCCATCTTGTCGAGCCGGCAGGCTGCCGCTAGACAGGCCGGGATCGGGGACAGGAATGCCATGAGCGAGACGACGGATCGGGCCATCGAGACGGCAAAGCGCCGCAAGGCGCCGGCCAAGCCCAAGGGGCGGGTCACCATGACCGACATCGCGCGGGCGGCCGGCTGTTCGCAGGCGACCGTTTCCTTCGTGCTCAACAACTCGCCAGGCATCAAGCTGTCGCAGCAGACCCGCGAGCGGGTGATCGAGGCCGCAAGGTCGCTGGGCTACAGCGCGCCCGCCTTCTCGGCGCTGCGCAAGCCGGTTGCCGCCTTCGACGGGCTGGACGGGGTGATCGGCTTTGCCGTCGACCAGCTGGCGACCAGCCCGGAGGCGGTGGTGGCGATCGAAGGCGCGCGCCAGGCCTCGTGGAATGCCGGCAACGTGCTGCTGGTGGCGCAGACCATGGGCGACGCCGTGATGGAGCCGCGCGCCATCCAAGCGCTGACCCGGCGGGGCATTTCGGCGCTGATCTACATGACCATCTTCACCCGCGAGATCACGGCGCCCGACTTCCTTTACAGCCTCGACATCCCGGTGATCCTGCTCAATTGCTACACGGCCGACTACGCCTTTCCCGCCGTGGTGCCTTCGGAGATCGCCGGCGGCCAGAATTCGACAAGGCACCTGATCAGCCACGGCCACCGCCGCATCGCCACGATCACCGGCGAGCCGTGGATGCAGGCCGCCCAGGACCGGCTCAAAGGGTATCGCCGCGCGCTCGCCACCGCCGACATCCCCTTCGATCCGGATCTGGTGGTCGAGGGCGACTGGTCGGCAAGCGCGGGCTATGCCGCGACGGTGAAGCTGCTCGCCCTGAAAGACCGCCCGACCGCCATCTTCTGCCAGAACGACCGCACCGCGATCGGCTGCTACGAGGCGCTGAAGGAAGCCGGCCTGCACATTCCGCGAGACATCTCCGTCGTCGGCTACGACGACGAGGAAATCGCCCGCCACCTCTTCCCGCCGCTGACCACCTCGATCCTGCCGCACATGGCGATGGGCCAATGGGCGATCGAACAGCTCGAGGCGCCGACGGCGCCCGGGCGCGGGCGCTATCCCATCACCAAGCTGGAATGCCCGCTGGTGGAACGGGAGAGCGTGCGGGCGGTGGCGGGAGGCTGAGGCAAGTCATTGCGCCGAGCGCCCGGCTCCCGGAGGCTTTGAACTGGGTTCGCGCCGAAAGGTGAGATCATGGCGGCAAAAGTTCTCGCGAGCCGCTTCAAGGATCGGGATGTAATCGGCGCCTTCGTTCCGGGCCATGGTCCTGCAGATGTCTGCTATGGCTAGCCGGCTCTTTAACAGCCTGTCCCTTCGTTGGCTGATGGGATTTACGTCAGCCGCAAGGCTGCACACCTGGACATCGAAAAGACAAGCGGAGCAGCTGTCACTTAGCCCTTGAGCTAAGCGTTGCGCTGTGATACTTAGCCTCATGGAACAGTATCAAGACCACCTTAGCGGTGTTTTCCAAGCCCTTGCCGATCCGACGCGACGCGCGGTCCTCGGACGGCTGAGCAGAGGACCAGCAGGCGTCAGCGATTTGGCGAAGCCGTTCGAGATGGCACTGCCGTCCTTCATGAAACACATTCGTTACCTCGAAGGCAGCGGATTGATCCGAACACACAAGCGAGGTCGCGTGAGAACTTGTGAAATCGTTGAAAAGCAATTTGCGGCCGCCGAGGCCTGGCTTTCCGAACAGCGCGCCCTCTGGGAAGGCCGCGCTGACCGTCTTGAGCAGTTCGTGATGCAAATCCAGGAAGAAGGAAAGTCCAAGTGATTCAGCCCCCGAACCCTCAGCTCGACCTAACGACGTCGCGCATCATCAAGGCTGCGCGTTCGCTCGTCTGGAGCGCCTGGGCTGATCCCGTGAGCTTCGCTCAATGGTGGATCCCCGCGCCGACGAAATGCAAGGTGGTTGAGATGGACATGCGTCCAGGCGGGGCGTTCGTCACCGAGATGAGCGACAGTGGCGGCCCGTTCGTACCTCACCTCGCGGCCTGCTTCCTCGATGTCGCGAAGGGTGAGCGAATTGTCTTCACCAATGCCTTAATCGAGGGCTGGAGGCCCGCGGAGCGGGGATTCATGACGGCCGTCATCACATTCAGAGACCATCCGGACGGCACAGAATACGTGGCCTGCGCAATGCACAAAAACCGCGCGGATCGGGACAAACATGAGGAGATGGGCTTTCACGACGGTTGGGGCACGGTCACCGCGCAACTCGCAGCTCTCGTCGAAGGGCGTGCGACGAAGGGAAAGTTGGCATGAACACGGGATCTAGCGGTTGGAATCGTCGGCAAGCCGTGGGTGCCGCCGCGCTGGTGACGACGGGCTTGGCTTTGGGCGGCAGGACGCAGGCACAGGCGGCCGATTCTCGTAGTGGCACTGCCAGGCTGGACGGTATCGACGTTTACTATGAAGTACACCGCGGGCCACTGGATGGCACAACCGTGCCGATCGTGCTGCTGCATGGCGGAGCGCTCACGATCGAAGCTGCTTTTGCGCCTGAAGTGATAGCTCGCTTCGCCAACCGCCGGCCGGTGATCGCGATTGAGCAGCAAGGGCACGGACACACGGCTGACAGGCCGGGAAAACCGATGACGATCGATCAGATGGTCAGGGATACGGCGGGCGTTCTGGCGCATCTCGACGTGCGGCAGTCGGATCTCGTCGGCCACAGCCTTGGCGGCATAATAGCCACCGGTGTCGCAATCCGTCATCCGGACATCGTCCGCAAAGTCGCCACGCTTGGCACGCCATACCAACTTGATGGCTTTCGCCTGGATCTTGCACGTATGCAACGGGGCTCGACCGAGGCACCGTCTGCGGAACTGGCCGAACTCCTGCCCACCGCAGCGGATTTCGCAGCGTGGCGTGCGAGCTTCGAACGCAGCGCGCCGGACCCGACAGCTTTCAAAACCATCCTTGGTCGGTTGAACACGATGCTTGCGGTGTGGCCGGGTTGGAGCGAGGACGAACTGCGCTCCATTCGCGCCCCAATGCTCATTGCAATCGGCGACAATGATTATGTGCGGATCGAGCACGCGGCGGAGTTCGCGCGCCTCGTTCCGAATGCCCGCCTGGCGGTGCTGCCAGGCACGACTCATCTTCACATTGTCAAACGCGACGCATGGATCGTGCCAATGATCGACGCTCTCACGGAGCCGAGCTTGTAAGCGGCATACCTGAAATGCTGCTGGCCCGGACAGCTTGCGGCGGTACGCGCGAGCCGCGCGGCGCAAGCTTCG
The DNA here is from genome assembly GCF_002879535.1 of Mesorhizobium intechi. Taxonomy (GTDB): domain Bacteria; phylum Pseudomonadota; class Alphaproteobacteria; order Rhizobiales; family Rhizobiaceae; genus Mesorhizobium; species Mesorhizobium intechi. The sequence continues at coordinate 3,383 of NZ_PNOT02000011.1, forward strand.
GAACGACGATGGAACACGGGACCATCTGCGTGCGCTTGCGCAACGTGTCGCGGTGGTCGACCCGACCGAAATTCGCATCCTGGGATCGAAAACCGAACCACTGCGGACACTTGTCGCCGCTGCTGGCGTAGAATCGGCGGCTGCTGGCGTTCGCAGTTTTATACCGAAATGGCGCACCCGACAGGATTCGAACCTGTGACCTCTGCCTTCGGAGGGCAAGCGTCAGGGCTTCCTGAAGATAACTTGCGATTGACGCCAATTCCAAAACCCTTGCAAAAGCAACAGCAAAGGAAGATATACCTTCCTGAGCGTTTCTGCGGCTTCCCCCTGGTGTGCTACCCCGGTGTTACCCAGACAACGATGCGACGGGAGACAGGCATGGCCCAAGGTCGAATTACCAAGCGCACAGTCGATGCCATTCGAACAACTGGGAAGGACTTCGTCCACTGGGACGGCGAGCTCACCGGCTTCGGTGTCCGCGTTCGCTCCAGCGGTTCAAAGTCATTTGTTGCGGTCTACCGAATCGGTGGCAGGAACACGCCGCTGCGGCGCGTCACGATCGGCGCGGTCGGCAAGATCGAGGCCGACGCTGCGCGCGAGCAAGCAAAGCGGATAATCCGTCAGGCTGAACTGGGACAGGATTTTGCAGCTGACAAAGCCAAGGCGCGGGCCGAAAGGACTTTTGAGGAGGTCTGCAACCTTTACCTCATTGAGGGGTGCGATACCAAAAAGCCCAGCACCTTGCTCACCGACAAAGGGCGCATCGAGCGACATATCAAGCCTCTGCTCGGCAAGAAACGTATCAGTGAGATCACACGACCTGACATCGAGCGCTTCATGAGAGATGTAGCCGCGGGAAAGACGGCGGCTGACATCAAAACGAAGGCTCGCGGCCGAGCGATCGTCGAAGGCGGTAAGGGTACCGCAGCGCGGACCGTTGGTTTGCTCGGTGGCATCTTTTCGTTTGCCGTGTCGCGCCAGCTTCGCGCTGACAATCCGGTGCGCGGCGTCAAACGCTACCCAGATCAGAAGGGCGAGAAGTTTCTATCAGCGGCCGAATTAGCCAGGGTCGGGTCGGCGCTCGCCCAGGCAGAAGCGGCGGGAGCAAACCCAGCTGGCGTGGCAGTTATTAGGTTGCTCGCATTCACTGGGGCACGCAAAAGCGAAATCGTGACGCTGAAATGGTCAGAGGTCGACCTGGAGCGCGGGTATTTGCGGCTGGGTGATTCCAAGACCGGTGCGAAGGTGATTCCGATCGGCGCTCCGGCGAAAGAAGTTCTGGCGAACGTGTACGCTGTGGAAGGGAGCGATTATGTGTTTCCCGCGTCTTCGGGAAAAGGGCACTTCCAGGGTGTCGAGCGGGTCTGGCGCAAGGTGCGGTCCGCCGCAGGCTTTTCTTCGCTTCGCCTGCATGATCTGCGTCATAGCTTCGCCTCGGTAGGCTTAGCACGCGGCGATGCGCTCCCAATAATAGGCGCCATCCTCGGTCACGCTGACGTTAAGACGACGAGCCGCTACGCCCATCTTGCCGACGATCCGGTCAAGAAAGCTGCCGACGAAATTTCAAAATCTGTCGAAGCAGCGTTCAACATGTCTCGGAACGCCGACATTGTGTCGATCAAGGATGGCGCCGGCCGCAAAGTCGATCGACCTCACAAACGTAATGCCGGTAGCACTCCCTAATAAAGTACAGATGGGGTGGCGCGTGCCGGTCGGAGGGACCAGCTTATTTGTGGTTCCTTCCGTTGGAAGCTGGTTCCCATCAATGATCTTGGGTAGATCATGATCTTATGAACCTGACGCGTGATGCGCTTTATGTCCGGAGCGACATAATCGGGAAGGCCCAAAGGGGCAAATGGACCGCCAACAGAGCCGAAGCTGTGGCGAAGAAATTGGGTGTAGGGCCATTAGCCTCGGTCCCGCACACCTTCATGTTCGATCCAATGCGAGAGGAATTCTGGACGATGCCGATGGCCGTCGCTTGGATTGCATCGCGAACCGAGGACGCAGTTCGGGAGGCTTGGGACGCATATCGCGAGAACTGCTGGGATTGGCATTTCAAAGAATCCCGCATCGGGTTTGAAGGCCCCGTCGCGGGTGGCTTCTTCCTCGAGGCGCGGTCGAAGGCTTCGATGCACTTACTTGTGTTGAGCGAGTCTTACGATCACGTCACGGGGGAAGTGGATGGCGACGCCAAGTGGTGGATGTCTCCCGGGGCAGCGGAACAGGCCTTGCTGACCGCATTGAGCATTCCGTGTTTCGAGGCGACCGGTGTGACTGGATCGGAAGGGATCAGGGTGAGCATCCCACCCATCGAATGGATAGACTTGAAATGCTTCAGCGATGTCCGGGAGGACTATTACAGTGCAGTCGGCGCCCGCCGCGGTGCAACCGGCCGTTACGACAAGGTCCTTGTGCCCCGCAAGGGGATTATCTTGCTTTGGCCCGCGTCCAAGCCGCGGATACCACTGCCACAACTCATGAGGCCTGAGGGGCCGGGCTACATGCCCTTGTTCTGCGCAGCCCAATGGATTGCGACGAGTGGGGGAAAGGTAGACTTCGATCCCTGCGACACGCAGCCATGGCAGATTGCATTCCAGGAGCTGCTCGATCGCATATCTTCAAATGAAGTTCGTATAAGCGGTGTACGAGACAGCGCACGTCAGCTCATCGACGGAGTGATATTTGCAGCTTGCCAAGTAGACTACCCATTTTCAGACGCTGCCAATGAGTTGGGGTGGAGCGAGGTCTATTACCTTCAATCCTGCCCCTATCTGGACGAGGGGCACTGGCGGCGAGGGTTCGACGACTCATTCAGGAATCGCAGCGACGTTCGCTGGCGGCATCTGATGGTAGCCAAGGAAGACATTTCCCGCTTCTGGCCCGTTGAGTTGACGTCTCCGCTCAAAAGCGGCGCGGCTGGCCGGCCATCTTCAATGCACTTGATACAGGCGGAGTTTGGCGAACGAGCCGCTCGCGGCGAGGTGGAGTCAACCCTGAAGGCCCAGGCGCAACTTCTAGCCGAATGGCTTGTCAAAAATTATCGAGAGAATCCTCCCGCGGGTAGAAAGGCGATCGAGAACCGAATTCGGGCCGCATACAACAAGGCGAGGAGGGCCTAGAAATTATCGCTCGAAGATCATTTCAGGGCACCTATTTCTAGGTCGGTGGCGCGGCCATCTCTGGCAGTAACCGGGAATTCCCGGGATAGTGATGGAGATGGCAGATGAATGAAAGCAATGTCGCGTCGGCGATCCCAGGTCCGCGGTTTCTTCGGCGTGCCGAAGCCGCCTCATATGTAAACTCTAAGTTCGGCTTCCCCTGCTCGAAGCAGTGGTTGGCCAAGCTCGCGGTCACCGGTGGCGGGCCGCTTTATCGCAAGGCGGGTCGCACGCCGATCTATTCCCCCGCGGATCTCGATGCCTGGGCAGAGAGTCGGATCGGCGAAGCTCGCCGCTCGACCTCCGTCATCGGGTGAGCCGTCCAATGATGCAGCGCCGGCGCCGCTTCATCCGGGCGAAGCAAAACCGCTCCTACACGGTCGAGCAACTGGCGAGGCTGTTCGGCTGCCACAAGAACACGATCCGCAACTGGTTCCGAGCAGGCCTGCAGCCGATCGATGATCGTCGGCCGATGCTGTTTTCAGGCCACGACGTCAATGCCTTTCACGCCGAGCAGCGGGCGACGATGAAGCGTCCGTGTGCACCGGGCGAGCTCTACTGCCTGCCCTGCCGCAAAGCACAGTGGCCCGCCGGCGACATGGCCGAGTTTGTCGAAAGCGGCAATGGACGAGGTCGAATGCGAGCGATCTGTCCGGACTGCGGCCGCTTATTGTTTCAGGCTGTTAGCTCGGCACGGCTCGCTGAGTTTCGGGCGCTCTTGGATGTCACCGATGCGAAGGCATGAGAACACAAGGGAGAGTGGGACCACCTCCTTTGGAATTGTGATCTCAAGCAGTGTGGAGATGAAGCATGCGTCGCAACGTTATTAATGAGCGCATCAAGCACGAGTATCTGACCTTCCTGGAAGAAGGGAGGGGCCTCAGCGCACCGTCGATTGATGCGGGGGCGAAAGCCTTGGCTCGCTTCGAGACCTACACAGGCCATCGCGACTTCAAGAAGTTCCACCGCCAGCAGGCCGTCGGCTTCAAGAAACACCTTGCCGATCAGCTGAACTTGCGCACCGGCGAACGTCTGAGCAAGGCGACCGTGTATTCCACGCTGGGTACCCTCAAGACGTTCTTTCAGTGGTTGGCTGGGCAGCCCGGATACAAGTCTCAGCTGCAGTACTCCGACGCCGACTACTTCAGCCTCTCGCTCAAGGACACCGCCATAGCCAAGGCGAGGCGGGAACCTCGAGTACCGACGATGGAAGAGATACGCAAGGTGCTACGTGTGATGCCGAACGCCACCTCGATCGAAAGGCGGAACCGCGCGTTAGTAGCATTCGCTATCTTGACTGGAGCTCGAGACAACGCCATCGCTTCGATGCGCCTGAAGCACGTCGACCTCGTCGAGGGCGTCGTACATCATGACGCGCGAGACGTTCGCGTCAAATTCTCCAAGAGCTTCCCGACGTACTTCTTTGAGGTTGGCGATGATATCAAGCAGATTGTCGTCGACTGGATCGCGTATTCCACTGAGGTGCTCGGTCGTGGCCCCAACGATCCGCTCTTTCCATCCACGAGGACCGGCCTCGATGAAGCCGGCTCTCTCGCACCGGTCGGTCTGCATGAGGAATGCTGGGGCTCTGCAGGTCCGATACGCGCCATCTTCAAGGAAGCCTTCAGCCGCGCCGGACTGCCTTACTTCAATCCGCACTCGTTCCGCAAAACGCTTGTGCGCCTTGGGATGGAGCTCTGCCGAGGTAGCGCCGAAGCCTTCAAGGCTTGGTCGCAGAACTTGGGGCATGCCGAGGTGCTGACGACGTTCAGCAGCTACGGAGACATTCCGGCCCAGAGGCAACGCGATCTCATCCGCTCGGCGACCCTTTTGAGTGATGATGACAGGCAGGCACTCGAAGTTGGACGAGTGGTCTTGGCGGCCACGCGAGGAACCAGCATAAACGGTCAGCGAACATGACCTCTGCCCCCGAAGGCAGGAGTCGAGGCAAAGAACAACCAACGCGATGAGCCTAACTAATTGATTTACCGTGGTGATCGACGCAAAGTGTGCCTCTCACTCTGAATTTCTCAGATCAGGGTAGCACCGGGGTAACACGAACCCAAAAAAGCCTTCTACTTACTTGTGAGTGAAACGTTGGCGGTTCCATGCCGTACGACCGCTTTGCGAGTTTTGTTCTGGTCTGATGGCGGATAAATCGGCATGCACGATTTACTCGTGCCCTTGTACAAATTCAGAAGTGCCAATAACCTAATAATTTGCGAGGGAGGTATCTGATGGCATACGCAGCGCAAACTGCAGTTTTCGCGGCGCTTACGTTTTTCGCCACACCAATTCTCGCAGACGATTTTCCCAGCGTTCCCGACCATGTGACCTCGCCTTTTCAGCTAGAGCTCTTAGACAATCCGTCCCTAGGTTTCGGGGATGCTGGTAGTGCGCGGAAAATTCCACCCTTAGCTCTTGATCTTATCAAAGATTTTGAGAGGTGGATGCCCGACGCCTACAACGATTCGTCTAATTACTGCACAATTGGATACGGCCACCTAATAGACCGGCAGCCATGCGCCAAAGTTACAGAGAAGGTTGCTGCCTTTAAACCCCCGCTGTCTGTGGAGGAGGGGCTCAAAATGCTCGATGACGATACCTCGAAAGCCCGGATTGCTGTGTCGAAGCTTGTTCAGGCTCGCCTAACAGACGAGCAATTTGGTGCAGTAGTATCTTTCGTTTTCAACGTTGGCGCCAGCGATAAGGGTTTCAAGGGCTCGAAGATGCGGCGGCTTTTGAACGCCGAGGAGTACAACCGAGCCGCCTTAGAGTTTCCCAAATGGGTGAAGTCGAAGGGGAACGTGGTAGACGGCCTAATCAACCGTCGGTCTTGCGAGCTTGACCTTTACAAGGACAAGCTCACATCGCCCTTCAACAGAAGGGACTGCGCACCGCTTGGCGCATCGCCTCCTTCGGAGGAACTCATCAACATCGAAACGGGCACGCCGGACAAATAGGAACTGCCATGTGGCTAGGCGCCAACATTCGTATTTGTGCCGCCGTATTGGGCCTGCTTTTGTTGTGCCCCCCTGCAGCGGCTGACGCCGATTGCGTTAATGACTATCTCAACAACGGCGGCCAGCTGGGTTTTGCGCCAAATGACGTCGAAGAGGTCATTCAAGATGTAGCCTCGGCGTTTGGGTTGGCGGCGACCGGAATAACGGCATTGCCCTGTGACGGCATTCCCAATGTCGAAGCAATCTACTTTGATGGAGCGAAGGCTCCGCTCGGTGACTATATCCTATACGATCGGCAATGGGTGCGTCAGTCAATTGGTTTCAAATTCGCCGATCCGGCACACTTGGTCCAGCGCGACAAAGCATGGGTGCTGTTCGCTCACGAGCTCGGACACATCTTTCTGCGTCACTTCACGACAGGCATTAATCTTAGCCGCCTCGAAAAGGAAACTCAGGCTGACCATTTTGCAGGTTGCGCTGCTGGTGCAATGGGCGCCAGCTGGGTCAATGTGGAGGAATTCTTCGAGAACCAGCGTGGTGATGTCGACGGGTACTATCCTAGTCGCGAGCATTCAATTGCGACTGCCAAGGAAGCGTTCGACCGATGCAGTGGCAGAGCGGCTCAGAAAGCGCCAGTCACCCCGCAGTACCTGGCCGAGAGGTTGAGACAAGCACTGCTCAAGGACGATGCCGCCATTGACGTGGCTGCTTTAGAGACTCAGGCCCTTCTATTCTCCGCCAACGTTAGTCTCGATGACAGCATCCCTATTGTCGATTCACTCACCGAAGCAACCCGGCTGGATGTGCTTCGTAAGATGCCGGACGTCACCCGAAAAGACTTGTGGGGAGCCCTTTCTGGTGTGAAGGGAGAATATTGGACTGCTTCCGATGCCTGGATTGAGCGTGAGCGGTTGGTCAAGCAAAACATGGCCGCCTTTGAGCGTTTCAGCACTTTTGACAACATTACGCGCAGTGAGGAAATGAAGACTGCGTTTGCCTTGCTCGCTTCAAAGATCAACTACGGGGTGCCGCCGGGCAGACTTGTCTCCGTAGCGCCGTTTCGGATGCATATGGCCTATTGTGCTGCAACGAAGTGCGACATCGAGTTGATACTTCGCGGTTATGATGATCGAGGCAAGCTTCGCCTTGATTTGTTGCAGAAGTTCGATGCTGTTTGGACTAGTGTTTTCATCGATACAACTCTTAATTCGAACTATAAGCTCTATTTTGAATTCGGACAACAGTCCGATAGCGTTCGTCCTCTATCGTTGAAGCTCTACTGCCGCTTTCATGGCGAGATCATAGAGGGACAGCAAGTATCAGTATCCTGGTCGGCGGCTGACGAAGTCACTGGATCATACTCTACTTGGGTGACATGCAAAAATGACTCAATCGAGGCTTCGCTGGGACTTTCCGTCGCACAAGCAATGCAGCGACTCGATGAGCCGGCGGTATTGCCGGATCCCGGCCCACCTTCTTCGTACAAGTCAGGAGATTTGGTCGACGTTGGCGAGGCACCCTCGGATCCAAATGTGCCGCTGCCAAATGAGGACAGTGTGTTGTTTAAAGGAACGCGTGTTCGATATTCGGGAGAAACCCATGAGGAGGGGGATGTGAAGGGTGCGCTAGAGCAACTTGGCATCAACTACGAGCATATGAAGCCGGAGAATAGTCTTCCGACAAATCTGCTGTTGTGCACGGAAGACGTCCCGGTTGGGCAGATTCGAGCTCTTGCGCTTCAGCTTATTTTCAATGGCGTCAACCTGAAGGACATCGAGCCCCAGCCCGGCTCAAGGCGCGTCTCTCTTGTCGGACGTGAGAACGTCTGGGTTTATGGAAATCTGAATGAAGCTGAAATCGCGAAGATTGACCGCTGCCGGCACATCAAGAGCAGCGATCAAGCTCCCTACCGATGACGTTGGGGATGGGCACATCGGCCAGTTCCGCTGTCTCGTTTTCCATTTTGATCTGAGCTAGATTCTTGGTGGCGGGAGTGCGCCAGCGCCTTTCCCCGCAAACGATTTCAGGGACTTAGTAACTCACGTAATGGATGCATGCAAAGCTTCTTATCGCTGGGGTAGCACCGGGGTAACACCGATCCACCGAAATCGCTTACTATGGGCCAGAAGCCGAACTGAGCTTGGAAGGGCAGCTCGAAGCGCTCATCTAGTAACCAGGAGGCGAGCGCTGGTGCAAGCTAGTGAGCACATTTGGGGGACGCCCATTCTTCATGTGCGTCCAGAAAGCATTCACCGTGCGGCTTGACCGCACCCGTGCTACTCTGCGACAACTTCACAATCGGCTATTGCTATGCTTGAGATTCATCTCGGTCCCACGAAAGCGCCGGAGGGCTTCGACTGGGAACCAATCCTCGGCCTCGTCCCGCATCTGATTTGGGCCATCGTCATTTTGGTCATTCTTTTATGGATCGGGCGTGATGGACTTCGGGCGCTCACTGGACGAATCCATAAGGTCGGCGCGGGCGGATTCGAGATCGAGTTCCAAGACAGGCTCGAAAACGCCGCTGCGTCGCATCAGCTTCAAATTCCGCTTAACGCCCTCGGAAAGGCATCGCGAAGGCTGGCAAACCAGCAGGCCCTATTGGAAGGTGCGCGATTAATGTGGGTCGACGACCGGCCCGACAACAACCGCAACGAAATCAAACTGTTCGAGGACGCCGGTGCACGGGTTGACACTCGGATCACCAGTGCTGCCGCTGAGGCCGCCATCCTTCAGGTCACCTACGACTTAATCATTTCCAACGTGAACCGCGAAGGGAGTGCGAAGGAAGGCCTGCGCTTCGCCACCGAACTCGCGCAGTACCGCAATAGCCCTCCGCTGATCTTCTATGTAGGGCGGGCACGCAAGCCGGTTCCGATCTCGGCATTCGGCATCACCGACTTGCCAGACGAGTTGGTGCATCTGGTTCTGGACGCGCTCGGCCGTGCAAGGAGCTGACGATGTATATCCAATGGTTCGCGAAGGGAATTTCGGGCGATGCAGGGGCGCTAGACTGGGCCACGGCAAAGAACCTTATCACCGACGCCCGTGGCATCCAGTCCAATTGGTGGCGGAACATTCCCGGCGGTAAGATCACCCCGACCCAAGTAGACGCCGTGCTGACCGACGGCAACCTTGATCGGCACGTCCACGACTACGCGAATTTCGGCCCGCACACGCCCTTCATCTCTGTTGCCGCAGGCTGCGTCGAACGAGACACGCTGCTATCGCAGAACCATATCTATTCCGCGCTCACCACGGCGCTCGACTTCGCCACCGATGCTGGGCGGCACCCGGGAGCAATCTTCTACGGCTGGGTCCTGGTGGCGCTTAATCCTGCGGTGCCGCTCTCAGCCGTCGCTGAGGAAATCCGGGACCTCAACGTCTACCATCGCTGGTCACCATTCCAGCTTGAGGGCGAGATCACGGCCAAGATTCACATTCCGTCCAATCAGATCGAACATGTTGAATGGTGGGACGGCCACAGCGGCCAGACGACACTCATCGACAGTTTTCCCAATCCCGGCTTTGTTAAGCCGACTCCAATCACAAATATCCGGGAGCTCTTCTGATGGTCGAATACGCCGAACAGCTCGGTCTCGATAGCGCGCGGATGGAGCGGCGTATCTCATTCTTAATCGACCGCGCAAAATGGCACGACGGGCGCAAGACTCCACTCGACCGAGGCTGTGCGGCTACGGCGCGGCGCGACGCCGGCATTATCGCCCTGCTACTCAATCGCAAGGAACCTGCTCGCAAGATGCTTGCGAATGCCGGAGCGGAGTTCGTGTCGATTGGGCTTTATGTAGGCTACATGCTGCAAAGCCTTGTCAGCCCTAAGCGCGTGCGTAGCGGAGATTTCGCAAACGAGGATATGATCGCGCGCTTCGGACCGGCCGTTCTCGCAGAGGACAAGGACGGTAGCCGCGTGAGGGAAGAAAGCACGCTGCCTTTCGAACGAGAGTCCCGTCAGACACCGCAGCAGCTACTTAACCTCTACCAAGCGCTTCGCGGCCGGCGAAACGAGAGCACGCGTTTTGTTAGCGATTTGGCCTCCGGCCGGCTCTTGGTAAACAAGAGCGCGGCCATAGGCCTTTCGGGACTGCCGGTCGGCAGCTACCTGCAACTCTTCGATCGCCTTGGCTCGAACGTCGCCAGCTCGGGCGATCAGGACACCGTATTCGCGGCCGTGATCAGGCGTAGGGAACTGATCGACGCCGCCCGTGCAGACGAGTTCCACTGGCGCATGATACTGAAACCAGCGGAACTCGTCGATTTGGATCTCCTTGCGCTTGGGTTGAACGCCCTCGAGGCTGGTGAACTTTCGTCCTCGGTTCTGCTTGCAGCGATAGAACGGTTCGGGACCGAGGCAGGACTGCCCTTCCTACTGGCACGCGACCTGCACGGAACGTAGCCCCGACGGCTTTCCAACATCATAGTCTCGGCGGCTATGTGCTTGAATAGACGGATATACTATACCGGCGATAGGGCGCAGTCGGAAGCAGAGGTAGCTTGGGGGCGAGATCCTTGGACAAAAAAGAGAAGCTGCAGCTCAGCGAAATCGATATCTGCGATCTATTCATCACTCCGGCCCTTCAGGCCAGTCATTGGGACCCGATGACACAGATCCGGCGGGAGGTGACCCTGACGCCGGGTCCAGTGATCGTGCGTGGCAACGTGTCTTCGCGTAACAAGAGCAAGAAGAAATTCGCTGACTATGTACTTTCGTGGCAGCCCTCACTCCCTGTGGCGATCATCGAGGCCAAGAGTAATGGCTTTGCTATTAGCCACGGACTGCAGCAGGCGCTGGAGTATGCCGGCATTTTGAAACTGCCCTGCGCTTTCAGCTCTAACGGAGATGGGTTTGCCAGTCACGACAAGACGGCTCCCTCTGGGAGCGATATCGAGATCGAATTGGCGCTCGAACAGTTTCCAACCCCTGAGGAGCTCTGGCGTCGCTACCGGACATTTCACGACATAAAGCCCGGCGAGATCGCCCTGGTCGAACAGCCCTATCACAGAGAGGCCAACGGCAAGGATCCGCGCTACTATCAAGTCGATGCCATCAACCTCAGTGTTGAAGCGATCGCTAAGGGCCAGAAGCGTGTACTGCTAGTGATGGCCACAGGGACTGGCAAGACTTACACGACTTTCCAGATCATATGGCGGGTCTGGAAGGCAGGCACCGCTAAGCGGATTCTGTTTCTTGCCGATCGCAATATCCTAGTTGATCAGACGCTGGTCAACGATTTCGCGCCCTTCGGCGCATCAATGACCAAGGTGAAGAACCGGAAGATCGATCCTGCCTATGAAATCCATTTGGGGCTCTATCAGGCGCTGACTGGGCCTTTTGAATCCGACAAGATTTTCAAATCCGTTTCGCGAGACTTCTTCGATCTAATCGTCATCGACGAATGTCATCGCGGCAGCGCTGCGGAGGATTCAGCTTGGCGTGAAGTTCTCGACTATTTCAGCGGCGCCATTCACCTCGGCATGACAGCGACGCCGATGGAGACAGGTTATGTTTCCAACGTAAACTATTTCGGCGCGCCGGTTTATAAGTACTCACTGAAACAGGGCATCGAGGACGGATTCCTGGCGCCCTATAAAGTTATCCGCATTGATATCGACCGCGATCTCGAAGGCTGGACTCCGCCGCCCGGCATGCTCGACGATCTCGGCAATGCTGTCGAGGAACGCGAATATAATCAGAAGGACATGGACCGCATCCTGATACTGAACAAGCGGACAACGCTGGTGGCCGAACGCGTAATGCAACTCCTACGAGCCACCGACCCGATGGCAAAAACCATCATCTTTTGCGAAGACATTGATCATGCTGAGCGCATGCGCAAAGCGATCGTCAATGCCGCCGGCGATCTCGCCCGTGACAATTCCAAGTATGTGATGCGGATCACCGGGGACAGCGTCGAAGGCAAGGCCGAACTCGATCGCTTCATCGATCCGGAAGAGCCGTATCCTGTAATCGCCACAACTTCGCAGCTTCTCAGCACCGGCGTTGACACCAAGACCTGCAAGCTGATCGTGCTCGACCGGACTATCAATTCGATGACCATGTTCAAGCAGATTATCGGCCGGGGCAGCCGTATCGACGAGGACAACAACAAGTATTTCTACACCATTATGGATTTCAAGAAGGCGACCGAGCTGTTCCGCGATCCTGATTTCGATGGCGAACCGGTGGTGATTTATGAGCCAGGTCCCGACGATGATCCGGTGCCGCCGGACCCGGATCCCGAGCCCGGGGACGAAGGTGATGGGGGTGAAGGGCCGGAGAATCCGCCGGGTGTGACTAAGATCCGCATCAGCGGCGTCGATGCTCGCATCATCGCCGAGCGGGTTGAATACATCGGTCCCGACGGTAACCTGATCACCGAATCCTATCGTGAATTCGCTCGAAAGCAGATCACCTCCGAATATGCCTCGCTCGACGATTTCATCCGCAAATGGCAGGCAAGTGACCGCAAGAGGGCGATCATCGACGAGCTGGAGGAGTATGGCATCGTGCTATCCAACCTCGCCGAGGAGGTCGGTCGCGATTTCGGTGATTTCGACCTCTTGTGCCATATCGCCTATGGCCAACCGCCGCTCACCCGGCGCGAGCGGGCAGATCAGGTGAGGAAGCGCAATTATTTCGGCAAGTATGGCGACAAGGCCCGCGCAGTGCTGTCGGCCCTGCTCGACAAATACGCTGATGAGGGTATCGCCACGATCGAGGAAGCCAAGGTGCTGCGGTTGAGGCCGTTTACCGAAATCGGTACACCGCTGGAGATCATCAACGGCGCCTTTGGCGGCAAGCAGAATTATGAGCGCGCACTTCGCGAACTCGAAGACGAAATCTATCAGCAGGCAGCGGGTGAATGAGCAATATTTCCGGCGTTATCAAATCGATCCAGGACATCATGCGCAAAGATGTCGGCGTCGATGGCGACGCCCAGCGCATCGGCCAGTTGGTGTGGATGTTTTTTCTGAAGATCTATGACGATCGTGAAAGCGAACTTGAACTGGTTGAGGACGATTTTAAGTCGGCGATCCCCGATCATCTGCGCTGGCGTAATTGGGCTGCCAACAGCGAAGGCATCACCGGCGACGCTCTGACCGATTTCGTCAACCTGCAACTCTTCCCTAGGTTGAAGACTGATCCGGCCGCCCAGGGCGAGGCGGGAAGGCGCGCGCAGCTGCTGCGTGATGTCTTCGAAGATGCCTACAATTATATGAAGTCCGGCACGCTCATGCGCCAGGTGATCAATAAGATCAACGAGATCGATTTCAACAACAGTGAGGACCGCCATACCTTCGGCGCGATCTACGAGCAGGTATTGAAGGATCTGCAAAGCGCGGGCAATGCTGGCGAGTTCTACACTCCGCGCGCCGTCACCCGCTTCATAATCGACCGGCTTGATCCGGAACTGCAGGAGATCGTCTTCGATCCTGCCTGCGGCACAGGTGGATTTCTGTCCTGCGCCGTCGACCACAAGCGCACATCCGTGCATTCGCCGGCTGATGAAGAGACATTGAGAAACACAATTCGCGGCGTCGAGAAAAAGGCGCTGCCGCACATGTTATGCATTACCAACATGATCCTGCACGGCATCGACACACCTAGCGGCATTATCCATGGTAACACGCTGGCAAAACCCTATCGCGACTATGGCGATCGCGACCGCGTGCACGTGATCGCCACCAATCCGCCCTTTGGCGGAATGGAAGAAGACGGGATCGAAAACAATTTCCCGGCCCACCTGCGCACGCGTGAAACCGCCGATCTATTCATGGCTCTCATCATTCGGCTACTGCGCGCCCATGGCCGTGCTGCGGTGGTATTGCCTGATGGGTTCTTATTCGGCGAAGGCACGAAATCGACTTTGAAGAAAGAGCTGCTGGAGTTGTGCAATCTCCACACGATCGTCCGGCTGCCGAATGGTGTCTTTGCGCCCTATACCGGCATCAAGACCAATATCCTGTTTTTCACCAAAGGCGTGCCGACCCGGGATGTCTGGTTCTACGAGCATCCGTATCCCGACGGCGTGAGCAGCTACAACAAGACCAAGCCGATGCAATTCAATGAATTCCAGACTGAGCGCGATTGGTGGGGCAACGAGGCGGACGGCTTCAAGAGCCGCAAGTTTACGAAACAGGCCTGGAAAGTCGGAGCCGCCGAGATCGCCGACAGCAATTACAATCTCGACCGCAAGAACCCGCACCAAGCCGAGGCCATCGACCATAATCCGGAGCATCTTCTGGAGAATTACCGCAAAACCCAAGAGTCGATCCAGTCGATCCGCGATCAGCTGAAGGCGATCCTTTCCGAGGCTCTGACACGATGACTGGCGTGGAAAGCGTCGGCTTGCTTTTGAACGACCGTATCGATCTCTGGTCCTCGGCGATCGCGCGCAGATCCTCCGCCGGGCGCGGCCGCTCGAAGAAATTTAGCCTGTATGGCATCAAGAAACTGCGAACACTAATCCTGGATCTGGCGGTGCGTGGCAAGCTGGTGATGCAGGATCCAAATGATGTGTCGGCTACGGTGTTGCTGAGGCGATTTCGAGCCGATAACATTGATCGAATCGCGAAAAAGCGGATGCGTAACGGCAAGCAATTGCCGCCAGTCCATGCCGACGAAATCAGGTACAAAGCGCCGGACGGCTGGTTATGGATTAGACTTAATGAGTTAGGTGATTGGGGCTCCGGCGCCACGCCTAATCGCAAACGCTCAGAGTATTTCGGAGGAGAAATCCCTTGGTTTAAGTCTGGGGAATTAACCTCGGACTTTATTTCGATTTCTGAAGAGTCAGTGTCGGATTTGGCACTTGAGGAATGCTCGCTGCGCCTGAATCGGCCTGGTGATGTCTTAATCGCAATGTACGGTGCGACGATCGGCAAGACGTCGATCTTGGCGGTTGAAGGCACGACCAATCAGGCAGTTTGCGCATGCGCACCTTTCGAGGGGGCTTTCAACCGATATTTGCTTACGGCGCTGAAGGCGATGCGTCCTTTGTTCGTTGAACAAGGCGCCGGTGGGGCTCAGCCCAACATTTCAAGAGAGAAAATTATCGCAACTGCTTTTGCGCTACCCCCTGAAGCCGAGCAACACCGGATCGTCGCCAAAGTCGACGAGTTGATGGTGCTGTGCGATCGGCTGGAAGCCGGGACCTATGAGGCGATCGATGCGCATCAGCTTCTAGTCACGGAATTGCTGGCGACGCTGACGTCAAGCCAAGACGCTGGCCAACTGGCGGAAAATTGGGCGCGGATCGAAGCCCATTTCGATACCTTGTTCGCCACCGAAGACAGCGTCGATCAGCTGAAGCAGACCATTCTGCAATTAGCGGTTATGGGCAGGATGGTGCCGCAGGACCCGAAGGATGAGCCGGCATCCGAGTTGCTGAAGCGGGTCAAGGTCGATTGGTTACGACAGGTATCAGAGCGTGGTATGCGCGGAGCCAAGGTACCAACTTTCTTGGCAAGAGACGTAGAGAACTACAGCTACCCGGAAACTTGGAAAGTCGTGCCCCTTGGCCAACTCGCCGTCGTCACTGATCCCAATCCAAGTCATCGCTACCCCGACTACAATGGTGGTACGATTCCCCTCCTATCGACCCAGGAATTCTCAGGTGAAGACGGTTGGGATCATTCGACCGCGAAGCTCACCACAGAGGCTTTCTGGAAATTTCAGCAAGAGATTTGTGCATTTGAGGAAGGTGACATCATCTTTGCTCGTAAGGGGCGTTTGGGATTACCCAGGTTCCTGCCACCTTTTGATCGTTACACTTTCAGCCACACCCTTTTCGTGATTAAGCCTATGGGTGGGGTGGATCCCAACTATCTTCTTTGGTTCCTCCGCCGTCAGCAGACAGTGGATTG
>NZ_PNOT02000356.1 GCF_002879535.1 Mesorhizobium intechi
ACCAATGATTGGCCGGCAAACGCCGTCCCATCCGACCTGATACCGCCAGGCCGGAAACGCCTGGGCTGGGCGGTGATGGCGGCCGCAACGCTTGGCCTGCTGGCAACGATCCTTGTCCAGATCCTCTACAAGAGCGAGGTCGACACGATCGGCTTCGAGACATGGCGTCCCGTGGTCTACGCCTACGTGCTGTGGGGCGTGGCACTCGGCATCGGCCAGGTGCTGACACGCGGCGAGGACGGCCAGCGCGCGCTGTTCCTGCTGCCGGCGCTGCTGTTCACCATCGCCATGGTGATCTTCCCGACGCTGTTCGGCTTCTACATCGCGCTCACCGACTGGAACCTCTCATCCTTCAGCGGCCGCAGGTTCAACGGGCTCGACAATTTCTGGCAGATGCTGGGCGATCCCTACTATCGCAATGCGCTGTTCAACATGGTGCTCTACGTGCTCGCCGTACTGGTCGAGTATGTCATCGCCTTCGGGCTGGCGCTGCTGCTCAACGCGCAGATCCGGGCACGCAAATTCTTTCGCGTGGTCTTCCTGATGCCGCTGATGCTGTCGCCGGTCGCGGTATCCTGGATGATCGGCAAATCGCTGATGGAGTACCGGTTCGGACCGGCGGCAACACTGGCGCGCCATCTCGGCTGGGACAACCCCGCCTTCTTTTCCGATCCCATCATCGCCCGCATATCGATCATGATACTGGATGCCTGGACCTTCATCCCGTTCATGATGATCATGCTGCTCGCCGGCTTGCAGGCGATGTCGCGGGAGGTGCTGGAGGCCGCGCGCGTCGACGGCGCGACCACGTGGCAGACCTTCTGGCAAGTCACCTTCCCGCTGATGTTGCCGGTTTCAGTGACGGCGGTGATCCTGCGCATCATCTTCAAGCTGAAGCTGGCCGACATCATCATCACGGTGACCTCGGGCGGCCCCGGCGGCGCCACCGATTCCGTCTCCAGCTTCATCTACCGCGAATACCGCGACCGCTCCAATGTCGGCTACGGCACCATGCTGGCGATGGCCTATCTCGTCATCATCGTCGTGTTCGTGACCTGGCTGTTGAAGCTCGCCAACCGCTTCGTGCGCAACGTCAATTGAGTGGCCGGAATGAGCATTCAGACTACCGAATACACCGTCACCGAAATCCGCTCTCCGGCGAGCGTCATCACCAGCCGCGTCTTCATATATGGCGCGCTGGTGTTCTGGGCCTTGATCTGCCTGTTTCCGATCTACTGGACGATAACGACCTCGTTCAAATCGGCGGTCGATGTCACCCAAGGCCATCTGATCCCCTTCGTCGACTTCCAGCCGGACTGGAAGGGCTGGCGCTCGCTCGGCCTGTCGCCGGATTCGATCTTCCAGACCTCCACGGTGCGCGATGAGTTCTTCAAGCGCTTCATGAATTCGGTCATCACCTCGGTCGGTGCATCAAGCCTCGCCATCGTCATCGGCAGCCTGGCCGCCTACGGCCTCACGCGCTACCGCTACAAATTCGCCTGGTTCAAGAACGAGGACATCTCCTTCTTCTTCCTGTCGCAGTTGATCCTGCCGCCCGTGGTGCTCGCTCTGCCCTTCCTGGTGCTCTACCGCGAAGTCGGCCTGCTCGACACGCGCATCGGGCTGGTCCTGCTCTACACGCTGATGGTGCTGCCGATCGTCATCTGGATCATGCGCGACCAGTTCAACTCCATCCCGGTGGAACTGGAAGAAGCAGCGCTCGTCGACGGCCTGTCGATCTGGGGGGCGTTCTTCCGCATCGTCATGCCGATCGCGCTGCCGGGCATGGTCGCCGCCTTCATCCTGGCGATGGTGCTGTGCTGGAACGAATATTTCTTCGCTGCCCTTCTGACCTCGACCGATGCCAAGACCATTCCGGTCATGGTGGCGAGCCAGACCGGCTCGCAGGGCATCAACTGGTGGTCGATGGCAGCCCTTGCCACCGCCGCGATCGCACCGCTGGCGGTGATCGGCATCGCGCTGGAACGCTATCTCATCATGGGCATGACTGCGGGAGCCGTGAAGTGACGAGCCAATACTGGTTCGCACGCAACATCCGTGTCGGCCACAAGGGTTACGACCGCTACGGCAAGGGTGTCATGCCGATCGCCTGGTAAGGTCGAGCCGTCATCGCCGGCTGCGTGCTGACCATGCTGTGCGGCGGCCGGTTCGTGGCGCTGGTGGGATTCCACGCCGCCCACCTCGTTCCTGGCATGTCAGCGTGGTTATAACCGGCGCCGGCACGTTCATCTGGGCCGTTGCCACCAAGGACAGGTCGATCGCCGGCTACACGGTGGAGCGGCTGAAACAGCCTTTAGCAGGCTGTTGAGCAACTGTTTAGTTCGCGGAACGTATCAGAATCAAACCGGACACAGACCAGAGTCAAAACGGGTATCTCCGAGGCTTTGTCATCAACCCGCTAGGCTTTCAGTATAGCGCGCAGGTGATCCATGATCATGGCGACGCCCCTGTTCCCGAGTTCCGCCGAAGCATCCTTGGCGCTCGCCGTGTACCAGCCGGTATTGTCGACGAAGCGGGCCGCGTCGACCGCCTCCGGGCACAGCGCCAGCATCAGTGACGTCTCGCCGATGCCGGCATGGTCGAACGGATACTTGCCGTTCATGGCCGCAGGCATCAGCGGATGCACCTGCACCCAGTTGAAGAAATTCTCACCGGCGGCGTGTCCGGCATAATAGTCGGCCATGTCCTTCGAGCCCCACCAGCCCTCGCCGCGCTGCTTCTCGAGGAAGCGGAAGATCGCCTGGCGGCCGGCGGTCTTGAAGGCAAGATCGGTCGGCATGCCGGCGACGAAATTCTCGGTCTGGTGGTGGATGATGGCGTGGATGTTGCGGAAGCCGATGCGCAGCAGGCTGTAGAACAGTTCCTCGCCGAACGGCGCCAACTGGTTGCCGCCGACCTGCACCGAGCCCGAACCTTCCGGCGGCGCCACTGCATAGCTCGCGGCGCCGTAGTAGAAGGGCGGCAGGATGACGACGTCCCTCTCCTGCTCGAACATTTCCAGCGTCTTTATGACGGCCAGCGTATCCATGCCGACGGCCATGTGCTCGCCATGGTACTCGAGCACGCCGAGCGGCAGGGCGACCGGCCAATTCTCGGCAATCGCCTTGCGGATCTGGTGCGGCAGCATCAGTTCATAGTGCATGATCTATTCCATATTGGTGTGGCGGGCACGCATGGCCTGGGGCGAAGTACCGACCAGGGATTTGAGCTTCAGCACCATCACCTCGAACAGCAGGAACAACGCACCTTCGAACACCGAGCCCATCGGCAGGACCGAAGTCCTTTGCGGCCCCTGGTCATCGGCCATGGTCTGGGCCGGAATGAGCAGCGTGGCATCGGCCAACCCCGCCGCGCTGCCGCCGGCCTGGGCGGTCAGCAGCAGATTGGTCGCGCCGGCATCACGCGCGACGCGCATCAAGGTCAGCACCGTCGAGGTTTCTCCCGGCCCGGAACTGGCCAGGAAGACGTCACCAGGCCCCAAGGGCGGCGTGGTCATGTCGCCGACCACCGAGACCGGCAGGCCGAGATGATAGAGCCGCATGGCAAAACCCTTGACCTGCAAGGCCTCGCGGCCGCAGCCATAGACGACGATCTGTCTGGCTTCGGCCAGCAGCTTGCAGGCCGCGTCGACCTGCCTGCCATCCAAGCGCGCCAGCACGCCGCCGAGTTCGTCGAGCGCGGTCTTGAACAGGTTTTCGTCCCGGTCGCTCACCACAAACCCACCCTCGAACTCCCCTTCGGATTTCTTCACGAACAGCTTGATTTCATTCATGCTAGCAACCGCGAAAATGCGTGTCCAACGCCGCGCAGCGCTTTTGCCTGATCACAGGCATGATAGTGTCGTGTCAGATAGGTCAGCTCACACAGATCAACTCCGGGAAAATTGCAGGACATGAAGACACGGCATTTCGACCGCATCGGCAATGGCGGCATCACCTTTACCGAGCTTGGCTTCGGCACGGCACCCCTCGGCAATCTCTACCGCGCCGTTTCGGACGAGGATGCCAAGGCCACGCTCGACGCCGCCTGGGCGACCGGCTGCCGCTACTACGACACTGCTCCGCTCTACGGGCTTGGCCTGTCCGAAACACGCCTCAACCCCTTCCTGCGCGGCAAGAAGCGCGACGACTATGTGCTGTCGAGCAAGGTCGGCCGCCTCATGCGCGCCTGCCCGCCGGAGCAGCGCACGGGCATCGGAAAGTTCTTCGACACGCCATCACGCCAGGAGGTCTACGACTACAGCGATGACGGTGTCATGCGTTCGTTCGAGGCTTCGCTCGAGCGCCTTGGCGTCGACAGGATCGACATACTGTTCGTGCACGACGTCGACATCTTCACCCATGGCAGCAAGGAGGCGTCCGACCGGCGCATCGAAGAATTCATGCGCTCGGGCTACTATGGTCTCCTGTCGCTGCGCGACCAGGGCGCGATCAAGGCGTTCGGCGGCGGCATCAACGAATGGCAGGTTGCCCAGACATTGGCCGAGCGCGGTGATTTCGACCTGTTCCTGCTTGCCGGGCGCTACACGCTGCTGGAACAGGAGGCGCTGACGTCGTTCCTGCCGCTCTGCCAGAAGCGCGGTATCGGTATCGTCCTTGGCGGCCCGTACAATTCCGGCATCCTGGCGACAGGACCGAAGCCCGGCGCCTATTACAACTATTCCGAGGCACCGAAGGACATTCTCGAGCGGGTCGCCGGCATCGAGGCTGTCTGCAAACGCCATGGCGTCAGGCTGATCGAGGCGGCGCTGCAGTTTCCGATGCTGCATCCCTCGGTCGTCTCGGTGATCCCCGGAGGCCAGCGGCCGAGCGAAGTCGAAAGCAACCGGGCGCTGCTCGACGCGAAACTGCCGGCAGCGCTGTGGGCAGATCTCAAGAAGGAGGGCTTGATGCGCGGCGACGCGCCGACCGCATAGCAGCGTTGCCGCGCCCCAATTCGGGCCAAGAAAACGACAAGCCCGGCAGGCCCGGCTTTTCTGCTCGCGTGTACCGGCGTCGGGCACAAAATGAAAAGCCGGGCAAGCCCGGCTTTTCTGTCTCTGAAAAGAAAATACGCTTAGTTGACTGCGTCCTTCAGGCCTTTGCCGGCCGAGAACTTCGGCACGGTGCGTGCCGGGATCTTCACTTCGGCGCCGGTCTGCGGGTTGCGGCCGGTCGAGGCCGCACGCTTTGACACGGTGAAATTGCCAAAGCCGACAAGCCGGACATCGCCGCCCTTCTTCAGTTCGCCGGTGATGACGGAAAATACCGCATCGACCGCCGACTGCGCGTCACCCTTCGAAATGCTCGCGGCGTCGGCGACAGCGGACACCAGTTCGTTCTTGTTCATAAAAATTCCCTTCCATGAGAA
>NZ_PNOT02000063.1 GCF_002879535.1 Mesorhizobium intechi
AGATAAGGTCAGCTTATCCAAATCGCAGGAATCGTCGTTTTTGGAAAGCTTTTTCATCGCCTAGAGTGGGCCTTATCAGATCGCCAGCCTGGATCGACACCGATGGACCATCGCGACATCATCGCGTCACTTACCCCGGAAGAGCGCGGTCGCCTTACCGCCAAGTCCAACGCTGCGGGTCTCGTTCAGCTCGGCGCTCATTGGGGGGCGATTGTGATCATTGGATCGCTGATCGCCGCGAAAGTACCGTTCTGGCCAATGCTGATGCTGCCGCAAGGCATCCTGATCGTCTTCCTGTTCACGCCGCTTCATGAGACGGTTCATCGCACGGCCTTCGACACGCAGTGGCTGAACGATCTCGTCGCGCGGATGTGCAGCCTGGCGCTGGCGCTGCCGGCCGAGTGGTTCCGCTATTTCCATTTCGCCCACCATCGCTTCACGCAGGACCCCGAGAACGATCCGGAGCTGGCGTTTCCGAAGCCGGAAACGCCAGGGCAGTATCTCGTGCATGTTTCCGGCATCCCGCTGTGGTGGGGTCATTTCAAGACGCTCTACGCGAATGCGGTTGGCGGCAGCCAGGAGAGCTATGTACCGCCGAAAGGCCGACCCAAGGTGCGGGCCGAAGCACGCGCCATGATTGCGTTCTATGCCGTCGTCATTCTGCTCGCCGTCTACTTCCGGCTCTCCGTGCTTCTCTATGTCTGGATCATTCCCGCCCTGTTGGGGCAGCCGTTTCTGCGCCTCTATCTGCTCGCCGAGCACGGCCGCTGTCCATTCGTGGCCAACATGCTGGAGAATACGAGAACCACGCTGACCAACTGGGTGGTGCGCAAACTGGCCTGGAACATGCCGTTCCATGCCGAGCATCATGCCTATCCCGGCGTGCCGTTTCATCAACTGCCGCAGTTTCACGCGCTGATCGAGCGACACCTGAAGGTGGTCGAGCCGGGCTATGTCAGCTTCCACGAGAAATACATCGAGACATTGCGCTGAACCGCCAGCCCTCAGCCGGTCTGGCTGCGTAGCGCACGCGCCTTCAACAGACGCTGGATGTCCGCCGCCTTCGAGGGGACACCGATCAGATAGCCTTGCGCCTCTTCACAGCCATTGTCGCGCAGCATGTCGAGTTGCACCTCGGTCTCGACGCCCTCGGCGGTGACGACAATGCCAAGCTCGTTGCCGAGCCCGATGATGGTGCGGACGATCGCCGCCGTGTCGCGATTGCCCATGTCGCGGACGAAGGAGCGGTCGATCTTGATCTTGTCGACCGGGAAACGCCTGAGATAGCCGAGCGAGGAATAGCCTGTGCCGAAATCATCCAGTGCGATGCGGATGCCGACATCGCGCAATTGCCGCAGCGTCGACAGCACGGCCTTGCTCTCGTCCATCAGCACGGTTTCGGTGATTTCCAGTTCCAGCTGTCCGGCCGGCACGCCTGAAAAGGCCAGGGCCGAGATGACGCTACGGGCAAACCCTCCGCTTTTGAGCTGCACGGCCGAGACATTGACCGCGATGCGCAGACCAGGTGGCCAGCTGGCCGCCGCCGCGCAGGCTTGCCTAAGCGCCCATTCGCCGAGCGGCACGATCAGGCCGGTTTCCTCGGCGACCGGAATGAACGCGTCCGGCGCGACATTGCCGCGCGCAGGAGAATGCCAACGCATCAAGGCCTCGGCGCCGATGATCTCGCCGGAGGCGATGTTCATGATGGGCTGGAAATCAAGATCGAACTCCTGGCGCGGCAGCGCCGCGTCGAGGTCGACCTCGAGCGCCCGCCGGGCCTGCACGATGGCATCCATCGCGGGCTCGAAGAAGCGATAGAGGTTTCTCCCTTCGCTCTTGGCCCGATAGAGCGCCGTATCCGCGTTTTTCAGCAGCGTGTCGGCGTCCCTGCCATCTTCGGGGAAAACGGCGATGCCCAGGCTGACGCCGATATGCATCTCCCGGCTCTTGTCGCGAAACGGTTTTGCGATGGCCTCGACGATGCGCTTCGCCAGTTTTTCAGCATCGGCGATGCCCCTGGAGTTGAACTGCATGACGACGAACTCGTCGCCGCCGAAACGGGCGACGACTTCTGTCTCATTGCGCAGGCAACGCTGTAGCCTCTCGGCGACGCTTTTCAGGAGCCAGTCGCCGGCGGGATGTCCCCAGGTGTCATTGATCGCCTTGAAGCGGTCGAGATCGAGCGAGAAGATCGCAAGCTGCGGTGCCGCCGCATCCTCCAGCGCCAGGTCGAGCCGTTCGCGAAACATCGAGCGGTTGGGCAGTCCGGTCAGCGTGTCGTGATGCGCAAGATGGATCATGCGCTCTTCCGTGCGTCGACGTTCGGTGACATCGTCGAAGGTCACCACCCAGCCGCCGCCGCTCATCGGCTGGCGCGTGACCAGAATCGTCCTGCCGTCGGTTAGATAACGATAGGCTTGGTGCATTTTTCCCGCCGCCAGGCAGGCCTCGGTCTTTGCGACTTCGCTGTCGACGTCGATCTTCTGGTAGATGCCGAGTTCCAGCAGTCTTTCGAGCGCGTCGCGATGCGTGGCTCCAATCGGAAAGTCCGCCGCGGTGACCTTGTACACCTCCAGAAAACGCCGGTTGCGTACGATCATCTTGCCGTCGGCGTCGTACATCAGCAGGCCTTGCGACATGTTGGCGAGTGCCGCGTCGAAACGGCGATGCTGCTCCTTGAGGTCCTGCTCGGCGCGCCGCTGTTCGGTGATGTCCTCGTAGATCGAGACCCAACCGCCCAGGGCCAGCGGGCGGTGCGAGATGTTGATGATGCGACCATCCGACAGGGTCTCTTCGTAGGTCGAGGGTTTCGCCTGGTCGATATAGGGTTTGCGGATGGCATAGAGCTCGCCGGCGCTTTGCGAGGCAACGCCGATGTCGACGCTGTGCCGCAGGATGTCGATGAAGCGGATGCCCGGTCGTACCAGCTTGGCGTCGAGGCGGAAGATGTTGATGTAGTTGCCGTTGCAGATGATCATGCGTTCGTCGGCGTCGAACATGCACAAGCCATGCGACATGTTCTCGACAGCGGCTGAAAAGCGCTCGTTTTGTTCGCGCAACTCGTCGTCCATACGGCGCGGGCGCTCCACGCCTTCGGCCGGCCGCTCCGGGACGATCGAACCATCCTTGACATCCACGACGGGCATGAGGCGCGCCTGCGGTGCGTGATCGAACACCACACTGTTGCCCGTTCCGGTTAATTTAGCGTTCTCTACCCTACCGCCGATGTCGCAAGTGGATGCCGCGACTTCTCAAGCACTGAAAACCGCCTCAGGAAGGCATCCTGCGCCCAGGTCACCGAGCGTGGTGTGAAATCGAAGCGCTCGGCGGAGAAACCGCGCGGACGGCCGAAGAATTCAGTCGCTTCGGCGGTCGAGAAGCCGGCAAGCAGCGTCGCCTCGAAATAGGCGGCGATCTGGTCGGCGCGCTTGATGTCCCTGCGTAGCGCCGCGGCAGGTTCGGGAGACAGTGAGAAGCGCAGATGGATGGCGCGCTGCAGGCGCAACTCGCAGTCCTTGTAGCTGCCGCCCATCACCGACTTGAACGGCGAGATCATGTCGCCGATGACATATTCAGGCGCATCGTGCAGCAGTGCGGTGAGCCGGTCGGAGGCCGAAGCTTGCGGCACCAGATCATTGAACAGGGCTTCAACCAGCAGCGAATGTTGAGCAACCGAGAATGCATGCTCGCCACTGGTCTGGCCGTTCCAGCGGGCGACGCGGGCGAGCCCATGGGCAATGTCCGAAATCTCGATGTCGAGGGGCGAGGGGTCGAGCAGGTCGAGCCGGCGGCCGGACAGCATGCGCTGCCAGGCGCGCGGCGGCGCCCCGGTGCGGTCCGCCGCCATCAGGCTTCCTCCGCGCTGACGTTTTCCTGCGGAAAAGCGAACTTGGCCCAGTTGGGAATGGCCATCGCCACCGGCACATCGCCGGCCAGGATCGGCTGGCCGGCGTCGAGCGCCGCCTTGACCCTGTCGATGCGGGCAATGGCAAGCCCGATGTCGCTGACGCTCGAGCCGAGCGTGCCGACCGGCCGCCCCTCGACGGTGAGTTCGGTGCCGGAGGCGGGCAGGGCAAGCCCGGCCTGCACGATCAGCACGCGCCGCCTCGCCGTGCCGCGATGCTGCATGCGCGAGACCACTTCCTGGCCGACATAGCAGCCTTTCCTGAAGCCGACGCCGCCGGTCTCGTCGAGAAGCACGTCATGCGGGAAGGCGTCGCCCAACGCATAATCGGCACCGCTCTCCGCGATGCCGTGAGCGATGCGGAAGGCTTGCCATGCAGCGATGTCGCCGACGTCCGCAATGCCGGCATAGGTGCGTGTGACGCTTTCCCCAGCAAAGCGCTTGTCGGCAAACGCGGTTGAATCATTTTCTGAGACGATTGGCTCTTTTCCCCACGCAACAGCGACAAGGGACTGTTCCGACTTGGCAATCTCGACCTTGGCGCGAAGCTTGTAGAGCGTCAGCCGGCGAATGAAATCTTCTGAAATGTCTGCACGGCATTCCAACCGGAAGGCGTTTTCGCCGGCACGCGAGATCAGGAAATCGAACAGGATCTTGCCTTGCGGCGTCAACAGTGCGCCCGGCTTGGCTTCGCCGGCGCCGAGCGTATCGAGATCTGTGGTCAGGATGTTTTGCAGAAAGTGCTCGGCATCCGGGCCGGAGACGGAGATGAGCGCGCGGTCTTTCAGCAGGGCAAAGGGCATGGGAGGATAAGAGCCTGATCTTGCAAAACGGTTGGCCATTACGTAAGCCGCTGATACTCCCCCCGCAAGAGAGCATGGCCATGACCTACGACCTCATCCTGACAGGCGGCACAGTGGTCAACCATGACGGCGAGGGGGCACGTGATATCGGCGTGAAGAATGGACGCATCGCCGCGATAGGCGATCTCCGCCAGGCCTCGGCCGGCGAGACGATTGATTGTGGCGGCCTGCATGTCCTGCCGGGCGTCATCGACAGCCAGGTGCACTTTCGCGAGCCGGGACTGGAGCACAAGGAAGACTTGGAAACCGGCTCGCGGGCGGCGGTGCTTGGCGGCGTCACCGCGGTGTTCGAGATGCCCAACACCAACCCGTTGACCACCAGCGAGGCAACGCTGGCCGACAAGGTGCGGCGCGGCAGCGGCCGCATGCATTGCGACTTCGCGTTCTGGGTCGGCGGTACCCGCGACAACGCCAGCGATGTCGGCGAGCTAGAGCGGCTGCCGGGCGCCGCGGGCATAAAGGTTTTCATGGGTTCGTCCACCGGCGACCTGCTGGTCGAGGATGACGAAGGCGTCGCCTCGATCCTGCGGAACACCCGTCGCCGTGCCGCCTTTCATTCGGAAGACGAGTTCCGGCTGCGCGAGCGGCTTGGTGAACGCATCGAGGGTGAGCCGTCATCGCATCCGGTCTGGCGCGACGAGATCGCCGCCTTGCGTTGCACCGAACGGCTGGTGCGCATCGCGCGCGACGTTCGTGCCCGCATCCATGTCCTGCACATCTCGACCGCCGAGGAGATCTTGTTCCTCGAACAGCACAAGGACGTCGCGACCTGCGAAGCGACCCCGCACCATTTGACGCTGAGCGCCGACGACTATCCCAGGCTCGGCACGCTGATCCAGATGAACCCGCCGGTGCGTGCCTCCCGCCACCGCGATGGCGTCTGGCACGGCATCTCGCAAGGCATCGTCGACGTGCTCGGCTCCGATCACGCACCGCACACGCTGGCCGAAAAGGCAAAGCCCTATCCGGCTTCTCCCTCGGGCATGACCGGGGTCCAGACGCTGGTGCCGATCATGCTCGACCACGTCAACGCGGGCCGGTTGACCTTGCAGCGCTTTGTCGACCTGTCCAGCCACGGCCCGCAGCGCATTTTCGGCATGGCCAGAAAAGGCCGCATCGCCGCCGGCTACGATGCCGACTTCACGGTTGTGGATATGAAGCGGCGTCAGACCATCACCAATGCGCAGGCTGGTTCAAGGGCGGGCTGGACGCCTTATCACGGCAAGGAAGTCACCGGCTGGCCGGTCGGTACCGTCATTCGCGGCCGCCGCGTCATGTGGGAAGGCGAAATCGTGACGCCCGCGCAAGGCACGGCGGTGGAGTTTTCCGAGGCCCTTGTCGTCTGAGCTTCCTTTCCCCTTTGATCAGAGGCAAAGCTCTCAGTCTCCGGCGACGAAAAATGTCCACTGGCCTGCGGGCGTGATGCCGACGCGATAGAAAATATAGGCGCCGAACTGCTTCATGTCGTCGAAATCGCCGGCGGTGACGATCTTGAACAGTTCGACCCGCTGCTTGGCGTCCAGCTTGTCCAGCGGTAGCGCGAAGAAATACGGCCAGACATAGAGTTCCTGGGCTGTTCCGGCGTCGATATGGACATAGCCGGCGCTCAGCACTTCCTCCAGGATGGCCAGGATCTCCTGGCCGTCAGGGTCGCCGGACAGACCTTTGAGGAAGGCGATGGCGTCGCCGTCGATGTCGGCCAGCGACAGTTGGGTCATGCTGTCGCCCTTGCCGATCAGGGGCCGGAGCTTTTCAATGTCGCCGCTCTTGCAGGCCTCGATGATCAGATCATGCATACGCCGCACGGGCTCGGGCAGCTTGCTGAGGTCGTAGACGACCTCAGGCAAGGGTGCCTCGGGATCGACACGCGGCCTGTTGCTGCCGCCGTCCGCTGGACTATCGGGCTCCGCCGCGTCCGGAGCGGCCGGCTGCTGACCGGTTGAGGGCGGCGTTCCGACTGGGTCGGGCATGGGAATCGCGCCGCCGGGCGACGAAACGTCGTCATCCGCTGACGGTGTGACAGGCGAGGGAAGCTCTTCGCGTTGGATCTCGCTCAGCGCATGGGCAGGGCTGCTTGCCAGGCACGTCGCAAAGGCAATCGCGGCACAGCACGCGGCGAGACGGATGTAGAGGACCAAGCCTTTCGGCCGGCCTGACATCGGAAAATTCACTGCCCGTATCTCCTTGGCTCCCGGGTACGATGCCCAAACGGCACTCGATCGTCAAAGAACCGGATGTCGGTTCAGTGCCGCAGCCGCTCGGGTTCGAAGGCGCCAGCAATCACCTTTTCACGCATGCGGTCGAGCAGGGCAAGGGCCGATGTCTCGCCGTTGGCGCGCAACATTTCACCAAACGCGGTCTCAAGCGCCGCCTCGGCAATGATCTCGGGCTCGATGCCGGCCGAAAGGCCCTCTGCCCAGGCTTCGCTGTGGCTTTCCACCGCCGTCAGGCGTTTTTCTTCCCTGACCAGCGCGTCGATGTCGTTGACACCATGTTCCATAAGCGATGTCCACCCTTTCAAGCTGCGATCCATCGGTGCGGATCAGGCTTGATCTGTTCCGTTTGCACGCAGCCTTAAGTAAGTATCTGTAAATACGACCTTTTTTTGATCGTCCTTTACAGCAGACGGCTGTGTCTGGCGAAGCTGCGTTTCAACCCGGATCAAACTTAGCCGATTAGGCCGGCCTGCGGGGTGAAAACCTTCAGTTTGAGTTAATTTCGGATTCTTGTGGTAACGTTTGATTAACGTTGTTGCAGAAGTGCAACATCAGGATTGCACCAAGACACAGACCGCTACAAGCCGGATTTGTCCGATAGGCCCAGCGACGGCTCGGATATCTGTTGATGGATGCCTAATTCCCGTAGCGCGAGGCGATGTCGCGCGACAGCGTCTCGCCTTCCTTCATGTAGCGGCTGATGGCTTCCGTGGCTGAAACCGTGCATTGCGTATAGGTGCCTCCGAAGGAACGATAACCGCGATTGAAACTGGCGATGAAGCGGGCGCGACGCTCCGGATCCGGATTTTCCGATTCGAGCAGTTTTTCCATTTCGCCACGCCACTGGTCGCCCTTCTCGCCGCACAGATTGCGCAGGAAATGCAGCGATCCCAGCACCTCCGCCAGCCGCATCAGTCCCGGCTCGAACGGCGACTCGGCGCCGAACGCCGGCACGGCCACGGCCGTGCTGGCGGCAAGGCACAAAGCGACGAGGAAAGGAGCGCGGTTCATAAGTCTATGTGGCCAAACAATTTGTCGCCTGCAAGGCGTTTCCGGCATTGCGGTCGGGGAATTCAACGGCTTTCAGGGAAACCAGCGGGTCGGCCAAGCAGATCTTCCGCCACTGCGAACACCGAGCCGGCAAGCGGCAGTGCCGCCATCTCGCGGAGCGTGTAGAAGGCTGCTGTCTCGGCATCGTCACTGGCCACGGCCACGCCGCCGGCATAGTCGGCGCCGAAGACCGTGAGGCGGTAGTCGACAGGGTGGGAATCGTCCCTGCCGTCGATATGAATTTCCCGAAGCGGGCGCAAACCGGTGGCATGCAAACCGGTCTCTTCCAGCAGCTCGCGCTTGGCGGCATCCTCCAGCGTCTCCCCGGCCTCGACCTTGCCGCCCGGAAAAGCGTAGAGGCCCTGTGAAGGTTGCCGCGCCCGCTTGACCAACAGCACGGTGTCGTCACGCACCACGGCTACCGAGACCGCCGGCAGTATCTTTCGTGTATCGTTCATGGCTCCCAACCGTTCGGCCGCCGCAGCCCGCTGTGGACGGTCGCCGCCGGACAGCTTTAGCGGTTGCAGTGCGGCTGTTCCATCGCCACTTTCTGGCGGAACCATTCGAAGGCAGGAGCAATCCATCATGTGCGGACGTTTCGCCCTGACCGCCGCACCGAATCAGACCGCTGCCTTCCTCGGCCTGGCGGAACTGGAGGATTTCCCGGCGCGCTACAACATCGCGCCGACGCAACCGGTGCTGATGGCGACCGCCGGCGCGCCGCGGGCGCCGGGTTCCAATCTGCCGGATCGGCAACCGATGCTGGTGCGCTGGGGGCTCATTCCCACCTGGGTCAAGGACACGAGGGAGTTTCCGCTGCTGTTCAACGCGCGCTCGGAAGGCGCAATCGAAAAGGCCTCGTTCAAGGCCGCCATGCGCCATCGCCGCGCGCTGGTGCCGGCGTCTGGATTCTACGAATGGCGGCAGAGCGGGGGCAGGAAGGGGCAACCCTACTGGATCCGGCCCAGGCATGGCGGCCTGGTCGCCTTTGCCGGCCTGATCGAGACCTATGCCGAGCCCGGCGGTTCGGAAATGGACACCGGCGCGATCCTGACGGTCAACGCCAATGCCGCCATCGCCCACATCCACGATCGGATGCCCGTGGTCATCGATCCCGGCGATTTCGCCCGCTGGCTGGATTGCCGCACGTTGGAGCCGCGCGATGTCGCCGACCTGCTGCGGCCGGCGCAACCCGATTTCTTCGAGGCGGTTCCCGTCTCCGACCTGGTCAACAAGGTCGCAAACACCGGTCCGGAGATTCAGCAGAGGGGCGAGGTCGGGCCGGAGCCCGAGAAGACCGGGCGCCGGAAGCCCGGCGCGGACGACAGTCAGATGACGTTGTTCTAGCGGAAGTTTCTGTCTGGAGGCTTGTACGCCTCATGCCCGGCGCCCTTGGCGCCGGCCGCACTCTGCTTCAGGCAGCGCGGGGCGACACGATCTTCGGCGCCGGCTTCTTCTTCTTCGCGGTGTGAAGGAGGGCGGCGACGATCGCGGCCGGGCCGATGGCGCGATAGTGGCTGGCCAGCGCAGGTTGCTTGGCGCGGGTGGCTTCTTGCTTGCTTCGAGGCATGTTTCTCTTCCCAGGTAACGTTTTCGTGTTCGCGTTTGACCGTTGAATCCGACCAAATCGTGACGTTTGGTGATCTAGCCGGCGAATGTTTCATGACTGTGCCGACATGTTTAATAAAATGTTTCATTGCCTGATTCCGCGTGATCGAGCGACGCGTTTGCCAACCTTTACTGCGTTTTTCTCGGTGTCAGCGGCTTGACGGCAACACTGACCAAGGCGATAAAGCCGCCCATGAAAACGTCTTTCGCCATTTGTGGCATTTGCATTATTGGCTAGCCTCGCGCTGGTCCGGACGTTTTCGCCTCATCTTTTCCCAGAGTGGACAAACGCCCCGGCCAGCAGGCTGGAGCCTGATTTGCGCCTCGGCGCGGGGCCGGCTCCATCCAGATAGAAAGTTCTGAACCGGGAAGGCATGGAATGTCCGACGCATCGCAGGGCCTGCGGCTCTACAACACGCTGACGCGCACGAAAGAGAATTTCGTTCCGATC
Source organism: Mesorhizobium intechi (assembly GCF_002879535.1). GTDB lineage: Bacteria > Pseudomonadota > Alphaproteobacteria > Rhizobiales > Rhizobiaceae > Mesorhizobium > Mesorhizobium intechi. The sequence goes on from NZ_PNOT02000063.1 coordinate 10,093, forward strand.
GATGCGCTGAATGTGCGCATGTATGTCTGCGGCCCGACCGTCTACGACTTCGCCCATATCGGCAATGCCAGGCCGGTCATCGTCTTCGACGTGCTGTTTCGCCTGCTGCGCCATCTCTATGGGCAGGCGCATGTTACCTATGTGCGCAACATCACCGACGTCGATGACAAGATCAACGCGCGTGCGCTGCGCGATTTCGGTAGTGAGATATCGGCCGGAAAGCTGTCGCTCAACGAAGCGATCCGGCGGGTGACCGAAAAGACCGCCGACCAGTTCCATAGGGATGTCGCCACGCTCGGCTGCCTTGAGCCGACGATCGAGCCGCGCGCCACCGAATTCGTCGAGCCCCGCGCCGACGGCAAGGCCGACATGATCACCTTGATCAAAAGCCTGATCCAACGCGGCCATGCCTATGTCGCGGCGGGCGAAGTTCTGTTCGACACCGCGTCGATGCCGGATTACGGCCAATTGTCGAAGCGCAATCTCGACGAACAGCAGGCCGGCGCCCGCGTCGCCGTCGACGCGCACAAGAAGAACCCTGGCGATTTCGTGCTGTGGAAGCTGTCATCGCCGGAAGAGCCGGGCTGGCAGAGCCCATGGGGCAGGGGCCGGCCGGGCTGGCACATCGAATGCTCGGCGATGTCGGCGGCCTATCTCGGCGAGGTGTTCGACATCCATGGCGGCGGCCTCGATCTCATCTTCCCGCACCATGAGAACGAGATCGCCCAGTCGCGCTGCGCCCACGGCACATCAGTCATGGCCAAAGTCTGGATGCACAACGGCTTCCTCCAGGTCGAAGGGCAGAAGATGTCGAAGAGCCTCGGCAATTTCTACTCGATCCACGAACTGCTGGAGACCGAGACCTTCGGCGGCCGCGACTGGCCGGGCGAGGTGCTGCGGCTGGCGATGCTGATGACGCACTACCGCGAGCCGATCGACTTTTCAGTGCGCAAGCTTGAGGAGGCGGAGAACACGCTGCGCAAGTGGAAACGCGCGGCGGATCTGGCGCCTGCGGCAGGGCGGTTGCCGGTGGAAGTCGTCAGTGCCTTGTCGGACGATCTCGCCACCTATGCCGCCTTCCAGGTGCTGACGCAGTTGGCCGGCGAGGCCGCGGAAAGCAAAGAAGCCGCCGCCGCGCTGAAGGCGTCACTGCTGTTCCTCGGCTTCGATGTTGCCTCGGCAGAGGTCGACGAAGATAAAGTCGCCAAGGCGATCGCCGATCGCCTTGCCTTTATCGCGGCCAAGAACTGGGCCGAAGCCGACCGCATCCGCGACGAGCTTTTGGCGCAAGGTGTACAGTTGAAGGACGGCAAGGATCCGGCCACTGGCGAACGCATCACCACCTGGGAGGTAAAGAGATGATCGACCATCTCGGCATCGACGTTGCAGATTTCGACGCTTCGAAGGCTTTCTACGACAAGGCGATGGCGCCGCTTGGTGCTTCCCTGCTCTATACGGTGCCGCTGGAATACACCGGCGGCGCAAAGGTGGGAGGCTATGGCCGCGATCGGCCGGTGTTCTGGCTGCAGGAAGGCAAGCAGGGGGAAAAGGCCAATCAGCATGTCGCCTTCACCGCGCGCAGCCGCACCGAGGTCGATGCTTTCCATGCCGCGGCCCTCGCCGCCGGCGGCAAGGACAATGGCGCGCCGGGCCTGCGCCCGCACTATCATCCGAACTATTATGGCGCCTTCGTCTTCGATCCCGACGGCAACAATGTCGAGGCCGTCTGCCATGACCCGGAGTGAGCCATGAGCCTTGACAACCGGCCAGTCTACACAGGCGGCTGCCAATGCGGGGCGGTGCGCTTCCGTGTCGAAGGTGCGCTCGGCGACGCCTCGATCTGCCACTGCCGGATGTGCCAGAAGGCGAGCGGCAATTTCTACCTGCCGTTGGTCTCGGTGCGCGGCGCCAGGGTCGACTGGACACGCGGCGAGCCCAAGCGCTTCCGTTCCTCTAATGCCGCCTGGCGCGGCTTCTGCGGCGACTGCGGCACGCCGCTGACCTTCGAGGCGCCCGACGGCATGGCGCTGGCGATCGCCGCCTTCGACGATCCGGCTGGTATCACGCCGACCATCCAGTGGGGTACGGAGGCAAAACTGCCTTATGTCGACACTATTCCACAACTGCCGGGCGAGGACACGATGGCGGACATGGATTCGGCTCCCTATCTCGCCGAGCTTGTGTCCTACCAGCATCCCGATCACGACACCGACCAATGGCCGCCGGAGGAAAGACAATGACCGAAACTGTTCGAACCGGCGGTTGCCAATGCGGCGCCGTGCGCTTCCGCATCAAGGGCGCGCTCGGGCGCCCGTCCATCTGCCACTGCCGCATGTGCCAGAAGCAGTTCGGCTCGTTCTTCGGTGCGCTGGTGACGGCACCCAGTGACGGTGTCGAATGGACGCGTGAGGAACCAAGCTATTTCCAGTCTTCGGTCAACATCGATCGCGGTTTTTGCGCTCGCTGCGGCACACCGTTGACCTACCGCCAGCCCGGCGGGCTCGAGATCGCGATCGGCGCCTTCGACGACCGCTCGGATCTGGCGCCGCAAATTCAGGTCAACTATGCGGCGAGGCTGCCCTGGGTGGAAACGATATTCGGGGCGCCGGTCCATGACGATCCCGATTTTTACGCAAGGCAGGAGCAGATTATCTCCTTCCAGCATCCCGATCACGAAACGGCCAACTGGCCGCAACAGGGCCTGAAACTATGAGCTTGCGCACCCTCTACCCGGAGATCGAACCATTCGACAGCGGCATGCTCGATGTCGGCGATGGCCATCAGGTCTACTGGGAGCGTTCCGGCACCAAGGGCGCCAAGCCGGCCGTATTCCTGCATGGCGGACCGGGCGGCACCATCTCGCCCAAACACCGGCGGCTGTTCGACCCGAAACTCTACGACGTCATCCTGTTCGATCAGCGCGGCTGCGGAAAGTCGACGCCGAACGCCTCGCTGGAAGCCAACACGACCTGGCATCTTGTCGCCGACATCGAGCGCTTGCGCGACATGGCCGGCTTCGACACATGGCTGGTGTTCGGCGGCTCCTGGGGCTCGACGCTGGCGCTCGCCTATGCCGAGACGCACTCCGATCGCGTCAGCGAGCTGGTCGTGCGCGGCATCTACACGCTGACCCGCGCCGAGCTCGAATGGTACTATCAGTTCGGCGTCTCCGAGATGTTTCCCGACAAGTGGGAGCGTTTCGTGGCGCCGATCCCCGAAGCCGAGCGCGGCGACATGATGGCCGCCTACCGCAAGCGGCTGGTTGGCTCGGACCGCGAGGCGCAGCTGGAAGCAGCCCGTGCGTGGAGCCTGTGGGAAGGCGAAACCATCACACTGCTGCCGGAGCCGGAAACCAGCGACAAGTTTGGCGAGGACGACTATGCCGTCGCCTTCGCTCGCATCGAGAACCATTATTTCGTCCATGCCGGCTGGCTGGAGGAGGGGCAGCTTCTGCGCGATGCCTGGAAGCTCAAGGATATCCCCGGCACCATCGTCCATGGCCGCTACGACATGCCATGTCCGGCACGCTATGCCTGGGCGCTGCATAAGGCCTGGCCGAAGGCCGATTTCCATCTGATAGAGGGCGCCGGCCATGCCTATTCGGAGCCCGGCATCCTCGACCGGCTGATCCGCGCGACGGACAAATTTGCAGGTAGATGACCATGACCCGCGAGCGCCTCTATCTCTTCGACACCACATTGCGCGATGGCCAGCAGACGCCGGGCATCGACTTTTCCGTCGAGGACAAGATTGCGATTGCAAAACTGCTCGACGATTTCGGCATGGACTATGTCGAGGGCGGCTATCCCGGCGCCAATCCGACCGACACGGCCTTCTTCCAGCAGAAACGCACGGCATGCGCCAAATTCGTCGCCTTCGGCATGACCAAGCGGGCAGGAGTCTCCGCCTCGAATGATCCCGGCCTTGCGGCCCTTGTGCAGTCGAAATCCGACGCCATCTGCTTCGTCGCCAAGAGCTGGGACTATCATGTCCGCGTCGCGCTCGGCTGCACCAATGAAGAGAATCTGGAATCGATCAAGACTTCGGTGGAAACCGCTGTCGCCTCGGGCAAGGAGGCGATGGTCGATTGCGAGCACTTTTTCGACGGCTTCAAGGGCAATCCGGATTATGCACTGGCCTGCGCCAGGACGGCATACGACGCCGGCGCACGCTGGGTAGTGTTGTGCGACACCAATGGCGGCACGCAGCCTTCGGAAGTGCGCACCATCCTCGCCAAGGTCATCGCATCCGGCATTCCCGGCGATCATCTGGGTATCCACGCCCACGACGACACGGGCCAGGCGGTTGCGAATTCCCTGGCCGCGGTCGAGGCCGGCGTACGGCAGATCCAGGGCACGCTGAACGGCATAGGCGAACGCTGCGGCAACGCCAACCTGATCTCGATCGTGCCGACACTTGCGCTGAAGCCGGCATTCGCAGATCGCTTCGAGACGGGCATTTCGGCCGAAGCGCTGACCGGCATTTCCCGTCTGTCGCGCGCATTCGATGAATTGCTGAACCGCGCGCCGGAAGCCCAGTCGCCCTATGTCGGCGCCTCGGCTTTCGCCACCAAGGCCGGCATCCATGCTTCCGCACTCGCCAAGGAGCCAGCGACCTATGAGCATGTGCCGCCGGAATCCGTCGGCAACCGCCGTCGCGTCATGGTCTCGGACCAGGGCGGCAAGGCCAATTTCCTCGCGGAGCTGAAGCGGCGCGGCATCGAGGTGCCCAGGGACGATCACCGGCTCGACGCGCTGATCGCGGTCGTCAAGGAGCGCGAGGCCGAGGGCTATGCCTATGAGGGCGCCGATGCGTCCTTCGAGCTGCTCGCCCGCAAGATGCTGCACGGCCTGCCGGAATTCTTCAACGTCACCTCGTTCCGCTGCATGGTCGAGCGCCGCTTCGACGCCAATGGCCAGCTGAAGACGGTGTCCGAAGCGATCGTGAAAGTGCTCGTCGACGGCGAGGAAAAAATGTCGGTGGCGGAAGGGCACGGCCCGGTCAACGCGCTCGACATCGCGCTGCGCAAGGATCTCGGCAAATACCAGAGCGAGATCGTCGACCTTGAGCTCGCCGACTTCAAGGTGCGTATCCTCAATGGCGGTACCGAGGCCATCACCCGCGTCCTGATCGAATCGCATGACGGTACAGGCGCGCGCTGGTGGACGGTCGGGGTTTCCGAAAACATCATCGACGCCTCGTTCCAGGCGCTGATGGATTCGATCATCTACAAGCTGATGAAGAACCGTGAGATGGCCGGGCTTGTTGCCGCCGAATAAGGTTGAACCATCAGCGAAAGTCCATTGATCCATCAGAACTTTGCGATGGTCTTACCAAGGTTACTGGGCCATAGCGTTGGGCCATGGTCACTAAAGCAATTACCATGGACGCGGAATCGAAGGCCCGTCGCGGCTTCCTGCTGGCGCTGGGCGCCTATCTCTTGTGGGGGATGCTGCCTTTCTACATGAAGGCCGTGGCGCACCTGCCGCTAGCCGAGGTGATCGCCCACCGCATCGTCTGGTCCGTGCCGATCGCCGCGGCGGTCCTGGTGTGGGCCGGTCGCACGGCGGACTTCAAGGCGGCACTTCGGTCGCCCCGCACCATTGCCATGGCGGCGCTGACGGCGGCGCTGATTTCGGTCAACTGGGGCATCTACGTCTGGGCCATCGCGGTCGACCGCACCGTCGAGACCGCGCTTGGCTACTACATCAACCCGCTGGTCAGCGTCGTCGTCGGTGCGCTGCTGCTTGGCGAGCGGCTCGACCGTCTGCAGATCGCGGCGGTGGTGCTGGCGACGGTTGCCGTCACGGTGCTGACAATCGAGGGCGGCAAGCTGCCCTGGGTGTCGTTGGCGCTGGCGTTTTCCTTCGCCGCCTACGGCTTCTTCCGCAAGACGCTGCCGATCGGGCCAAGCCAGGGCTTTTTGCTCGAAGTGCTTTTGCTGTCCGTGCCGGCTCTTGGCTATATCGTCTACCTGATCGCGACGGGACAGGACCACATCGTGTCGAGCACCGGCGCCGACACGGCGTTGCTGATGGGCTGCGGTCCGGTCACGTCGGTGCCGCTGCTTTTGTTTGCGTTCGGCGCCAAGCTCTTGCGCCTCTCGACTATCGGCATCATGCAATACATCGCGCCGACCATGGTTTTCCTGATCGCGGTTCTGGTCTTCGACGAGCCGTTCGGCACGGCACAAGCCATCGCCTTTGCCCTGATCTGGACGGCGCTGGCGATGTATTCCTGGTCGATGTTTCGCAATCGCGAGGTCCGCCCAGCGATGCCAGCAACGAGGTAGAAGCTGCGATGTATATCTTGCATATCGGCAACAAGAATTACTCTTCATGGTCGCTGCGTCCTTGGCTCTTGATGCGGGAACTGGATATTCCATTCGAGGAGCGGTTGACGCCATTTACGGTAGGAGCGAGCTGGGACCTTTACCGGTCGTTCACACCGAACGGCCGGGTGCCGTGCCTCATCGACGATGGTTGGGTGGTCTGGGATTCGCTTGCCATCGCTGAGTATCTGGCCGAGCGCCATCACGGCGTCTGGCCGGTCGAGGCCAAGGCCCGCGCCTGGGCGCGCTCTGCCGCCGCCGAAATGCATTCGAGTTTCACGGCGCTGCGCAATCTGTGCCCGATGAGCTGCGGCCTGCGGGTCGAGCCGTTTCCGATGCCGGATGCACTGAAGCACGATCTCTTCCGCCTCGGCGATCTCTGGAACGATGGCCTTGCCCGGTTCGGCGGACCGTTCCTCGCCGGCGCCAGCTTCACCGCCGTCGATGCCTTCTTCGCTCCGGTGGCGTTCCGGGCGCAGTCTTATGGGCTCATCTTCGACGGTGCGGCGGCTGCCTATCCTCAGCAATTGCTCGCTTTGCCCGCGATGCAGGAATGGTATGCCGCTGGCCTGGCCGAGACCTGGCGCGAGCCCGACCACGAAGCGGAAATCCGCGCCGCCGGCACGATCATCGAGGATTTGAGGGCATCGGCGTAGCGCCGCTTGCGGCTACATCTGCCCGAGCCGCCTGACGAAGAGATAGGTCACGCCCGCGATCAGCAGCGAGACCGCCGTCACCACCCAGAAACCCATCGGCGTGTCGACCAGGGGCAATCCGCCGACATTCATGCCGAACAGGCCTGAGATGATGGTCATTGGCAACAGCACTGCCGTCATGACGGAGAGCACGTAGAGAAGCTGGTTCGACTGCATGGTCAGTTTCGCCATCAGCTCGTCCTGCAACAACCTTGTGCGTGCCTGCAACTGCTCGCCGTCATTATAGAGGGTGAGTGCCCGGTGCGAGAGTCTGGCCGCCATATCATTGATCCGATCGGGCAGCTCGTCGCGATGCGAATGGTCGAGATGCCGGAACAGGTTGGTGAGCGTCGCCATCTGCCGGTGGATCACCACCAGTTGCCGGCGCGCCTCGACCAGCGCCTGGCGTTCATTGTGCCATGCATCGCGCACAACGCGGTCCTCTATGCCGTCGAGCGCGTCGCCAAGCTTGCCGAGCTCAGCCGACATGCCGTCGAGCGACTGGCTCATGACCGCCTCGATCAGGTCCGATGGCGAGCGGAATTTCCGCGATCCATTCTCCACCGCCCTGCGGACGGCGTCGACCGATTCCAGCGGCTGTTTGCGGGCGCCGATCAACATCGTGTCGTTGAAGGCAAAGCGGAAATGGACGAGCCCGCGCGCCTCCGAGAAGTCGTGCTTGAGGTCCGGCAGATCGCCATAGAGCCAGCCGTCCTCATAGTCGATGTGGCAGCCATGGCTGGGGGCGAGGAATGCGTCGCGCGCCGGGGCCGGCAGCGCCAACTCGGCGCCGATCTCCTGGCGAGCGTGGAGGTCGGTGACCTGGTAGCTGCGCCAGCTCCAATGCGCTTGCGCCGGATCCTTGGTGCGCACGCCTTCAGCGGTGAAATGGTAGGTGAAGAACAGCCCGTGTTCATCGGGCAAATAGGGCGAAAGGTCGGTACCTTCGCCGGGGAGGGCGATGTTCACTGTCGCTTCTCCAGATGGTCCAAGCAACGAACCGCGCAAGCGGCTCAACGCCAGGGTCTTAGCATGCGAGAAGCCGGTTTCGTGTGACAGTTTCTTGACATCTGCGGATCTCGCTGTGTCGAGCAGGAGCGCGGTGACGGCGCCTTCGCCGCCACCGCATCGCGATAGCGCCAACTCAGTGCTTCGGCCCAAACCCGGGGTAGGGGTTGAGCGGCACAATCGCCGCGATGTCCATCATGCCGGCCTTGACCAGCGGCAAGGTGGCGAGATGGCCGCGCACTTCGGCGTCGTCAGTTGCCTCGAACATCATGCAACTGCCGGGGATGTCGCCACGGTTCCAGACCTGGCGCACCGCGCCTTCGGCGTAGAGCGTGCGGCGCTGCTCGGCCTCGCCGGGCAGGAGCGGCGCAAAGTCGGCGTCGCCAAACTTTGCGGTGTTACGGGTGAGAAGGGCAAAGAACTGCATGTCGGTCTCCTTTGGTTGGGATGGCCGACTATCCCTTTTGGCTGGTCAGACTGTCCAAGACTGATTAGGATAAAGTTGAGACCTTCGAGGTCGTACGGCTCGGAGAAGAAGTGTTCGACCTGCGCCAACTCCGCTACTTCATCACGGTCGCCGAAACCGGCAATGTCGGTCGCGCCGCCGAAATCCTGCACATCTCGCAATCGCCACTCAGCAGGCAGATCATACACCTCGAGGAGCAACTGGGCGTCACTCTGTTCGAACGGGCAAAGCAGCGGGTTCATCTCAATGCGGAGGGCCGCGCCTTCCTCACCGAGGCCCGCGCCCTGATTGCCAATGCGCGGCGCGTGGAGGAGTTCGGCCGCAACCTCGCCAGCGGCGCGGTTGGCCGTCTCGCCATCGGCTATGTCGAAGGCGCCGTGCATGCTGGCCTGGTCGCCGGCATGCTCAGGCAATTCCGCCGCGAGCGGCCGCGATTGCATCTCAGCCTGATGAGCCTGCGCTCTGCCGCGCAGTTGGAAGGTCTGCGCCAGCGCACGCTCGATCTCGGCCTGGTCTATTCGCCGCCGCCGGCCGACTATCCCGAAATTGCCTCGATGCTGGTCCGCCGCGAGCTGCTGATGCTGGCGATACCCGAGGGCGATGCGCTTGCGGCTGTCGCCGAGATCGGTCCGCATCATCTCGACGGCCGCCCGTGGATCACCGTGGTGCGTCAGCCCGCCGACACCAACCGCGGCCAGTTCCTGGCCGCTTGCATCGAGGCTGGCTTCGTGCCCGACATCGCCTATGAGACCGCCGATCCCTTGACCTCGCTCGGCTTGGTCAGCGCCGGGCTGGGCCTGGCGACGGTGCAGGAAAGCCTGCGAGGCGCCGCGCCGCCGGGAATAGTCTTCCGCGACCTTCCCTGGTTCAAGCGCAGCGTGGCGATTTATCTCGCCTGGCGTCGGCAGGACGAGCGCGCGGTGATTGGGGATTTGCGGAAGGCAGTAGCCGGTAGCCAGTAGCCAGCCCCTATCGCCTACTGCCCATTGCCTACATTTTATCGATCACCGACTGCACGCCCTCGGTTGGGGCGTCGACGGAGGAGCCTGCCACCATGATGGCAGCGACGATGGCCTCCGGGTCGTTGACGACCAGCGGCTTGACCCGTTGCGCGGTGTGGATGAAGCCCTCGGCCGTCATGTGTTCAAGCAACGCCGTCATCGGGTCCCAGAAACCGTTGATATTGCCGAAGACGATCGGCTTGCGGTGGTGGCCGAGTTGCGCCCAGGTCATGATCTCGACGATTTCCTCGACTGTGCCGATGCCGCCCGGCAGCGCCACAAAGGCGTCGGATTTCTCGAACATCTTATGCTTGCGCTCGTGCATGTTGTCGGTGATCAGCAACTCGTCGAGCCGGTCGAGCGCGGATTCGGTTGCTTCCCTGTTGATCAGGAAGCGGGGAATGATGCCGGTCACCTTGCCACCGGCCTTGAGCGCGCCTTCGGCGACGGCGCCCATAATGCCTCTGGTGCCGCCGCCATAGACCAGCCGCAGGCCCGCCTTGGCAATCGAGCGTCCAAGCAGGTGCCCGGCCTTGGCGTAGATTTCATCGCGGCCCGGAGATGAGCCGCAATAGACGCAGACTGATCGAATCGTGTTCATGCGGATGATTGGTGATTGGGTCTGAAAGCGTGGTCAAGCCCCAAGGGTTGACAAGCCCGGGCTTTTTCTCGTCGGCCCGTTTTTCTTGTCGGCATTGGCAAAACACGCTAGACCGGCATTAGGTGGCTAAGGGGTAGGGAAATATGGCAATTAATCCATTGAAGGCGTTCCTGTTCGCGGCGGGTGGGACCGTCGCGGCCGCGGGAACCGCCTATGTATCGGGCGCGCTCGACCCGTATCTTCATCCAACACCGCCGGCGGAGGTCGCGGCCTTGGCGCCGCCCGAGGCGCCGAAACCGGCTGCCCCCGGCACGGAAGGCCGACTGCCGGCGCCGGCGGTGCCGGCCGCTCCCGCCGCGGCACCACAGGCGACTGCTCCAGCCGCACCGGCGACAGAGGCTAAGGCTCCGGCAGCGCCTGCACCGGCCGCACCCGTAGCAGCCGGCCCGATCTCGCCGACTTTCGATGTCGTGCGCGTCGAGGGCAATGGCTCGATCGTCATTGCCGGTAATGCAGCGCCCAATTCAAAGGTCGAGATCCTGAGCGGCACGACGGTGCTTGGCTCGACTGTGGCCGGTCCCGATGGCGCCTTTGTCATCGTGCTCGACGACCCGCTGAAGCCTGGTGACTATACGATTGCCTTGCATTCGACCGTCGGCACGGTCGTGACCGTCTCGGTGCAGACCGCTGTCGTTTCGGTTCCCAAGGATGCCGCCGGCCAAGTGCTGGCAATGGTGGAAGAGCCGGGCAAGCCGGCGGAACTGCTGACGGTCCCGGCGCCAGAGACCAAACCGGCAGCACCTGCCACCGGCGACCAGACAGCTGCTCCGGCTGCTCCAGCGCCGGC
>NZ_PNOT02000114.1 GCF_002879535.1 Mesorhizobium intechi
GATTAACACCGCGGCTTCCGGTGTGTGCAAGACCTTCCCTGCCTTTTTTCACGGTTCATTGCGGGAATACCGGATTTGTTCTTTGCCGGCATAGCCGACCACGGGAGATTGCCCTTTCGCCGGGCCGACCCTATGTTGCGCCGCACCCCAACAGATCGAGGAAAACTCATGCGCTATCTGCACACCATGGTCCGCGTCGCCGATGTCGATGCCTCGCTCGATTTCTACTGCAACAAGCTCGGGCTGAAGGAGGTCCGCCGCTACGAAAACGAGCAGGGCCGCTTCACGCTGATCTTCCTTGCCGCCTCCGAAGATGAACAGAGCGGCATCAAAGACAAGGCGCCGCTGATTGAACTCACCTACAACTGGGATCCGGAAGACTACAAGGGCGGGCGCAATTTCGGCCACCTCGCCTATGAGGTCGATGACATCTACGCCACCTGCCAGCACCTGATGGACAATGGCGTCACCATCAACCGGCCGCCGCGCGACGGCAACATGGCCTTCATCAGGTCGCCGGACGGCATTTCGATCGAGCTTCTGCAGAAGGGCCCGGCGAAAGCCAAGGCAGAACCCTGGGCTTCGATGGCCAACACCGGAAGCTGGTAGGGGTCGACCTGGCACCGGGCGGAAGTTGCCCGGCCGCCTTTGGCACTTTTAATGAAGGTGCCTATCCACCCGAACATGGCGCCAGCCTGGCAGGTCCGGCGCCATGTCAAGCAATGGGCGCCTGCCCTTCCGGAGAGTCCACTCATGCCGACCAGCCGTGCCGACGTCGCCACCGAACATGCCAGCCGCTATCTGCAGCAGCTGTGCAAGCACTGGGCGCATAAATTCCCCGTCGAATTCGATCCCACCCATGGCACGATCGATCTGTCGCTCGGCCGCACCGTAATGGATGCGGACGCGGCAGCATTGCACATCGTGGTATCAACCGACGAAGGAGGATCGCTCGAGCGCCTGGAAAGTGTCGTTGCCGACCACATCAAGCGCTTTGCCTTTCGCGAAGAACTGACCTTCGACTGGAAGCCGGCGGCGTAGGTGTTTGTTTGAGCACGACCCTGAAAACCCGTACCCAGTTTTCGGGGTCATGTTTTCCCGCCGGCGCGGCCCGCCATCTCCAGCAGCGCCAGCACCGAGCGCCAGTTGCGCGCGGTACCCGGCACCTTCAGAACGCGCGGAACGAGGTTGGCGAAGACTGACTTTCCGAGCCCGTCCGGCGCGCTGAGGTAGAGCACGTCTCGCTTGACTTCGAAGCGCTCGGGGCCGGTGCATTTTTCAGCCAACCGCGCCACCTCTTCGGCGGTCGGCTCACGCTCCAGCGCATAGGCGTGAAGCTTGGTGTGGTCGGCGGCCGCTTCCGGGTAGGGATTTTCGCTCACCAGCCGTTCGAACCACGAGAGATCGCGCACCATGATGCGCGAATGAAAACCCCATTTCTTCTCGAACGCCGCTTCGATTTGTCTGGTCAGCGCGGCGGCGTCGCCCTTGCCGGCCCGGAACACGACATTACCGCTCTGCACATAGGTGGCGACGTCGGAAAAGCCGAGATCCTCGAAGAACGAGCGCAGCTCCGCCATCTTGACGATGCGGTTACCGCCGACATTGATGCCGGAAAACAGGGCTATGAAGACCTTTGCGCTCATATGATGAACCCGGCCAATGTCTCGTTGTCGGTGATGTCCTGATACTGGACGCCCTCGGCCTCGAAATTGGCCTTCAGCAGGTCGAAATTGCGGCGGTCCTTGGTTTCGATGCCGATCAGCACCGAGCCGAAATTGCGCGCCGACTTCTTCAGATACTCGAAGCGGGCGATGTCGTCGTCCGGTCCCAGCATTTCGAGGAAGTCGCGCAGCGCGCCCGGCCGCTGCGGGAAGCGGATGATGAAGTATTTCTTCAGCCCTTCGAAGCGCAACGCCCGTTCCTTGACATCCGGCAGTCGCTCGAAATCGAAATTGCCGCCGGAAACCACGGCGACGATGGTCTTGCCGCGGATCTCCTTCCTGGAAAAATCCTTCAACGCGTCGATGGCCAACGCGCCGGCCGGCTCGAGCACGACGCCTTCGACATTGAGCATCTCGATCATGGTCGCGCAGAGCCGGTTTTCCG
>NZ_PNOT02000124.1 GCF_002879535.1 Mesorhizobium intechi
TCTGACAGGGGCGCCGATCTTCATCAGCCTCGCCTTGCTGGCAACCGGCCTCGCCGGCCTGGCCATGCATTTCCATGCCAGACGCCGCGTCCACCGGACCGTGGTGCTGCTCGACGAGACCACCGCCCGAAGCCGCGCCGAGATCGAGACGCTGGCCGACCGCATGTGGGAAATGCAGGAAAGCGAGGAGCGCTTTCGCGGTCTCATCGATGCGCTGGGCGACCTCGTCATCCACCGCGATCGCGACGGCCACATCGTCTATGCCAACAAGGTGTTCGCCGATCTGGTCGAAGCCGATCAGCGCGATCTTGCCGGCAAGACCCTGGCCGAACTTGGCATTGAGGTCGGCGTCGTCCCCGACGCCGCCTTTTCCGACCATGAGTGCCTCAGTTCCACCGATGTCGCCATCCGCACGCCAGGCGGCCCACGCTGGTTCTCCTGGATCGAACTGTCGGTGCGTGACAAGGACAGCGGCACGGCATCGCATCGCGCCATCGCCCGCGACATCACTGCCCGCAAGCGCGCCGAATCCTCGCTCATCACCGCGCGCGAGCGCGCCGAATACGCAAGCCAGGCCAAATCGCGCTTCCTCGCCACGGTCAGCCATGAAATCCGCACGCCGATGAACGGCATCATGGGCATGGCCAGGCTGCTCGCCGATACCAGCCTGTCGCCGGAACAGCAGACCTATGTCGGCGCCATCTCGACCTCGGCCAGCGCCCTGCTCGCCCTGATCGAGGACCTGCTCGACTATTCCAAGATCGAGGCCGGTCGCTTCGATCCCGAACCGCAGCCCATGTCGGTGCGCGAGATCGCCGACAACATCATCGAATTGCTCGCCGCCCGCGCCTTCGCCAAGGGTATTGGCCTCGGCTGCCACGTCGAACCGGATGTACCGCAATTGATCACAGCCGATCCAGGTCGCGTCAGGCAGGTGCTGCTCAATCTGATCGGCAACGCCATCAAGTTCACCGACGGCGGCGGCGTGCTGGTCAGCATCGCGCGCGCCCGCACAGAGACAAGCGACCGTGTCTGCTTCACCATCACCGACACCGGTCCGGGTCTGCGCGAAGAGGACATGGAGCGCATCTTCGAGGAGTTCGAACAGGCCGACGGCACCTCGACGCGCGCGCATGGCGGGGCGGGGCTCGGACTTGCCATCTCCAAGCGACTGGTGGCTGCCATGGGCGGCACGATTTCAGTGTCCAGCCGGCTTGGCCAAGGGTCGGACTTCGTCTTCGAAATCCCGGCCACGGAGGCCACCGAGGCGCCTGAGGGCCGGCAGAACGTGCTTGCCGGCAGGTGCGCGGTGATCCTGTCCAGGAACGCTGTCGAGGCAGACGCGATCGCCCGCACCATCCGCGCCAATGGCGGCACGGCCGGCATCGCCACCACCGTGGCACAGGCCGTGCCCCTGGCCGAGGGCTGCGACGTGCTGCTGGTCGACGCGGCCATGGAGGAGAGCGATGGGAGAGTGCTCAAGCGGTTGCGCCAAGGCGGCTTTTCCGATTGCGAAGCGATCACGCTGATCGCGCCGACCGATCGCGGCATGCTTGGCGAGTTCCGCGCCAGCGGCTACGCGACCTTCCTGGCCCGACCGGTGCGCGGTGGAACACTTTTGCGTGTTCTTTTGACCAGCCACACGCCCGCCCTTGCCCAACCACGGCCGGAAAAGCGCCGCACCCCGACGCTGCGCGTCTCAAGCGACCGTCAGTCGGGCCTGTCCGTGCTGATCGCCGAAGACAACGACATCAATGCCATGCTGGCCCGCGCCACGCTGTTGAAGGCGGGGCACCGCGTCAAGGTTGTCGGCAATGGCAAGGCCGCGGTCGAGGCCGTCACCAGCGCCGGGCACAAGCACCGCTTCGACGTGGTGCTGATGGACCTGCACATGCCTGTGATGGACGGGCTGGACGCCATTGCCGCGATCCGCCGTCATGAGGAAGAGACATCGGCGCCGCCGGTGCCGATCATGGTGCTGTCGGCCGACAGCCAGGAAAAGACGCGCCATGCGGTGCTTGCCCATGGCGCCAGCGGCTTCGTCACCAAGCCCCTCGACCCGGATGCGCTTGTCCACGCCGTCGAGGGCCAGGTCGCGGCTTGATCCACTTTTTTCCAGCTGGGCGGCTGATGCATGGCGACCCGACGCGGCCCGATTTCCCGAGGGCGACATCCATGAAAACAAGGGGTTGGGACAAAGTGACTTGCTCCGTGCAAGCGAGAGGCGCCTCGCTCCTCCTCACCTAACGTAGCCGGTTGAGCGTTTTCGCCAGCCGACGAAGTATTGCCCGCGACGCCTTATCACGGTACTGTCACAATCCTGTTGCACCTACACCGTATCCCCGTGCCAAGAGGGATGGCTCGAAGGAGAATCACTCGTGCATACAGTTATGCCGGAATGTGACACGCGGCCGAACGCCAGCAGCGCCTTGCTCGCCGGGCGCAATGTCGATTCCGTCATAAAAGGCGCAGCACTCGGCCGTATCGGCAATCTCGAAGTGCGGCTCGCCCGCAACGAGGCCGAGATCGCGGCCGCGCAGGAAGTGCGCTACCGGGTATTCTACGACGAGCTTGGCGCCCGCAAGGACCTATTCCAGGTGCAGGACCGCCGCGACGCCGACCGATTCGATCCGCTCTGCGATCATCTGCTCGTCTTCGACAATTCGATTTCCGGCCCCGAACACCGCCGCATCGTCGGCACTTACCGGCTGCTGCGCCAAGAAATCGCGGCCGCCGCCGGGGGCTTCTATTCCGAAGGCGAATTCGAGCTGACCAAGCTCATCGCCCGCCATCCCGGCCAGCGTTTCCTCGAGCTCGGCCGATCCTGCGTTTTGCCGGAATACCGCTCCAAGCGCACCATCGAGGCGCTGTGGCAAGGCATCTGGGCCTACATCAATCACTACGAAATCGGCGTGATGACCGGCTGCGCTTCGTTCCACGGCACCGTGCCGGCGGCGCATGCCGAGGCGCTCACCTACCTCGCCCATCACTGCCGCACGAATTCGGCCTGGGATGTGCGCGCGGTGTCCGGGCGCTATTGCTCCATGGACTTGATGCCGATCGAGGCGGTCAACACCAAGGCGGCGATCGCGGCGATGCCGCCTCTGGTGAAGGGCTATCTGAGGGTCGGCGCCCGCATCGGCGACGGTTGCGTCATCGACCGCGAATTCTCGACCGTCGATGTCTTCGTGGTGATGCCGGTCAAGGAGATCGGCGCGCGCTACGTCAACTACTATGGCGGGGAAGCGCAGCGCTTCGCGGCGTAGCGAATAGCCAGAGCTACGCTGGATTGCGAGCTGCAATCCCTCTTCGCCACTCCCTATTCGCTACTCACTTCCTCCTCACGGAATATCCTCCGGCCGCCGGCCAGGCCGGCTCCTGTACGACGGAAACGACCAGCCGAAGCGCAGCGCGCCGCCGCGCACGACGAGCGCCACGACGAAGCCGGCCAACCCGGAGACGATCTGTGGCAATCCGGCGACGTCGCCCAATGTGAAGATGGCGGCGCCCGCCAGAGCGGCCGTGACGTAGATCTCCGGCCTCAGCAGCACCGATGGTTCACCGGCAAGCAGATCGCGCAATATCCCGCCGAAGGTCGCGGTCAGCATGCCGGTAATGATCGAAACCACCGGCGAACCGGTGATTGCCAGGCCCTTGGCCGCGCCCATCACCGAAAAGGCGGCCAGCCCGATGGCGTCGAGCCACAGCAGCAGCTTGTAGCGGGATTCGACGCGATGCGCGGTGAAGAAGACCAGGACCGCCACGACGGCGCAGATCAGCACATAGTCGCGGTTTCCCACCCAGAAGACCGGCACATTGAGGATGAGGTCGCGAAACGTGCCGCCGCCAATGCCGGTGACGCTGGCCAGGAACAGGAAACCGATAATGTCGAGTTGCTTTCGCGAAGCAGCCAACGCTCCGGTCGCCGCAAAAACGGCGACGCCGGCATAGTCGAGAAGGGCGATGGGATGCATGGCGGTAAGGGAATAGACAGTAGGGATTGGGAACTGGACGTATGAATAGCACGAAGCCGCAGGATTGATACGACTGCCTTATTCCCTGCCTACTGCCCTACTGCCCTACTGCCCAATCCCTAATCACGCATCCTTCTCCGCCTGCTCATTCACCGGCCCGGGCTCGACCGGCGCCTCGGCGGCAATCTTCGGGCCGCCCTTGGCGACGCCGACCATGGCCGGACGCAGCACGCGCTCGCCGATCGAATAGCCCGGCTGCACGACCTGGACGACGGTGTTGGCCGGGACATCGGGATTGGGCACTTCGAACATGGCCTGGTGGAAATTGGGATCGAACTTCTCGCCTTCCGGCGCGAGCTTCTTGACCCCATGCCGTTCCAGCGCCGACAGCATGGCGCGCTCGGTCAGATCGACGCCTTCGATCAGCGCCTTGAAGCCGGCGTCGCCCGAGGCCTTCGCCTCCGCCGGAATGGCGTCCAGCGCGCGGCGCAGATTGTCCGACACCGACAGCATGTCGCGGGCGAAATTCGCAACCGCATAGGTGCGCGCGTCGTGAACGTCGCGCGCGGTACGGCGGCGCAGGTTCTCCATCTCGGCCGCGACGCGCAGCGCGCGGTCCTTCAGCTCTTCATTTTCCTTCAGCAGTCGCACAAGCGCTTCATAGTCGCCGTCGATACTGCCTTCAGTGCGCTCGGCATTGGCCTCGGCCGCCTCGGCTTCACTGGGCGCGCGTTCGTCTTTTGCCTGGTCGCTCATCGCCGTTTCCCGTCATCTCGAATGGTATGGATTTTGTGCCCGATATCGAGGTTTGGCAGCCAAAAATCAAGGGGTAAGCGACCATTTGAGCCTTTGGCCGGACCTGGGCCGCGATCAATGGCGATACTTAGATTTTAATTCAAAGTTTACCGTACTTGCCGGCTTGGCTTGCCACGGAAGCGTGATGGGGGAACCATTCCCCTACTGGAGGAGTTTCCGAGCCGACACAGGATTTTGAAACGATGACCCGCAACCAGGCTGAAAAGGGAGAAAGGCTCGCCGCCGAAGTCAGGCGCCAGTTCGGTGCCGAGGCGATGACGCGTTTTCTGCATACCTTGCCCGCCTTCCGTATCGAGGCCGATACTCACGACCGCTTCAGGCAATTGCTCGACCGCCTCGATCAGGTCGAGGATGGCGGTACCAGATTGCGGCGGCAGTAGCTCTTTACGCGACAATTACGCACAGTAATTTTGCGTGATGGCTGCCTTGCGGTAGCCACATGCCGCGCTTATGCTTCCTGATGAACATGATTTCCCCCGATGCGGTCGCCAACAGCAAGCGTGCCTGGTTGAAGGTCCTGGCGCGCTACAAGAAGCCGGACCGGCGACGCAGCGCCGTCGAACTCGCCATCACCCTCATCCCGTTCGCGACACTGTGGGCGCTCTCCTCGGCTGCTTATGCCTATGGCCATTGGTGGGGGCTGATCCTGATCCTTCCGGCAGCCGGGTTCCTGGTGCGCATCTTCATGATCCAGCATGATTGCGGCCATGGCTCCTTCTTCGCCAACCGCCATGCCGACGACTGGATCGGCCGCGCGCTCGGCGTCCTGACGCTTACGCCCTACGATTGCTGGCGGCGCGCCCACGCGACACATCATGCCAGCGCCGGCAATCTGGACGAGCGCGGCATGGGTGACATCAGGACGCTGACCGTTGCCGAGTACCGGCAATTGTCCTGGCGCGGGCGCCTCGCCTACCGCCTTTATCGCCATCCACTGGTGATGTTCGGGCTTGGACCCATCTGGCTGTTCATTTTCTCGCAAAGGCTGCCCATCGGCATGATGCGCGGCGGCTTCACGCCCTGGGTGTCGTCGATGACCACCAATCTCGCCATCGCGCTTGCGGCGGCCCTGCTTATCTGGACCCTGGGTCCCGGTGCGTTCCTGGTCGTCCATCTGCCGATCGTCATTCTCGCCGGCTCGGCAGGCATCTGGCTGTTCTACGTCCAGCACCAGTTCGAGGAGACGGAATGGGCAAAGGATGACGACTGGGAGTTCCAGCATGCCGCCTTGCATGGCTCGTCCTACTACGACCTGCCGCCGGTGCTGAACTGGTTCACCGGCAATATCGGTGTCCATCACGTGCACCACCTCTCCGCCAAGGTGCCGGGCTACCGGCTGCAGGAAGTGCTGCGTGATTATCCGGAATTGCGCGGCATCGGTCGCGTCACGCTGCTCGACAGCCTACGCTGCGTCAAACTGGCATTGTGGGACGAGAACCGCCGCAAGCTGGTGTCGTTTCGCGAGGCACGGGCGACATTGTAAAATGACGACCGCCGCGCCCCGTGGCGCGGCGGCGGAAGTAAGCGCCTTGCTCAGGCGGCCTGGCGCTCTTCGCGCATCAGGATTTCGCCATGCCGGATTTCGGTGCCAAGCACCTTCAGGCACTCACGGATGAAGTTGGACAGGCCCGGCCAACCCTTGGCCGATACCAGATTGCCGTCGACATGGGCGCCGGTCGGCGCGACGTCGATGTAGATGCCGCCGGCGAGCGTCACTTCCGGCTCGCAGTAGTGGAGTGCCGCCACTTCCCTGCCCCGCACCACACCGTCGACCGCGATCAGGATCTGTACGCCGTGACAGATGGTGAAGATCGGCTTGCCGGCCTCGTGGAAATGCCGCACCAGCGCCTGCACCCGCTTGTCGATGCGGATGTATTCGGGGCCGCGCCCGCCCGCCGCGTAGACGGCGTCATACTTGGCCGGGTCCACCTCGGAGAACGTCTTGTTGAGGATGTAATCGTGGCCGAGCTTTTCCGTGTAGGTCTGGTGGCCTTCAAAATCGTGCAGCGATGTCTTTAGGACATCGCCGGCCTTCTTGTCCGGACAGACGACATGCACGGTGTGGCCGACGGCATGCATGGCCTGTTCAAAGACGAAGATCTCATACTCCTCACTGAACTCGCCAACGAGCATCAATATTTTCTTGCCAGCCATTCCCGGTTCCTCCCTTGTGGCTATATTTATTTCGGGTCGCAAACAATATTCCCTATCCTAGCGGCAGGTGGGTCAAAGGGAAAGCGCAGATCGCCCAATTGGTCTGACCAGTTTTCCGCCATTTCGGCGGAACGCGCTTCTCGGCAGACGAAACCAGCTCCGCTGGTTCGACCAGAACCGTGATGATCAGGCCGCCTTGATCATGTCCGCCGCCTTCTCGGCAATCATGATGGTCGGAGCGTTGGTGTTGCCGCCGATCAGCGTCGGCATCACCGAGGCGTCGACGACCCGCAAGGCTTCAAGCCCGTGGACCCGCAATCGCGGATCGACCACCGCTAGGTCGTCGACGCCCATCTTGCAGGTGCCGGCTGGGTGATAGATCGTGTCGGCCCGGGCACGGATGTGGGACATCAGCTCCGCGTCGCTCGAAACACCGGCGGTGTAGATTTCCTTGTGGCGATATCCGGCCAGCGCCGGCGCCTCCAGGATACCGCGCATCATCCTGACACCCTTGAGCAAAAGCTCGGCGTCGCGTTCGTCCGAAAGAAAGCGCGGATCGATGCGCGGCGGTGCCATGGGATCGTGAGTCGACAGCCCGACCTCGCCGCGCGAATGCGGCCGCAGCACGCAGACATGGCAGGAAAAGCCATATCCCATATGCAGCTTGCGGCCATGATCATCCACGATCGCGATGCAGAAATGCAGTTGCAGGTCGGGCCGATCTATCGCCGGATCGGATTTGAGGAAGGCACCGCCTTCGGCATAGGGCGTAGCGATCATTCCGCCGCCATCTTTCCGCCAGCGCAGCAGGTGCCGCAGCAGGCCAGGCAGGCCGCGCAGACCGATGCCCATCATGTCGGCATTCTTGGACGTCCAGCCCATGATGAAATCGAGATGGTCTTGCAGGTTCTTGCCAACACCGGGCAGTTCATGGATGACCGGAATGCCATGCATGGCAAGCTCGGCAGCCGGGCCAATGCCCGACAGCAACAGGAGCTGAGGCGAACCGAAGGCGCCCCCACAGACGATCACCTCGCGCCTGGCTTTCGCGACGGCTTCGCCCTTCCCCGCGCGATATCGCACGCCGGTGGCGCGCTTGCCATCGAGGGTGACCGCCGTGGCATGCGCTCCAGTGATGACGGTAAGGTTCGACCTGTTCATGGCCGGTTGCAGATAGGCAGCGGCCGCCGAGCAACGCTCGCCATTACGGCGTTCGCCCCAGAATTGCGTCACCTGATAAAGTCCGGCACCTTCCTGTTCAATGCCGTTGAAATCAGCGTTGCGGCGGATCTGGTTTTCGCCACAGGCCTCGACAAAGGCCCGGGAGAGCGGACGTGGGTCCTGCTGCTCGGCAACCCGCAGCGGCCCGTCGCCGCCATGCAGGTCATCAGCGCCGCGTTGATTGCCTTCGGCCCGCCGGAAGTACGGCAGCACCTCGTCCCACGACCATCCGTCGCAGCCGAGATCGGCCCATTCGTCATAGTCGCCGCGGTGCCCGCGCGTGTAGAGCATGGCATTGATGGCGCTGGATCCGCCCAGCGCCTTGCCGCGCGGCTGGTAGCCCTTGCGGCCGCCAAGACCCTGCTGCGGTACCGTCTCGAACGCCCAGTTGTTGATCTTCGGCCGGCCCGGCAACAGGGCGATGATGCCGGCCGGCGCGCGGATAAGCAGGTTGCTGCCCGCGCCGCCGGCTTCGATCAGGCAGACCGTTTTCGATGGATCTTCGGACAACCGCGCGGCAAGCGTGCAGCCGGCGGACCCACCGCCGGCGATGACATAGTCGAAACCCATGACTTCCTCCCTAGCACCCGGCGGATGTTTCCGTCCGGATGACCAAGAGAAGGCTCGATCACGGCCTATGTAAAGATGGCTGGAATTGCCCCAACGTCAGCTGCGAACGCGCCGCCAGGAATATTTCGGGCCCTTGGGCTCCGGCACGGCGGCTGGCTGGTAGTACAGCCCCAAACCGCCGATGCGGTCCTCTTCCAGGCGCTTCAGCAGCACCGGGTTGGAAATCTCGAACTCGTCGAAGCCGAGACGCAGCATGTGCGGCAACGGGTCGACCAGCACCTGGCCGGTGGCGCGAACGGCACCCTCGAAGTGGTAGCGGCCGCGCAGCAGTTCGGCCTTGGAGAAGGATCGTCCATCGCTGAAGGCAGGGAAGACCAACGCCACCAGCGACAGCTGGTCGAGCAGGTCGGCTATCTTCTCGAGCTGATCGCCGGGCTGCAGCAGGACGCCGAGCCGCTCCTTGGCGGACCGGCGCACCTCCGGATCAAGGTCGAGGAACGCCTGCAGCGGCAGGATGAAGCGGCCATTGCCGGAAAGCGCATCGGCACTTTCGGCGTGAGCCCACTCGTCCTCGCGAAAACCCTCCGGGGTCCAGAGCCGGGTCTCCGGTGTCGTCGTTTCGGTCATCAAAATTCCTAAATATTCAAACGAGCCAAGGATGTGTTGAGATTCAGGTCAAGCTGCGCCGAAAATGGCGGCTTCCGAGAACCGGAGCGGAGCGTACTTGAAGTACGTGAGCACCGGAAGCGCAGGAAGCTGCCGTTTGCAGGCCAGCCTCACCTGAATATCAGCACATCCTATAGTGATGCGTCGGTCAGCGACACTTCCAGTCCCGACAGGTGAATGCCGCACTCGGTCTTGGCATGACCGGCCCAACGGCCGCTGCGCGCGTCCTCGCCCGGCTGCACCGGTTGCGTGCACGGAAAGCAGCCGATCGACAGATAGCCATAGGCGACCAGCGGGTTCTCGCGCAGCGCATGCGCCCGCATGTAGTCTGCCTGATCCGAGGTCGTCCAGTGCGCCAGCGGATTGATGCGGATGCGCGGGCCGACCGCCTCGAACACCGGCAGCGCCGCGCGCGTCGAGGCCTGGAAGCGCTTGCGGCCGGTGAACCAGGCGCGGAAGGGTGCCACGCCGCGCGCCAGCGGCTCGACCTTGCGCACGTCGCAGCAGGCATCGGTGTTGCTCTGGTGCAGATTGCCCGTCGAATCGATCCGCGCGAGCGCGGCCTCCGCGGGCTTGATGACCTGGATGTTGGTCAGCCCGAAATCGGCGACGAGCGCGTCGCGGTAGCCGAGCGTCTCCTCGAAATGCTTGCCGGTGTCGAGGAAGATGACCGGCAGCGTCCGGTCAATCTCGGCGATCATGTGAAGCAGCACGGCCGAATCCGCCCCGAAGGACGACACGGCGGCGATCTCATCATGAAACAGTTCGCGGGCCGAGCGTTCGATGATCTCGATCGGCTTCAGGTGGCCGTAGAGCGCATCGAGCCCCGCCGCCTTGGCGGCGACACCGTCGTCGACATCGGCGATATGGTCAAGCGGCCTTGGTTTCGCCAGCATAGAGCGCCTCCTTGAACGGCGCGGGACCGACACGGCGGTAGGCGTCGATGAATTTTTCCTGTGGGTTGAGCCGAAGGCCGAGATAGGTCTCGACGATCTGCTCGATGGCGTCGGTGATCTCGTCCGACGAGAAGCCGCGGCCGATGATTTCGCCGACCGACGTGTTCTCGTCGGCGGAGCCACCCAGCGTCACCTGATAGAGCTCGGAGCCCTTCTTCTCGACGCCGAGGATGCCGATATGGCCGACATGGTGATGGCCGCAGGCATTGATGCAGCCGGAGATCTTCAGCTTCAGTTCGCCGATCTCGCGCTGCCGCTCCAGCGAGGCGAAGCGTTGCGAGATTTCCTGCGCGATCGGGATCGAGCGTGCGGTGGCCAGCGCGCAATAGTCGAGGCCTGGGCACGAGATGATGTCCGATATCAAATTGGAGTTGGCCGTCGCCAGCCCGATATCGACCAGCGCGTCATAGACCGCCTTGAGGTCGGCGCGCGCCACATGCGGCAGGATCAGGTTCTGTTCGTGGCTGACGCGCAGCTCGTCGAAGGCGTATTTCTCGGCGATGTCGGCAACCGCTTCCATCTGGCTGTCGGAAGCATCGCCCGGCACCTCGCCGATGCCCTTGAGCGAGATCGTCACCGCCGCGTAGTCGGGGTGGTGATGCGTCACCACATTCTGGTCGAGCCAGTCGGAAAAGCCCTTGGAATCGAGGCGCGCCAGCTTGACCGCCTGGTCGCCTTCCGGCCGATCAGTGAGCGCCGGCGGCGCGAAATAGGCCTGGATGGCGCGGATATCGGCATCCGGCAGCTTCAGCTCGGCGTCCTTCAGTTCCTGCCATTCGGCCTCGACCTGGCGGGTGATTTCCTCGACGCCGGTCTCGTGCACCAGGATCTTGATGCGTGCCTTGTACTTGTTGTCGCGGCGGCCATAGAGGTTGTAAACGCGCAGGATCGCCGTGCAGTAGGACAGAAGATCGGCTTCCGGCAGGAAGTCGCGGATCTTCCTTGCCACCATCGGCGTGCGGCCCTGGCCACCACCAATATAGACGGCGAAGCCAAGCTCGCCGTCGGCGTTCTTCTTCAGGTGTAGTCCGATATCGTGCGTCTGGATGGCGGCGCGGTCACGCTCTGCCCCGGTCACCGCGATCTTGAACTTCCTGGGCAGGAACGAGAATTCCGGATGCACCGAGGACCATTGCCGCAGGATTTCCGCATAGGGGCGCGGATCGGCGACCTCGTCGGCGGCGGCGCCGGCAAAGTGGTCGGCGGTGACGTTGCGGATGCAGTTGCCGCTGGTCTGGATGGCGTGCATCTCGACGCTCGCCAGATCGGCCAGGATCGCCGGAATGTCCGACAGCGCCGGCCAGTTGAACTGGATGTTCTGGCGCGTGGTGAAATGGCCGTAGCCCTTGTCGTATTTGCGAGCGATGTGGCCGAGCATGCGCAGCTGCTTGCCGTTCAGCGTGCCGTAAGGCACCGCGATACGCAGCATATAGGCGTGCAGTTGCAGGTAGACGCCGTTCATCAGCCTGAGCGGCCGGAACTGGTCCTCTGATATCTCGCCGGACAGCCGGCGCTGGACCTGGTCGCTGAACTCGGCGACGCGGGCCTGGACAAAATCGTGGTCGAACTCATCGTAGCGGTACATGCTTCGTCTTTCAGGGCGCGTCCGCCCGTTTCACTCAAAACCTGGCTACGCAGCCCGCTCGGCCTGCTTGCCGAGGTCGCCGCGGATGGTCGGGCCGGCGGCGCGGATCTTTTCACGCAGCCGCACCGGCTCGACGACACCATCGACGACTTCCGCGTCGATCAGATTGACGTCGACCACTTCATTGTCGGCATAGGCCTTGGCGCCGATCGCCTCAAGGCGATCCTCGGCCGCTTTGTCATGGGCAAGATCCGCCTGGCCCACCGTCTCGGCCCAGCCGCCATCGGCGTACCAGACGGCGATGCCATCCGTCAGGCGGTTGGCGGTCAGTATCTTCATGGCTGAACTCTCTCGCTGGCGGCTTTGGCCGCGCCTTCATTCCCCAAATCCTTACGCCGACGTGTCGCAAGCGGTTCGGACCGTTCAAAATTGGCGCCGGCGACAGCATCGCCAATGATGGTCATGACCGGCCCGGAAAGATCGCCACGCGCTTCCAGCGACGGCAGGTCGGCCAGCGTGCCGTGGAAACGGCGCCGGTTGGCAAGGCTGGCATTCTCGACCACGGCCACCGCCGTGTCCGGCGACAGGCCGGCTTCGATCAGCCGGCCGGCAACCTCGGCAGCGACGGAGCGGCCCATATAGACGGCGACGGTGGCACCGGAAATCGCGAGCTTGGCCCAGTCGGGCAGTGAATTGCCCTTTAGATCGTGGCCGGTGGTGAAGACCATGGAGGAGGAGACGCCGCGCAAGGTCAGCGGCAGTTCAAAATCGGCGGCGGCGGCAAAGGCCGCTGTGACGCCCGGAACCACCTCATAGGCGATACCGGCATCGCGCAGTGCCGCCATTTCCTCGCCGGCGCGGCCGAACACCAGCGGATCGCCCGACTTCAGCCGCACCACGCGCTTGCCCTGCTGGCCAAGCTCAACCAGCAACGCGTTGATTTCGGCCTGGCTCTTGCTGTGGCAGCCCTTGCGTTTGCCGACGGGCAGGCGCTCGGCATCGCGGCGGCCCATGGCGACGACCGCCTCTGGCACAAGCGCGTCATGGACGATGACATCGGCTTCCATCAGCAGGCGATGGGCACGCAGCGTCAGCAGATCCTCGGCGCCCGGACCAGCGCCGACCAGCGCGATGTGGCCCAAGGCGGGTGCGTTCGACAGCAGAATATCCACCGCCGCGTCATGCGCCTGCGACAGCTGGCCGGCTTCCACGGCATGGGCAGGCGCACCCTGGAAGAAACTGTTCCAGAAGCGGCGGCGGGCATTGCCTTTCGGCAGCAATTTCTCGGCGGCCCCACGCAGCGAAGCGGCGAGCGTCGCCAGCGAACCGAGCGATGGCGACAGCATTTGGTCGATGCGACCACGCAGCATCTGGGCCAGCACCGGTCCGGCGCCTTCCGTTCCGATGGCGATGGCGACCGGAGCACGGTTGACCAGCGCAGGCGTGAAGAAGTCGCACAGTTGCGGCCGGTCGACGGCATTGACCGGAATGCCCAGTTCGCGGGCATCGGCCGCGACCCGGCGGTCGAGCGCCTCATCGCCGCTGGCGGCAAACACCATCACCGCGCCTTCCAGCTGCGAGGCGTCGTAAGCTGCCGCGACATGGCTGGCGCCGGACTGAGCAATAAAGGCAAGTAGCTCCGGCTCGGCATTTTCGGCGATGATCCGTAGCACCGCGCTCGACTGTCCAATCAGCCGCGCTTTGGCCAAGGCTTCCTGGCCGGCGCCGACGATGGCCACGGCTTCGCCCTCGACCCGCACGAAGACGGGGAAGGCATTGAGCTTGGCATTGGCCTGCGGCATGGGAAGAGCAATCCGGGAACAGTGTCGCAGTTTTACGCCCGGGCGCGAAAAACCAGAAGCAAAGCACTCGCGCATCCTGTGATGGCAGGCAATCGCTTTTTCGCAACTGCGAAAGGCAGGAGAAAAATATTCCACATTCGCGGTGCTGGCGGATCAAGCCGCTGAGGCGAGCCTTGATTTCAGGTCTTTTTAGCCACCTGCCCCTTATATGGCAAAACAGTTTTTTCTAATTTCTACCAATTCAGTAGATTAATGTCGCCCACTCACCGATCGCCTCTTGAACCGGTGGCAGCACCGCGGCCGGTTCGCGTAGGGGGGGTGGAACGTTGCCGGGTTGAAACGCGTTCCGAAGCGTAGCCATTCATCAAGAGGAGCGCTTTCATGGACACGATCAAACTGAGGCACGGTATCTGGGTCCTGGTGGCCGACGGTGAAAAAGCGCTCTTGCTCAAGAACGCCGGCGACAACAAGTTTCCCAATCTCGAAGTCGTGCAGGTGATGGAACAGGAGAACCCGCCCACCCGTGAACAGGGAAGCGACAGCCCCGGCCGGTACAATGACGGCCCATCCGTGCACCGCAGCGCCGTCGAGGATACCGACTGGCATCGGATCGGCAAGGAGCGTTTCGCGGAAGAGATCGCCGCCCGCCTCTACAAGTTCGCCCATGGTGGTAAGTTCGACAGCATCGTGCTTGTCGCCCCGCCGGTGATGCTCGGCGCCGTGCGCAAGAAGCTGCACAAGGCGGTCGGTGACAAGGTGACGGCTGAAATTCCAAAAACCATGACCAACCACGCCATCTCCGAGATCGAGGCCATGCTGCAAGCAGCCTGACCGCGGGCGACGGATCCTGTTGTCGAGGCGAATGCCACAGTGAGCACAAACCGGCCCGGCGGCCTCTCGGCCGCCGGTGGAGCATTTTGCGGCCGCATCGGTCGATTTTCGCATCCGTGCGGGTTGCATCACCATAACCCCTTCCACCATATTGCAAAACAGGCGGCGGCTTCGGGCGGCGCACATCCGACATCGCAAACTTGAAAGGCGCTCCATAGACAATGCCGCATGACACGCCCCTTATCGCCACCATCGTCGCCGGTCTGGGGCTGGCTTTCGTCTTCGGGGCTCTGGCCAACCGTTTCCGCATTCCGCCGCTGGTTGGCTATCTCGTGGCCGGCGTCCTGGTCGGGCCGAATACACCCGGTTTCGTCGCCGATGCCGGCCTTGCCAACGAACTGGCCGAGATTGGCGTCATCCTCTTGATGTTCGGCGTCGGCCTGCATTTCTCGCTCAAGGACCTGTTGTCGGTCCGCGCCATCGCCGTGCCCGGCGCCATTGTCCAGATCGGCTTTGCCACGGCACTCGGCGCCGGACTTTCCTGGATGCTCGGCTGGTCGATGGGCGCGGGGCTGGTGTTCGGCCTGGCACTGTCGGTCGCCTCGACCGTGGTGCTGCTGCGTGCGCTTCAGGAACGTCGGCTGATCGAGACCGAACGCGGCCGTATCGCCGTCGGCTGGCTGATCGTCGAGGATCTGGCCATGGTGCTGGCGCTGGTTCTGCTGCCCGCCCTTGCCGGCGTGCTCGGTGGCCAGGAACAGGCGGATGTGCACTCGAGCGGCCTGCTGTCGCTGCCGGCCAGCTACGGCATCTGGGGTGTCGTCGGCATCACCCTTGCCAAGGTCGCCGCCTTCGTCGTCGTCATGCTGGTGGTCGGCCGCCGGGTCATTCCGTGGATTCTGCACTACGTCGCCCATACCGGGTCACGCGAACTGTTTCGTCTCTCGGTGCTCGCCATTGCGCTCGGCGTCGCCTTCGGCGCGGCGAAACTGTTCGGCGTTTCGCTGGCGCTCGGCGCATTCTTCGCCGGCATGATCATGAGCGAATCCGAGCTTAGCCACCGCGCGGCCGAAGAATCGCTGCCGCTGCGCGACGCCTTCTCGGTGCTGTTCTTCGTCTCGGTCGGCATGCTGTTCGACCCGTTCAGCCTGCTCAGCAACGGCCTGCCCATCCTGGCGACATTGGCCATCATCGTCATCGGCAAGTCGCTGGCGGCGTTCGTCATCGTCGTCGCCTTCGGCTATCCCCTGGCGACCGCCTTGATGATTTCGGCCAGCCTTGCCCAGATCGGCGAATTCTCCTTCATTTTGGCCGAACTCGGCGTCGGGCTGAAACTCTTGCCCGAACAGGGCCGCGACCTGATCCTGGCTGGCGCCATCCTGTCGATCGTGCTCAACCCGCTGATGTTCCTGGTCATCGACTGGATGAAGCCGTGGCTGGAGGCCCGCGCCGCCAGGGCGGCGGCGCCGGCGGACGCCAAGCCGCTCGGTCCGGCGACCGAACCGGGCCAGGTCGCCTCGGTCGTCGCAACAGCCCAACAGGAAGACGGCCCGCCGCCGAAGACGGCGCTTACCGGCCATGCCATCCTGATCGGTTATGGCCGTGTCGGCGGCCTTGTCGGCGCGGCGCTGAAAGAAGCAGCGCTGCCCTTCCTCGTCATAGAGGACGCCGACAAGACACTGGCCAAGCTGAAGGCCGATGGCGTCGAGAGCGTCGCCGGCAATGCAGCCAACGCCGAAGTGTTCGCCGCCGCCAATCCCGAAGGCGCCAGCCGGCTGATCCTCGCCATCCCCAATGCGTTCGAAGCCGGCCAAATCGTGCTTCGGGCGCGAGCAGCCAACCCCGGCATCAACGTCGTCGCCAGGGCCCATTCCGATGCCGAGGTCGAGCACCTCAAGGGGCTCGGCGCCGACACGGTGATCATGGGCGAGCGCGAAATCGCGCGCGGCATCGTCGAAGAGGTGCTCCGTCGCGCGCCATCTGCGACCGAACTGTCCGCCGCCTGATCACCGCACGAATGCGGACCCGTCATTGCGTGCGACGCTGCTGAGATACTGTGCGGGAGGCTTGCCGAGCGCCTTCTTGAACATGGTGATGAAGGCTGTGACGGACTCATAGCCGAGATCGCCCGAAACGCGCTGAACGCTTGCACCCGAAGCCAGTCCCCTGATCGCAACGATCAGGTGCAATTGCTGGCGCCAGCGGCCGAAGCTCAAGCCTGTCTCCTTGACGACGAGACGAGCTAGGCTGCTCTCGCTGAGCGCGACGCGTTTTCCCCATTCGGCCAGAGTGCTGCGATCGGCAGGATTGTTCGCCAGCGCTTCCGCGATCCGCTTCAGGCGCGGCTCGGAGGGTAACGGCAGATGCAGTTGCTGGACGGGCATATCAGGCAGTTCGGCAAGCAGCACGCTTCCCAGGAAAGCGCACCGCGCGTCATCAGGCGCGCAGTCCGACAGTTCGATGATGAGTTCGCGCAGTAGCGGCGAGATCGAAAGCGTGCAGCACCGATCCGGCAGCACAGCCGCGCCCGGCTCGATATAGACGAAGAAAATCCGCGCATTGGCCGTAGCGATGTTGCTGTGGCGCATACGGCTCGGCACCCACACGCCGCAATGCGGCGGCACCATCCAGAGGCCACTGGGAACGCGACATGTGACGCCACCGCTGAGCGCGAAGACGAGTTGCCCTTTGCGATGCCAATGATCCGACACCTCGGCCCTGGTCTCGGTGACGTCGACGCGCACGGCGATCGCCGGAGCAAGGACGTCATCAACGTCGAAGTCGAGCCATGGGTAGCGGAGCGGCTGTCTCATCATTGACTGCTTTTAGCGATTGATTGCATTTATATCTAGATTATTCGTCAGCATAAATCGGTAGGCTCGGGTCGTTCTCGCCAATTGGCAAAGGTGTACCCATGCTCGCCCTCACCATCTCTTCCGACCATGCAGCCAGATTGAAACTCGCCGAGGTGGACGATCCAAAGCCTTGCGCGAACGAGGCTCTGGTCGCTGTCCGCGCAACTTCGTTGAATCGCGGCGAACTGCGCCTGCTCGCCATACGACCGGACGGCTGGATGCCCGGCCAGGACATTGTCGGGATCGTCGAACGGGCGGCAGCGGATGGTTCCGGGCCGGCCGTCGGCACCCGCGTCGCGGCTTTGGTCGACGAGGCCGGTTGGGCCGAACGCGTCGCCGTTCCGACCGACCGTCTCGCCGTCCTGCCGGATGAGGTCGGCTTCGTTTCCGCGGCCACGCTCCCCGTGGCGGGCACGACAGCGCTGAGGACGTTGCGCCATGGCGGTGATCTGGCCGGCCAACGGGTGCTGATCACTGGTGCAAGCGGCGCGGTCGGCCGTTTCCAGATCCAGATCGCCCGTGAGCAGGGCGCTTCGGTGACCGCGGTCGCCGCCGCCCGACACGCCGGAGATCTCCGCGCTCTCGGAGCCGAGCAGGTCGTCGAGGCGATCGAGTTGGCCGAGGGGCCGTTTTCGCTGATCACCGAGTCGGTCGGCGGTGAAAGCCTCTCCCGCGCGATCGAACGCGTCGCGCCCGGCGGAACCATCGTCATGTTCGGTTCAAGCAGTGGCGAGCCCACGCCCATTGGCTTCCGTCAGTTCGTTCCGGGCCATGAGGGGGCGCGGCTTCAGACCTTCGCCTACTACACGTCCGGCGCAGGCATTGGCACCGATATCGCCGCGCTGCTCGCGCTGGCCGCCGCCGGCCGGCTGGAGACCCGCGTCTCCTTGACCGTGCCGTGGACGGATATCGCCGAGGCCCTTGACGCCCTGCGGCAGCGCAGCTTCAGCGGCAAGGCTGTTCTCACCATCGCCGCCGGATAAGCCGGCCCATTTGGTCGACGGCCCTGCGCTCCGGCACAGGCTGGGAACGGCTGACGATATTCATTTTCCCCAACACGCAAATCAAGGCGCCCGGGCGCCGACAACGGGTCAGGAGCCTGCCATGACGGCAAGAGAAATTGCCAGGACATCGAGCGGCCAAGGGCTTCTTGTCTTTGGCATCATGCTGATCGCCTCGGCGCTGCGCACGCCGATCACCGGCGTGGCGCCGATGCTCGGCATGATCCGCGAAACCAGCGGCATCAGTGCCGCCGAAGCGGGAATGCTGACGACCCTTCCCTTGCTGGCGTTCGCGGCGATCTCGCCTTTCGCGGCCGGCCTGGCGCGCCGATACGGCATCGAGAGATCGTTATTCACAGCGATGCTTGTTGTCGCGACCGGTATAGCCCTGCGCTCGACCGGCCCCCTCTGGGCACTGTTCGTCGGCACCGGCACGCTTGGGGCGGGGATTGCCGTCGCCAACGTCCTGCTGCCAAGCTTGCTGAAACGCGATTTTCCCAACCGGGTTGCCAGCCTGACCGGCGGCTATGCCATCATGTCCGGACTTTCGCAGGCATTGGCATCGACAGCAGCGATCCCGCTCGCTCAATTGCCGGGATCGAGCTGGCATCTCTCGCTTGCCGCCACGCTGATCTTTCCAGTCGCTGCCGTGATTGCCTGGGGGCCTCAGCTTCAAATGCCCGCCAGCTCGGAGCAAGAAGCGTCGTCCATGCATGACCGCAGGCACCTCTGGCGCTCGGCCCTTGCCTGGCAGGTGACGGGCTTTCTCGGCCTCACCTCGCTGGTCTTCTACGTGATCGTCGGATGGTTGCCATCGATCCTGGCGGAGGCAGGCTATCCCGCGGCAACCGCTGGCTCGCTGCATGGGCTGTGTCAATTGGCAATCGCGATCCCCGGCCTGCTGCTCGGCACCGCCGTCAAGCGCATGAAGGACCAGCGCGCCATGACCATCGGCGTGGCGCTGACCACCTGCCTTTCGCTGCTGGGCCTGTGGCAGCTTCCGGCCCTTGCCGCACTTTGGATCGCGCTGTTCGGCTTCGGTGCGGGTGCCGCCTTCATGCTTGGCCTTTCCTTCGTCAGCCTCAGGGCCTCGCATAGCCAGGAGGCGGCAGCACTCTCGGGAATGGCGCAATGCCTGGGCTATTCCCTGGCCGCCGCAGGCCCGCCGCTGGCCGGTTTCGCCCATGACGCGACCGGGAACTGGAACCTGGCCCTGGGCGCCTGCGGCGTTGCCACCTTGCTGATGGCGATCCTGGGAGGCCTTGCGGGACGGGCGAGAACGATCTGAGCCTGTCGGCTAGCTGCTTCAGGAGACGAGCTTATTGCTTCACAATCGTGAGCCCGGCATCGATAAGCCGTCTCCTGATGCTTTGAACGTCGCCCGTCGAAACGTCCCACTGCCACGTGATCGGCGATAGTTTCCGTATGGCGCCGAACGAGTTCTCTTCAATCCAGTTATCCAGTCGTTTGCCCTCGATCTGTCGGTTCAGATGGCCTTTCGACAGCAGGTTGAAAGGATATAGATCGCGAAGATTCTGATTCAGTTGTCGCCGCGCGCTTTCGGCGCGGAATGTCGGACCGAACGAGAACGACTGTTCCCTCATCGCAGCCGGCGGACCGTTAAACGTCTTGTCCTCGGTTGCGAAACGGGAAGATGCCGATCCGTGTGCAAATGCCCTCGGCCCCCAGAAATACGGCATCGACAAGCCTATCCCATAGACAGGTTGCAACTCCTCGCAAACCAGTCTGACGATCTTGTGGAATGTCTCATCGGGACCCGGCGTCGCAGCTCTGTCGATATGAATTTCAAAGCATCTGAAGCTATCGAGGGAGCAGGCAATATCGATTGCGAAATCCGAGAGTGAGTCGGACTTCCTCTTCCAGAGATAGCCGAGCGCTTGCCACTCCTGCTTGTGAAGTACATGACGCTTGATGAAATTCCGATAAAGATAGTCTTTGCTGCGGCTGCCGACGACTGTCGCAATATCCGGCTGGAAACCGATAATCTCGACAAGACTGTCGAGTATGTTCCGCGCC
>NZ_PNOT02000016.1 GCF_002879535.1 Mesorhizobium intechi
CTTTCGCATACATTTCCCGTAGCGATCCCGGTAGGGGCAGCGGTCCGGTTCATTGGCCCGGCCGATCAACGCACCGGCAACGGCGCAGTCGGCGCCACCAACAACGGCGCCTTGCACCGGATCATTTGCCACGGCAGCGCCTATGGCCGCGCCGCCCTGGCCGCCGACCGCTGTACCCTTTTCCGGCTGAGAGTTGGCGCCCAGCGCCATCAACTACCCTCATAGGAATCATCCGCTATTCGGCTACACGCATGTAACCGTCAGGCGGAAGCGGACGGTCAGTAGTTTCTGGCGCTCATTTCAACGGCTTGCACCACATTCGCCAACCGGTCGTTGATTTTTCAGGTTGGTCAACAGCAACCCATTGCACCAAACGTGGTCCACGCGTCCCCACTCACAGGCTGCCGCGGCATCGGGAAAGAACCCACGTCCGTTAAGGTTGGCACTCGTGTTGCAGAGCAGCGGAACGCCAGTGAGTGTTCATATTCGACCAGGAGCTCACTCCGTCTAGCACGCTGACGTTGCCTCCAGTTTTTATCCAGTTTTGAGTTCGTTTCCGGCGTGGGTTGTGCCCTACTGGGCGGGTGAAGCGACGGCCGCTGGCGCGGAGCCTTTGGCATAGCGCAGCGCGAGCGACCGTCGCGGATTGAAGGTAGTGGCGAACTCGGCCGGTGTCTGCCAGGCGATTTGGGAGTGCGGCCGCGCAGTGTTGTAGTCGGCGCGCCACAGGGCGATGGCTACGCGCGCCTGAGCCAGCGAGGTAAACAGCGTCTCGTTGAGCAGTTCATCGCGCAGTCGGCCGTTGAAGCTCTCGATGAAGCCATTCTGCATTGGCTTGCCGGGCGCAATGTAATGCCATTCGACGCGGTTCTGATCCGCCCAGTAGGGCACCCACGCCGGAAACGAACTCAAAACTGGATAAAAACTGGAGGCAAGGTCAGATGCACTGAAACAAACAAGGCGGGTGGCGAAAGACCCTGCATCTTATCGGGGCGTGGGACATGGCAAAGCAAATTCACATAGGAAAGCACCGGCTGCAGTCAACAGAGCTTATTCGGGTACGAAAATCGACCTATATCAAATTTTTAGATCTATTTTAATGTAGATTCTCCGGATTCCGGCATAGTTTCTGCTGATTTTACTTTCCGCGGGATCGCCATTGCCCGCTCCACATCACTCCGCAGCACGTCGTTTCCGACGTATCTAAGTACCCGGTCTATGACAAATGAATGGGCCCTATCAAGGACGACCGGATCGAATGATGCGAAACCAAGTGGGGCGGCGGTTCCTGTCTGTGTTCCGATCGGGGCATGAACCAGTGCCGCAAAAGCAACTCCCGGCAAAAGCAGCATTTCTAGAGATGGAGACACTTCAAAGGCGTCAAGAATCTCCACGCGATCGAAAGCTTGTTCGACATACTTCGCTGGCTTGCCGGCAACAATGCAGTAGCTCTGTGGCTCGTTCTCGTCGTTACCCTCGTCTGCCCCCACCCTGCGTCGCAAGAGCGCGATAACATCGCGAAGAAGAGAAGTAGCGCCCCAAAAGCCAACGTTAGGAGGCACGGAAAGGACAACGCCTGGCGGTTCCTCGACATTACGGATCCCATAATCGACCACTCTCAAAAGCCGCTCGATATTCTGTTGTGTGGTGATCTGTCCGACGAGCGGTACAGTCATACGGTCCGTTCTGGGGTCGCCTGTGCGCGAGACAGCTTCGCGCCAATATCGCTTTACCGACAATCCAGCCTGAATCGTGAAATCACCAAGGAACTCAGGCGCCAAATCAATCAGAGTTTGGTAGGCAGCGCCATCACGGTCAGGTCGAGAGCTGGCACGCAGGCCTGTCGTAAGGAAATGACCTGCGGCCCTTTCGACCTCCGGTCTGTCCCCAAGTTCGACATCGGGTCGCCAAGCGTTTAGGTCAATTTCGCCCAAACTTGGATTGGCAGCCTGTGCATAAACCTTCATCCGTATGGGGACTTGGAAGCGATCGCCAGGCGACACGCTATCGATTGAATATAGATCCCGCTTCTGCACCTGTTCACGATCCGATCGGTCGCCTAGTTCGCGAAAGAAGCGACGAAATCGATCAGGAATATCTTTCGAGATTGTCCCAGAGGTTGCCTCCTCGTCCAACACCAAGTCTGGAAGACCCTGCTCCAACTTGTCTAAACTACGTTGAAGCTCAGGAGCCAAGGCAATTAGATCAAACCCATAGGATCCACGTCGGCCCTCAACCTTATAAATCACCGGGCCATCGTCTCCGTCGTTAAAGAGTCTTTCACCGGGATTTGCCAGCCAAAGCCGTGCTCCTTCGCGTTCCAAGTAGCCAGGTCCAGTAGCTTCTTCGAGCACATATTCCATCTCAACACGATCGTAGCCGAAGAACTCGCGCGCATCGTCCTCGCTAAGACCAGGCACCGCTTTGACGAGGCGCAACAGGAATTCCAACGTGGGGCTTACCAACCCTAAGATGGCCACCTTGTACGAGATATCGTAACGTCGACACGGCAACAGGAGATCATAGACTCCCATTTCCATTCGCTTGTCTTCTTCGGGAGGGACGAGTTCATCGACCTTCAGACGCAGTATGGGACGGCCAATCATTTCCTCCTCCTGCCACCGGTAGGTCCTTCACCGCGGCTCTCTTTTGGCGACGCATTTTCGTTGAATCTAGGTTCCAAAATC
The DNA here is from genome assembly GCF_002879535.1 of Mesorhizobium intechi. Taxonomy (GTDB): domain Bacteria; phylum Pseudomonadota; class Alphaproteobacteria; order Rhizobiales; family Rhizobiaceae; genus Mesorhizobium; species Mesorhizobium intechi. The sequence goes on from NZ_PNOT02000016.1 coordinate 2,688, forward strand.
TCCCTGGCAGTCACAGTTCGCGCCGAACCCTCGACCACACGTTTCGCGAAGCCAGCTACCAATTGCCCCATCGGACCAGCGGTACGCCAGCGGTGTCGAGCCCCAACGATTACCAAGCGGTCCATTGCTCTGCTGGCGGCAACATTTATCCGGTTGGGAGCGACGAGGAAGCCTTCCCGAATAGTGCGAACCGGGCCTTCCTGCGCTCCATCGATGTTATTCCGCACCAACGAAAGCACGACAATCGGGTTTTCCTTGCCTTGGTAGCTGTCTACGGTTCCTACCTTGATGTGCTTAGTCAGCAGCTCCGATACCGATGATCTAAGAAGCTTCCGATGGATGAGGTCCCTTTGGGCTGCGTACATGCAAATTATTCCGACGGCGATTGGAAACTCCGTCTGCGCTTCAAGCCATTGGCGAAAGGGCGAGTGAGCACACCATGTTTCCAACGTCGCTACGATTGCGTCGGCCTCGACCCTGTTCTGCCTGCTTCCCCCTTCCTTCATTTTCGCGTCATATGCCGCTTCTCCCAAATCGTCAGTTTCTATCCAGGTCAGAGGGTGGGACAGTTCCCCAGGCAACAGGTTGAGATCAATCGCCGGCTTTTCTCTGCCGGCCTCGAGATCGAGTTTTGGATAAAAGGCCTCCGAAACCAGCTTTCCGATTGGAGGAAGCATGCGGTACTGGGTCCGTAGGCGCGCGCCCGCCGCCAATCCATATTTCGTCTCGAATACCCTTTCAAAGTCGCTTCGTTGGATCTCGTTCTTCGCGATCTTTGTCCTTTCAGCAACCTGTTCGATAACCTCGGCCTTGTGCTGCGGCTGAAGCTGGGCTTGATCACCTACAAGCACTGCCCACCGAGCCACCTGCAACGGGACCAGAAGCTCGCTAGCCGTGCATCTTGCGGCTTCGTCAACGATAACCAAATCGAACGCAGTGCTGGTCAAGCCAAGGGAAGCTCGCCCGAGCCCAACACATGTGCCGATCACAACTTGCCGAGTGCCTGCAAGAAAGGTCTCGAAACTGCGCTGCGATCGTGATGCGCTGCCGACGAAGTCTCGCCCCAACCTCGCCGCAGAGAGAAGTCGGTTGAGCTTGTCCGCGCTAGCGGCACCCGACCTCCCGTGGCGCGTCATAAGGCACTCAACTAAGGTGTGATTGAAATCATCAGCGCTGCCGTCAATATCATCCACCAATGAGGGGTCTAACCCGAGCTGCACGAGCATCGCACCCAAGGTTTCCTTCAGCCCATTTATACGCTCCTGCGGAGGCTCCGAAGCTGTCTGGAATTCCGCAAGCCTTCGCCCAATCGGCCGGATCGCAGTTTCGATCAAAATTGCCTCGTTGACGATTTCAGGCGGCATGCCCAGCGCAGTGCCCACAATGTGCATTCGCTCACTAAAAGAAGCATGAAAGCGATCCTTGAAGGCCTGCTCGACTTTGCGTGTGTGGTATCCTCTGATCGGATCGGAAACCTGATCGTCGTTCATCGCCACCCGAAGCATGCTTGGTTCCTCCTTCGATGCTCGGAACAGCTTGAGCAATGCTTCGGCGGCGGTATTCACTGCCTCGTGCGACTGGCTTGACAAGAGAACGTTTCGAGCGAGGCCTTCCGTGATCGCGTAGTGAGCCAGCGCTGCAATAAACCGCGTTTTCCCAGTTCCCGGAGGCCCCTGCAAAAGACCCAAAGGGCGCGCAGAGATGATGCGTTCGAACGCCGCGACCTGGTCTGCGTTCAAGTCGTATTTAGCTAGTTCCAGTCTCTTAAGCGAGTGAGGGACAACCTTAGGAACCGCTCTAGTCCGTGGATCGAAGACGGAGACAAGGCTGCCGGCGCGACCGTTGCCAGCTAGTATGCGGTCCACGGCCTCTCCACGGCGACGAAGACTCTCGGTTTCAAAATGGCTGACAAAGCGTAGCCGCTGTCCATCCTCGACAAGGCGCCTGCCGGCGCTGCCGTACTGCGTCGTCTCTATCACCACGAGACTGGCTCTCGAGTTTTGAACGTCGAGCTCTCCAATTCGGCGCCAAATACCCTTGTTTCCCAACCTCTCGACCGCGACTGTATCGTTGCGGTCGAAATCAAAGGTCCCGCTTTCCAACTCAAACGAGAGCCGGTGCCGTCCGGCAGCTCCGTCAAAAATACTGTCCGTTTGGGCCACGCCCTCTGTGGTCAGTTCCTTCTCGCTGTCGATAAGGTTGCGCCAGAGCAAAGGAACGTCGACAGAGTCCGGTCCGGCAACTGGAGTCGCCGCTATCTCTTCAATCAGTCGTTCCTCGTCGTCTTCATCTGACGCCCCGAGATCACCAACTTCAAGAGAGCTCGGGTCGAGATCGCGGCCGTTTCCTGCAAGCGAGGCTGCAATAGCGTCACCTTCAAGAAACTGCTCCATAGAAGAAAAATCATTGTGGTCCGAGCGTTCGACGAGCACTTCCCCTTCGAAGTTAAACACCTCGTGACGGGCGACAATTCCAATGCGCGTCTGGCTCAGTCTGCGACGGGTCGCAGATTTTAATTTTCCAGCGTCGTCTAGTCGGAATTCGATTTCCTCAAACGCACCTCGCAAATGCACAGTGGCTGGTCCACGCACTGGGCTCCGGTAACTGCGCAAAAAGAAACGTCCTTCGTCCGGCTCCAGCGCACCGATTTCGGAACCGCGGATGGCTAACGTGAGCACAGTGGCGGCGGCGGTCGCGAGATCACTGTCGGCCTCCTCCAACTCGCCTAACGTTTTGTCGATTGCCTCCACGAGGGGAAGAATCGTCGCAAGACGCGGCTCCATTTCCCTGCAGGTCGCGATCGCTTTCGAGAGTCGGCTAGCATGCTCCGGTTTGAAGCGTGCGGCGCCAAAAATCTCCTCTGCCAAGCAAGTAAGGCCATATCTGTCGCGTTCGAAGCGATCGCCCCCAGCAATCGCATACGCGGAATTTTGTATTTCGCCTTCCGAAAGTGACGAGAAGTCCAGAATATCTATCAGGAACGTTTTTCCATCTTCGCGGATTACGATGTTCTCAGGCTTCAGATCTCCGTGACCGACACCCGTAGCATGGAGATTTTCGACAATTTTGATCAGCCGCCGCACCGCAGCCAAGGCTTCGATCGCCATTTGCCATCGTTGCGGGTGCTCCTCGATGATCGAAAGCAGTGAGGAACCCTCGATCCATTCTTGGACCACCGCAAAAGCGTCGCCAAGCCAAGCGATAGTATGAATGGCCGGGATGCCCTCTGGCTCGTCGGCTTTGATCTCTGCTGCTCTATCGAGGAAGGCGAGTATCCGCGCGCCCTCTTTTCGGAGGTCGCCCCAGGCTGATTGCTTCCACAATTTAACCACGAGTTGCTTATCGTCTGCGGCAGTACGCCATGCATCCAAGCGATCGCTCTCGCGAATCGGTTCTCCGACAACTGGATACGCTGACGCCAAAGCTAATTGGGAACGTATGACCTCCCGATATCGAGCCAGTCCGATCTGAACCTCTTCAGGGGTAGGATGCTGTACAGTTGCCTTGTTGAATGCCTCAAGAGCTGCACGAGCGTCTGGAAAACGCTTCTTCGCATCAAGCTCCAGGCCCTCCGCAAACCAATGATGCAAGACCTCGAACTCAGCTCCTGCATCGACGGCGGCAGACCACTCCGGCGGATTGCCACCGGGCAGACAGCCATAGATAATTTGGTGCACTGCGACCGCGCCGAGGAAGACGTCCCGTCGCATTGGCCCCGCGTTTTCGCCAAGCACGTCCTCAGGGACGGTTACGCTCGCCAGAAAATGATACCGAGAGTCGCCGAGAGATCTCACCTCGGGGAAACGTGCGGCGAAAAGGTGAGAAATCTGGACGGTGGTCGGTGCTTCAAGCCAAATGCTGTGCCCGCCAAGATCCAGATGGGCCGCAGAATTGCGATGAAGTTCCGCCTGAACCGACAAAAGCTGTCGCGCGAGCTCTATACGTTCGACGGGCGAAAGGCTCTTCACCTCGGTCTTGGCAAAGTCAGATAATCGCTTCAGCCGTGGTCGGCGGTCGTAGATCTCCCAGTAGTGAACACTCCGATCGGGATCTTCGAGCCTTGGCGTTAGCAGGTTCCGATCAATGCTGTCGCTCCTGTCGCGCAGCCAGTGATAGACTTGGCGTTCCCGGCCCGCGATTTCCAGACGACCTTCCTCTGTCTGGAACCGAGCGTCCTTTACCTTGGTAAAATCCCAAAGGCGAAGAGTACCGAAGCTCGGGGGCGTCCCCTCTTCACGAGCGTCATATTCTCGGTAAATGCCATCAGGGTGCTCGAACGTCGACGAATCATCAGCAACATACCTCTGAAAGCTTCTCCGCCCTGGCTTGAAAAGCGTCGTTGGCCCTGCGTTGAAGAAGCGGCTCAGGCGTTCTTTCCAGGTTGATTCGGTGAGTGGATGATGGACGATGTATTCTGCAATATTCCCGAAGGTCGCTCGATCTGATTGATCGGGGAACACGGCTGCTTTGAATTCACCGAGGGTGAGGACCTTCGCCCGTTCGGCTTCGGTAATTCCAGAGCGGTCCGCTTTACCGATGAGGACGACGAGGCCTTCAACCCGTGGGACCGGGACATGCTTTGTCTCTGGTCGTTTCGCAAATTCCTTAGTTAGCAATATTCCCAACTGCCGCGCGATGTCGTTTATTTTGCCGACCGGCGACGCGTCTTTGTCGTGGCCATCGAGAAGCCATCGACCGTCTACGCTCTCGATGTTGCCGTACCAATCCTTGAGGTCGATCGCGAAGATCCGGCGGTTGGTGACGAGGATAACGTCTATCTCCCGAGCTTTTCCGGCTCCCAGCGCCAGATCAAGATTCGTAAAGGCATACCAGTCCCGCGGCATAGCTGCCTTCAGTCGGTCAATGCCTTTGACTTCGCGCTGGTGAATGCCGCGCCCGCTGTTCGTGATGTGCAAGACTACTCCCCCGACCCAATCACGGGCCAACCTACAGTATCGAGCATGCCCCAGTCATGCGTTCAAGAGCGAGCGCGCGTCAACGCCCAGTTGAATATCCATCCCGCCGAAGCGAGCCTTTCAGTTGTAGATCGAGGCGTCGCTGACCCCGTGCTTGCGGCACAGATCGGCAACCGATACCCGGCCTCGTGTTCCTTCAAAATTCCGATGACCTGCTCTTCAGAGAAGCGGCTGCGTTTCATGTCCTGGTCCTCTCGATGGGCCAGACGAACTTCAAACCGGATTAGATCAGAGGGGCAAGGTCGGCTCGAGCGCAACGCGCCACCGAGACGTCCCTTGCCTTTAAAACGCAAGAAACCGCCCCGGCTAGACCGGGACGGCTATTGATTTATGACAGAATTGGTTGCGGGGACACGATTTAAGGCTGCAAACCGCCCTATAACTTGCAAAGGAATCGAGTTAGCAAACGAATTCAGTGGCAGCACTGTATTGGCGGTATCCCTCTCCCGACTCGACCCCCCGGATCATGGGATGTCATTGAAGGGGGACGAACTGGGCCACCCCAAGTAGCAACCGCTATCGGCTTGTGAGATAAGGTGCAGGTATGCCGGCGTCGTAGCGTGCAGAGCGAGGTTTGGGAACCAAACTAATCCACAGAAATATTTTGTTGGTAGTCCTGTTGGTAGGTGCCGTGGCTATGCGAACCACAAACATTTGAAAGCAAAACCAGATTTCATTTACTTGGATTCCGCCTCTGGGCACCATTGCCTCCTCTTCCACATTCCCTTCCGCCGCATCCGGACACCAAAGAGCGGCAGTTGGCCCACATTGAGAACAACGACGTTCGTCGAGCCTACGCCCGGGTTGAGCACTGGGAAGAGCGCATCAAGATGATGCAATGGTGGGCCGACTATCTGGATGAACTCGAGAGCAACAGCGTACGGGTGATCTCGATCGGAGGACGCGGCAAGCCAGCTGTCTATACGCCACCGCGAGCGTCGACTTCTCTCGTCTGGTCTGGCGAACGACCAGCAGGAGGACTGGTTTTTAGTCCAGGCGGTATGTCTGCCTTGTCTCGCAAAATGTCGATGAAGACATGTTGACCAGGCGTGAGCGCGACTGGTTGGACTGAAACCTGTCGGTCGATCCTGGTGATCAACCCGAACATAGCGGTCATTCCCGTCTTCGACTTCTGGTCTGGCGTGACGACGCCTCAAAACAGATGCCTCCAATGATACTGTCGTTGGCGCGCTGCGGCGGGAACTTACTCACAGACGAGAATTTGCGGACGTCATGGAGGATTGAGGGATCACAAGCCCCACCACAGCCTGTTCACGGCGCTCGATCAGGTGCTTCAGCGATTGAGCACAGAGAGATATACATCTGTTTTCATAGCCGAGGTTTTCCATGAGCGAGCAAAATCGATATTCCTGGCAGGAGCGCATGACGATCCTCGGCGATGTCGAGGCGGCATCCTTCCTTCCGTGGATCGAGCGTCATGCTGCCAAGCTCGGGCTCGCACAGGCCATATGCGTTGCCGGTCCCGACCGCATCGAACTCGACCTTGCCGGTCCGGTCGAACTCATCGACATGATGGAGATGGGGTGCTCTCTTGGACCAATTGATGTCTGGGTCGAGGCCATCCGCCGGGCGCCGATCAAGAGCGAATCGGGCTAGTTTCCGGACTGCGGCCTCCGCCTGCCAAGGTGCCGTGCACCTTTTTTGGGCATTATTGCCAGTGAGGAAATGTTGTGCAAACCTAACCCGGCCTATTAGCATATCCTTGACCGCGAAGCGGCGCTCGGGAAGATGCTTGTGTTGTTTGAAAGTTGATGCATGCCGCCTTATCCGACCGGCTCTTGGATGCCTGTTGCCCTCTCCGCGGATTTGCCGGCGGGAACCGTGATGCCGGCGCAATCCCCGGTCGGACCGATTGCCCTTTGGCGCAGCCGCTCCGGCCGTGCGGCGGCCTTTGCCGACAGATGTCCTCATCGCGGCATGCGGCTTTCCCATGGCTTCGTGCGCGGTGAGGCCCTGTCCTGCATCTATCACGGCTGGAGCTATGCCCAGGCGGGAAACTGCCTGCGCATCCCGGCCCATCCGGGGCTTGCGCCGCCGGAGACTATTCGCGTCGCGACCCACACGGTCGAGGACAGCGGCGGGCTCATATGGATTTCCGTCGGCCAAGCCGCTGCCCCGCCGCCGCGGCTCGACGGCGTGACCCCGCTGCGTTCCATGATGGTGGAAGCGGACGTCGCGGCGCTGGAGGCGGCCGCGGGCGCACAGGCCGAGGGAGGCGTGCTCGACCATACCCACGATGGCCGGGCGCTGCGGCTGCTGCTTGCCCCCGAAGGGGAAGCGCGGACGCTCATGCATGTTCTGGTGGGCGAGGACGCCAATCCGACCGAGCGGATCGCCGCGTCGCGGGCCGCCGAAACGCTGCGGCGGGCGGCCGAGAGCATTCGGCGCGGCAGGGCCGTCCAATGAGCCGCAACGCGATGATCGACGAATGGTATCCGGTCGGCCTTGCCAGCCAGCTCGATGCGCAGGGGCGCAAGACGACCCTCATGGGCGAACCGATCGAGGTGCGGCTTGGCGACGACGGAAACGCCATGGTCACGGGGGGCAACGGACGCGCCCTGCCGGTCTGCGTGCGCTATGGCCATGTCTGGTCGTCGCCGGGTGAGCCGCATAGGGCGCTGTTTGCGATTCCTGAGGCCGATCAGCCTGGCCGCCGGCTTGTCGATGTCGGGGTGGTGCGGGTGCGTTGCTCGCCGTTGCGCGCGGTGGAGAACTTCCTGGACATTGCGCATTTTCCGTTCGTCCATACCGACATATTGGGGGCCGAACCGCATACGGAGGTCCAGAACTACAAGGTCGAGATCCGCGAGGACGAGGACGAGGTTTGGGCGACCCAGGTTAAGTTCTACCAGCCGCAGGCCGCCAGGTCGGCGGAAGGCGGCATAACCACGGAATACATGTATCGCGTGCCTGCGCCGACCTGCTCGATCCTCTACAAGACCTGTCCGCCGCGCCCGGGCGAATGGGACGTCATCACGCTTTTCGTGCAGCCTCTTGCCGAAGACCTGTGCGACGTGTGGCCATGGATGGCGCTGTTCGACGACGAGACGCCGATGACGGACCTGATCCATTTCCAGCAGACGATCTTCGTCCAGGACCGATCGATCCTTGAAAACCAGATTCCGGGGCTGCTGCCGCTCGATCCCGGCATGGAGATTCCCACGCGAGCCGACCTCACGTCCGTTGCCTACCGGCGCTGGCTGAAACGCCATGGCTACACCTACGGCGCGCAACTGGTGGCGCAATGAAGCTCTACGACTATGTGCTGTCGCCGAGCTGCTACAAGGCGCGCCTGATGGCTGCGCTGGCCGGGGTGAAGCTCGACATCCGGCCCGTCGACTTCCATCCCGGTGCCGAGCATCGCGGTCCCGAACTCATGGCGCTTAACCCGGCGGGTTCGATCCCGATCCTGGAGGATGGCGACCTCGTCCTGACCGAATCCTCGGCCATGCTGGTCTACCTCGCCGCGAAGGCGGCGCCGCAATGGCTGGGCAACGATACGGCCGGAGAGGCGGCGCGCGTCCAGCAATGGCTTTCCTTCTCGCATCGGCTGACCGCCAGCCTGGGGGCGGCGCGCCTGCATGAGATGTTGCTGCGTCCGGGCAATATCGATGTCTTTCAGGGACAGGGGACAACGGCCCTGCGGGAGCTGGAAGCCGGCCTCGTCGAACAGCATATCCGCGGCCAGCGCTTCCTCGCGTCGGACCGGCCGAGTGTCGCCGACATCGCCTGCTTTCCCTATGTGGCGCTGGCGCCGGACGGCGGCGTCTCGCTCGATCCCTATCCACTGATCCGGCTGTGGTCGCGGGCGATCCGCGGCCTCGACGGCTTCATCGAGATGCCCGGCATCCACCGGCTGCACGAGCTCAGCCCCGAGCCCGTCCCAGGCGAGGCCTGACATGGCGGGCTGTCTGTTGAAGAACTGCGCCGCGGTCATCGTGGACGATGGCAACGGTCCGCGCGTCCGTCGCAATGTCGATGTGTTGACCGACGGCCCGGCGATACGGGCCATCGGCGAAGGCCTCGACAAGGGGGATCTGCCTGTCGGGACCGTCGCGCAGGATGCTGCCGGCTGGTTCGTCTATCCCGGCCTGGTCAACACCCATCACCACTTCTTTCAGTGCTTCGTGCGCAACCGCGCCGATCTGGACTGGACGAAGCTGTCGGTCATCGAATGGCTCGACCGCATCTATCCCATCTTCTCGCGGCTGACCGAGGAGTGCTTCTATCACGCATCGGTCACGGCCATGGCGGAGTTGATAAAGCACGGCTGCACGACGGCGTTCGATCATCAATACTGCTTTCCGCGTCATGCCGGGAAAAGGCTGATCGACCGGCAGTTCGAGGCGGCCGAACTGCTCGGCATGCGCTTCCATGCCGGACGTGGTGGCAACACGCTGCCGAAATCGGAAGGCTCGACCATCCCCGACGCCATGCTGGAAACGACGGACGAGTTCATCACCGACTGCGCCCGGCTGATCGACGCCTACCATGATGCCGGTCGCTTCGGCATGCGCCAGGTCGTCGTCGCGCCCTGCCAGCCGGTCAACTGCTATCGCGAGACATTCGTGGAATCGGTGGCGCTGGCGCGCGACCGCAAGGTGCGCATGCATACCCATGTCGGCGAGGGTGAAAGCCCGGTCATGCAGGCCCGCCATGGCCTGCGCACCGTGGACTATTGCGCGGAGGTGGGCTTCTGCGGGTCGGATGCCTTCTATGCCCATTGCTGGGAGCTGACCCACGACGAGCTGGCCAAGATGGCCGCCAGCGGCACCGGCGTCGCGCACTGCCCGGAGCCGGTCTATCTCGTCGGCGCCGAAATCACCGACATACCGGCGATGTCGGCCCTCGGGCTCATTGTGGGCTTGGGTTGCGACGGCGCCGCCTCGAACGACAATTCCAACCTGATGCACTGCATCCATTCCGCCTACATGCTGCAATGCCTGTCGGCGTCGACACGCGACCATCCGGTTCCACCGCCGGTCGATTTCCTCGGTTATGCGACAAGCGGGGGCGCGGCGCTGCTCGGGCGCGGCGACATCGGCAGGCTGTCACCCGGCATGGCCGCCGACCTGTTCGCCATCGACACGCGGCGCATGGACTATGTCGGCACGCGGCACGATCCGCTGAGCCTGCTGGCCAAGGTGGGCATCGGCACGCCGACCGACATGACGATGATCAACGGCCGCATCGTCTGGGCCAAGGGAGAATTCCCGGGGCTCGACGAGGCCAGGCTGTTCGCGCAAGCCGAGGCGGCGCTCGCGACCGTGGAATTCTAGCAGCCAAAACCAAAAGCAAGGGGAACCGACATGCTGACAAATCTTACCCGCAGAACATTGATGAAGGGCGCTGCCGCTACCGGGCTCGTCGCCGCGGTGGGTAGCCGCGCGCTTGCCGCCGACGAACCGCTGGGCATCGTGCTTGTGGTCCCCTCGCCGGTGGGCGACGTCGGCTGGGGCCGTGCGCTGGCCGACGGGCTCGAGCCGGTCAAGGCCGCCTACGGCGACAAGGTGAAGGTCACCATCATCGAGAACATTCAGGAAGGCCCCGACGCCGACCGCATCATGAACAAGGCGGTCGCCGACGGGAACAAGTTCCTGATCGCCGGTTCCTTCGGCTACCAGAACGGCGCCCTGCAGATCGCGCGCCGCAATCCCGACGTCACCGTGCTGCACGCTTCCGGTTTCCAGGTGGCGCCGAACTTCTCGCCCTTTGCTGCCCAATATTCCCAGGGCACCTACCTGATGGGCATGGCGGCGGCCGCGCTTTCGAAGACCGGCAAGCTCGGTTCCGTCTCCGCCTTCGCCATCCCCGAGCTGATCACCTCCATCAACGCCTTCACGCTGGGCGCGCAGGCTGTGAAGCCCGATGTCGAGGTTTCGGTCGTATGGGTGAACTCCTGGTTCGATCCGGCCAAGGAGCAGGAAGCCGCCAAGGCGCTGCTGGCGCAGAAATGCGACGTCATCTTCTCCAACGCGCAGGACACGCCTTCCGTCGTCTCGGCCTGCGAGGAGGCTGGCATCCCCGCCTTCAACCTCAACTCGTCGATGAAGAAATACGCGCCCAAGACCTATCTCGGCTGCGTGGCGACCGATTGGTCGCCCTTCTTCAAAGCCTCAGTCGACGCCCACCTTTCCGGTACCTTCAAGGGCGCCAACGCCTTCTTGGGTGTCGGCGACAAGGTCGTCGAAGTCGTCGACTGGAACCCCGGCATCCCGGCCGACGTCATGACCAAGATCAAGGACGTCGAAGCCAAGATCGCCGACGGCAGCTTCTCGCCCTTCACCGGTCCGATCGCCAAGGCCGACGGCAGCGAAGGCGTGCCCGCCGGAAAGACAATGGCCGTGGCCGAGATCGTCGCCATGGACTGGCACGTCAAGGGTGTCACCACGCCGCTGCCCAAGTAACCATGACCGCTCCGCTCCTGTCGCTGCGCGGCATTTCCAAGAGCTACGGCCAGATCCATGCCAATCGGGACATTGATCTGGACGTGGCTCCGCGCTCGATCCATGCGATCCTCGGAGAGAATGGGGCGGGCAAATCGACGCTGATGAAGCTGATCTACGGCGTCGAGCAGCCGGACGCCGGAACGGCGAGCTGGAAAGGAGAACCCCTCGCGCTCGCGTCCCCGGCGGATGCGAGACGCAAGGGGATCGGCATGGTCTTCCAGCATTTCTCGTTGTTCGAGACGCTGACGGTGGTGGAGAACGTCCGGCTGGTTGTGCCCGGGAGCAAATCGGTTCTTGCGCAGGGCATCCGTAAGCTCGGCCGCGACTTCGGCCTGGAGGTCGATCCACTTGCCCACGTGCACGCGCTCTCGGTCGGAGAGCGGCAGCGGGTGGAAATCATCCGCTGCCTGATGACCCGACCGCAGCTCCTGATCCTCGACGAACCGACCTCCGTCCTGCCGCCGCAATCGGTGGACAAGCTTTTCGAGACGTTGCGGCGGCTGCGCGACGGTGGCGTGTCCATTCTGTTCATCTCGCACAAGCTGGAGGAGATCCGTGCGGTCTGCGACCGCGCGACCATACTGCGCGGCGGGTGCATCACGGGCCATGTGGATCCCCGCGATCACGACGCGCACGACCTCGCCCGCATGATGATCGGCCGCGACATGCCTCAGCCCATGCCAGCGCTTGCGCATTCCGGCGGCGAAAAGCGCCTTGAAATCGTCGGCCTCGACCATCGGCCGGACGATCCCTTCGCCGTGGCGCTTTCCGACGTCAGCCTGACGGTCCGGGCGGGAGAGATCCTCGGTATCGCAGGCATATCGGGCAACGGGCAGAGCGAACTCGCGGCGCTGATCTCGGGCGAGACGGTGCTGCCGCGCGACAAGTCAGAGCGTATCTTCATGATGGGAAGGGACGTCGGCGCGATCGATGCGGCGGCCCGCCGTCGGCTGGACTTTGCCTTCGTTCCGGAGGAGCGGCTGGGCCGCGGCGCGGTGCCGGAAATGTCGCTCGTCCTCAACAGCCTTCTGACTGCCCATCCCTCCGGCCTCTTGAAACGCGGCCTCGTCGACACGGCCCGCGCGAAGGCCTTCACTGAAGACTGCATCCGGCAGTACGATGTGCGCACGCCGGGTTCCGAAACCGAGGCCGGGGCGCTTTCGGGAGGCAATCTGCAGAAGTACATCGTAGGCCGCGAGATCATGCTGTCCCCGAAATTGCTGTTCGTGGCGCAGCCCACCTGGGGCGTTGACATCGGCGCCGCATCCGCCATCCGTCGGCGCCTTGTCGCGCTGCGCAACGAAGGCATGGCCATCCTGGTCATCTCGGAGGAACTGGAGGAACTGTTCGAGCTCTGCGATTCGATCCAGGTGATCCATCAGGGCCGGCTGAGCCCGCCGCTGGTGACGCGCGACACCAGGCCCGAGGAGATCGGCCGCTACATGATCGGCGCGCATTCGACGGCCGAAAAGGTCCCCGCATGAGCGCCCTGTCACGGCCGTTCCTTCCCGTTCTGGTTCGCCGGGAACACGCTTCGCTTGCAATCAAGCTGGTCGCCCCGCCCGCTGCGCTTGGCCTGGCGACGCTGCTCAATCTCGGGCTCTACCTCCTGATGGGCCGCGATCCGGCCGCCGTTTTCCACGCGATGCTTCTGGAACCCTTCCTGTCGTGGGCCTCCTTCTCGGAAGTCCTGCTGAAGATGGGGCCGCTGCTGCTGATCGCGCAGGGGCTTGCCATCGGCTTTCGCGCAAAGGTCTTCAACATCGGCGCCGAGGGCCAGTTCATCCTCGGCGCGATCTTCGCGTCGGCCATTCCCATTTGGCTGCCGCAGGCAACGGGCCAGTGGATCTGGCCCGCCATGCTCGTCCTGGGCGCACTGGGCGGCGCGCTTTGGGCCTCGCTCACGGCGTTCTGGCGCGTGCGGCTCAACGCAAACGAAATTCTCGTTTCGCTCATGCTGGCGCTCGTTGCCGCACAGGTGCTCAACTATCTGCTTCTCGGCCCCTGGAAGGACCCGGCCGGCTTCAACTTCCCGCAGTCGGTCATGTTCCAGTACGACGCGATGGTGCCGATCCTGATCCCAGGCACCCGCGTCAACGTCTCGCTGCTCATCGCCTTCGCGTTCTCCCTTGCGGCCTGGGTCTTCATGCAGAGGAGTTTCGCCGGCTACAAGCTGCAGGTCGGCGGCCTTGCGCCGCGCGCAGCCGGATATGCCGGCTTCAACGAAGGACGCGCGATCTGGCTTTCCCTCCTCATCGGCGGCTTCGCGGCAGGCCTCGCCGGGGCGGCCGAGGTCGCGGGGCCGCTCGGCCAGTTGCAGCGCTCCATCTCGACCGGCTACGGCTATGCGGCCATCATCGTCGCCTATCTGGGTGGCCTTCACCCGATAGGCATCGTTTTTTCCGCGCTGCTCATGGCGGCCCTCTATATCGGCGGCGACAACGCCATGGTCTCGGCAAACCTGCCGGTCGCCGCGGTCCGGGTCTTCCAGGGCAGTCTGCTGCTCGCCTATCTCGTCGCCATCGCCTTCGTCCGCTACCGGCTCGAATGGCGCCATGCCGCCCACGGAAGCGCTCCATGAATGCCCTCGAATTCATCGTCGCGGGAATGCTGGCGGCGGCCACGCCGTTCCTTTTGGCGGCGCTGGGCGAAATGGTGGCAGAGCGGGCCGGCGTCCTTAATCTCGGCGTGGAGGGACTGATGGCCCTGGGAGCGGTCATCGCCTTCATCGTCGTCTATCACGGCGGCGGTCACCTCCTTGGTTTCGTCGCCGCGGGCCTCGCCAGCACGGCTCTTTCCCTTGTCTTTGCCGTCATCGCGCTGGGGTTCCGCGCCAACCAGGTCGCGGTGGGTCTCGCCATCGGCATACTCGGCCAGGGCCTCTCGGCGCTGTTCGGCAAGAGCTATGAGAGCCTCACGGTCAAAGGCCTACCGAAGCTTTCATTGCCCTGGCTTTCAGATATCCCGGTCATCGGCGGCCTGTTCGTCGAGGATGTCGTCGTGTGGCTCTCGCTTGCTGCGACCGTCGCCATCTGGGCGATATTCGCCTACACCAAGACCGGCCTTGTCGTGCGTGCCGTCGGCGAGAATCCCAAGGCGGCCCATGCGCTCGGCTATCCGGTAATCGCAGTGCGTTTCGCCGCGGTCGCTTTCGGTGGCGCGTTGGCGGGTTTCGCCGGTGCCTACGCGGCCGTGGTCTACACTCCGCTCTGGGCCGATGGCATGATCGCCGGGCGCGGCTGGATCGCGATCGCGCTCGTGGTCTTCGGCACTTGGCTTGCCAGCCGTATCTTCCTCGGTGCTTGCCTCTTCGGCGCCGTGTCACTCGCAAGCCTCGCGGCCCAGACAACTGGGCTCGACGTTTCCTCGCAACTTCTATCGAGCCTACCTTATCTCGTGACAATCGTCGTGCTGGGCATCATTTCTTCGAACCGGCGTCTGCTCAAGCTCAACGGCGTGGCTTCGCTGGGAGAGCCTTTCGAACAATAGTGTCGCTCGCCACCCGGGCGCGCAATAAGCGGACATCCGAGCGCAGGTCGGACCGTCCTCAGGGCATGAAGGGCTGCACCCAATCCTCAAGACCGCCGGGAGCACGGTAAGTTGAACAGCGCAGCCGCCGGCGGCGACAGCAGCTCGCAAAGCCAAAGCACGCCGAGCGCGCATGAGCGCCGGCGACCTCGCGGATGCGATTGCGGAGCCAGCGCACCGCTGGCTTCTCGCCAGATAGAGCGAGTGTCGGCAGTTGGCTGATCTGGCCCGCCCCTGGCGACCCGCCGTGTACCCCTTGCAACGGATAAGTTTGTGGGTAGCGATCCGGGTATTACGCATGCCCAGGAGGTCCGTTACCAGGCCTCAACCGCGGCAAACGCAGGACGATCACTGCATATAGTCTGACCGTACCCATGGAGACACACGGGGCGACGCAGGTTACATCACTCGCTCAAAGCGTCACACCACTCCCGCCCTGTGACCCGGATGGCCTTCATTATGGGCGTCGGCGTCAGCCTGGGCCTGTTCTCGCGTTGGCCTGTTTGGTCCAATCCAGCCACCGGCCTGCGGGCAATCTTGACATGATGCGAAGTAGACGCCGGTAAATTGCTCGCCTGTGCCATCGCCACCGCCAGCCTCGGTCCCAGTGCCGTGCTTCCATTTATGCGCCATGCTGTGTTTGTCAAACGGATCCACCATTTTGTCGATTTCGTCACCAGGCATGGACGTCTCCCAAGTTTGAATTGCGGGGAATTCCGACCCGCAACCATACCACACGTGTCCATTAGCGATTTGTAAAGTGCCTCACGTGGCTAACCGCCTGTAAATCGCCAGTTCATCCGCTATCCGCGCACTATCCACGACCTGCTCAGGCGTGACGGATCTCGGTTCCCAGGACCTTCAAGCATTCGCGGATGAAGGCCGCAAGCGCCGTCCAGCCCTTGGCGGAAACCATCGTGCCGTCCACATAGGCATCGGTGGGGGACAGGTCGATGTAAGTGCCGCCGGCAAGCGTGACCTCCGGCTCGCAAGCCGCGAGAGCTCCGACCTTCTTGCCGCGGACGACGCCATCGACCGCGATCAGAATCTGGACGCCGTGGCAAATCGTGAAGATCGGCTTTTTGGTCTCATGGAAATGGCGCACGATCGCCTGCACGCGCTTGTCGGTACGAATGTATTCGGGCCCGCGGCCGCCTGCGCAGTAGACGGCATGATATTGGTCGAGCTGTCTTTCGGCTTCCGAGAACGTCTTGTTGATCAGTGCGTAGTGGCCGAGCTTTTCAGTGTAGGTCTGGTCGCCCTCGAAGTCGTGCAGCGAGGTCTTGATCAAGTCGCCGGCATTCTTGTCCGGGCACACCACGTGAACCGTGTGGCCCACGGCCTCCATCGCCTGCTGATAGACGAAGATCTCGTATTCCTCGGTGAACTCACCGGTCAGCATCAGTATTTTCTTGCCTGGCATGGCTCTTCCTCCTGTTGGGCCTGGGCGAGGCGCCGATCGCGCCTCGCCTGTCTTCGAAATCGGATCGGATCAGAACGGCGAATCCGGGAAATAGGCGCCCGGCACGGTACCAGTGGGCAGCGCGCTTCCTTCGTTTGCGGCGATATTGGCGGCAACGAACATCCGGTCCGACCTCAATCGAAGGCCGGAAGCAAGCGATCGCGCGAATGCTCGATATGGACGCGCATCGCCTTTTGGGCGGCGTCGGGGTCGGCCGCGCCGAATGCGGCGAGGATCGCCTCGTGCTCGTCGAGCGCTTCCTCGGTCACGCGGGCATGATACATCAGGCGGAAGATATGGAAATGGGTATGCTGATGGCTCAACGTTTGCCGAATGAGTTCGTTTTGCGAAAACTCCATGATCTTGTCATGGAAGATCGCGTCCTGCCGGGCGAAGTTCGAATAGCGCAGGCGATCGTCCTTGCCTTCGCGCCGTGACATCACGCCGGCCGCGTCCAGCAAAATGTTGAGCTTGGCTTCATCCATGGCAGCGGCGGCTTTCGCCGCGGCATGCGGCTCAAGCAGAAGGCGCATCTCGTACAATTCGTCGAACCGGCGCCGTGTGATTTGCGGTGCCGCGCGATAGCCGATCAGGTGCGTCTTGAGCACCAGGCCTTCGCCTTCGAGGCGGCCGAGCGCCTCGCGGATCGGGGTGTGCGAGACGTTGAATTCCTTGACCAGGCTGTCGACGGTGATGCGCGAACCCGGCGCGATCTTCAGCGCCATCAGCTGCGCGAAGATCGCTTCGTAGACATCCTCGACCAGGCTGTTGGAGCGCTGGATGCGACCGCCGCCGGCGGTCCTGTCGCTCGTGTCGATTGAGTTCGCGGCCTGCATCTTTTTTTGCCTCTTGACAGTGCGGACTGCTAACACGATGGTCTAGCGGATGCAATCCTATATCCTATACGATTTTAAAGTGGATATGTTTTCCGAGCCTTCACATAGGTGCTGGAGGCTGTCCTGGCGCGGTTGCGGACAGATGGCGGATCCGTCGCGACAACGCTTACCAGTTCGGCCGCCGCCAAAGGACAGAAGATCTTCATGAGCCTCTTCGCCGCCCTCCGGCTTCCGCGTGAAATCCTTTTCGGGAAAGGCCAGCGCCATGTGCTGCCGACAGTCGCCAGCAGGTTCGGCCAGCGCGCCCTGGTCTGTACGGACGAGCGTTTCGCCGGCACGTCGGTGTTCACGGAAATTGTCAAATCGCTCCAGGCTGCATCGATCGAGGTGCTGGTGCATGACCGTGTGCTTCCCGACGTGCCACGCGACAGCGTCGGCATTTGCGTCGACGAGGCCGCGAAATTCCAGCCCGAGATGGTGATTGGCATTGGCGGCGGCAGTTGCCTCGATTTCGCCAAATGCGCCGGCCTGCTGCTCAGCCATGGCGGCAAGCTTCAGGACTACTATGGGGAGTTCAAGGTTCCCGGCCCGACGCTGCCGCTGATCGCCGTGCCCACCACCGCGGGCACCGGCTCCGAGGTGACGCCCGTCGCGGTGATCTCCGATCCGGACCGGACGCTCAAGGTCGGCATATCCAGCCCCTATCTGATCGCGGCGGTTGCCTTGTGCGATCCCGAACTGACGATGACATGCCCCCCTATTCTCACCGCGATAGCCGGCGCCGATGCCTTGACCCATGCGATCGAGGCCTTCACCGCGAAGCGGCGCGGCGAGGACCCCAGCCTGGCGCAACAGCATGTCTTTATCGGCAAGACCGCGCTGACCGACCATTTCGCCCTGCTGGCCATAAAACTGCTGGGCCGCAGCCTGGAGAAAGCCTGCACCGACGGCACCGACGCCGATGCGCGCGCCGATGTGATGATGGGCGCGCTGGCGGCGGGCTGCGCATTCGGCACCGCCGGCACGGCGGCGGCGCATGCCGTGCAATATCCGGCGGGCGCCCTCACCCACACCGCGCACGGATTGGGCGTCGCGACGATGATGCCCTACGTCATGACCTACAACAGCCGCGTGGTCGCCGCCGAAATGGCCGAGATCGGCGCAGCGCTTGGCCTTGAGCCCAAGGGCCGGAACGCCGGGGAGATGGCGGACGCCACCATCGAGGAAATCCGGCGGCTATTTACGGCGATCGGCATCACGCCGACACTCGCCGATCTCGGCCTTCCCGCCGACAGGCTCGACTGGACCGCCGACCAGGCACTCGGCATCGACCGCCTGATCAAGAACAACCCGCGCCCCTTCGACCTCACTGCCATGCGACGCCTGGTCCAGGCCGCCCATGACGGCGACCTCGCAGCCTGCGCCATGTAATCCACGGAATGAAACCATGAACCTTCCTCCCAATGCGCTGTGGATCGACCAGGACGACTATGATGTTCGCGGCTTTTCGCACGGACTCTACATCGACGGCAGATGGCGACCATCTTCCGACGGCCGGGTCATTGGCGTCGTCGATCCTTCGTCGGGGTCCGTCATTGCAGCGGTGCCCGATGCGACGATCGAGGACGCCTTGGCCGCGGTCGACGCGGCGGCCAAGGCGGCGTCGGGATGGCGGGAGACGGCGCCGCGCAAGCGCTCGGAGATCCTCAGGCGCTGTTTCGAACTCATGGTCGAGCGGTCGGAAACGCTCGCCATGCTGATCTCGCTGGAGAACGGCAAGGCTCTGCGCGACGCGCGCAGCGAGGTTGCCTACGCTGCCGAGTTCTTCCGCTGGAACGCGGAAGAAGCGGTCCGTATCACCGGCGAGTTCGGCACCGCGCCATCCGGCACCAACCGCATCGTGGTCGACTATGAGCCGATCGGCATCTGTGTGCTGATCACGCCCTGGAATTTTCCTGCCGCGATGGCGACACGAAAGATCGCGCCGGCATTGGCGGCCGGTTGCACGGTGATCCTGAAGCCGGCCAGCGAGACGCCGCTGACGGCCTATGCGCTGGCCGCGCTCTACGGCGAGGCCGGCGTGCCGGCCGGCGTCGTCAACGTGCTCACCACGACCAGTCCCGGTTCGCTGACCTCGGCCATGCTGGCCGATCCGCGCGTCAGGAAGCTCTCATTCACCGGCTCGACGGGTGTCGGACGAACCTTGCTTGGCGAAGCCGCCAAGCATGTGGTCTCCTGCTCGATGGAACTCGGCGGCAATGCTCCTTTCGTCGTTTTCGACGATGCCGACCTCGATGCCGCCCTCGACGGCGCCATGATCGCAAAGATGCGCAATGCCGGCGAGGCCTGTACAGCCGCCAACCGCATCTATGTGCAGTCAGGCATTCATGACGCGTTCGCCGACGGCCTTTGCAAGCGCATGGCAGCTCTCAAGGTCGGACCAGGCATGAGTGCGGATACCGAGTGCGGGCCGATGATCACCAGAAAGGCGGTCGACAAGATCGACCGCCTTGTCAAGGACGCCGTGGGCCGGGGAGCCAAGGTGCTTTGCGGCGGCTCAAGCCCGGACGAGGAAGGCTTCTTTTATCCGCCGACGGTCCTGTCGCAGGTTCCGCCCGACGCCGATATGGCGCATGAGGAGATCTTCGGGCCGGTAGCGCCCATCACGCGATTCGAGACCGAAGCCGAAGCCATCATGCATGCCAACAACACCGAATACGGCCTTGCCGCCTATATCTATACGCGCGATGTGGGCCGAGGATTGCGGGTGGCATCGCGGATCGAGGCCGGCATGATCGGCCTCAATCGGGGGCTGATGTCGGATCCCGCGGCGCCCTTCGGTGGCGTCAAGCAGAGCGGCCTGGGTCGCGAGGGCGGCCAGCACCACGGCATCGCCGAGTTCATGGAGGCGAAGTATATCGCCGTCACCTTCTGATCGGGCATCCATGCAGAAAGACCCCTTCCGCACCCGCGACCACGTTGCCGACTTTGATGACATCGTGGCCGATATCGTGGCGCGCAGCGCCACGACCCGGGCGACGATGCCGATGGTGGCTGATGTCGCCTATGGCAACGGCGAGGCCGAGAGGCTCGACCTGTTCTTTCCGCCGGGCGAGCGTCAGGATCTTGCGGTTCATATTTTCATCCACGGCGGCTACTGGCGCATGTTTTCAAGGGGTGACTATTCCTATGTGGCGAACACAGTCACCAAGGCCGGTGCGATCGCGGTCATCGTCGATTATGCGCTGATGCCCGCGTTCAGGATGGCGGCGATCGTGGAACAGGTCCGGCGCGCCAAACAATGGGTGATGGACAACATCGTCGACCATGGCGGCGATCCAGGCCGGATAAGCGTCAGCGGCCATTCGGCGGGCGCGCACCTGGCCACATTCCTGTTTGAAAAGGCGCCAATGCCATCACGTATCCACGCAGCACTGCTGCTGGGCGGCCTTTACGACCTGAAGCCCCTGCAGAAATCCTTCCTCGAGCCGTTGATTGGCATCACCGACGAGGAGGCAACTGCCTTCACGCCAATGACGCGGCGGCATGATCCCGGGACGGCAGTGACCATTCTCGTCGGGGACCAGGAAACGCCCCCTTTTCACCGGCAAGCGGCTGACTTCGCGACGCTCCTGCGCGCGCAGGGGCACGGGGTCCGCGACCTCCGCCTGAAGGACCGGAACCATATGACGAGCGTACGGGATCTGGGCATCATCGGTACGCAAGCTGGCGATTGCCTGATGCAGACGATTGAAACGACCCTCGTCTAGAGTATCCGGGTAGGCGATCGAAACAGCTTTGCTCTCATTGGCCATTCAGCGGATTCGATTTGCTTGGTGAACCCTCACCCTTAGGGCAAACTCCCTGCCGGGGCTGCAGGAGGTGAAATGAGAGCACGCGCAGCAACGCTCGGGGATCTCGAGGATGTGTTTCATGGCCTGTCCAAGCGGATGTCGGAGGAGTACGCGGCCGCCGGCAAGGACAGCAAGATCGCCTACGACAATCTGATGATGAATCTGAAGGAAGGCCGGGCGCACGCGCTTGTGCAGGGCGAGAAGGCCGTGGCGATCATCGCCTGGCATGAGAACAGCGACGCCGCCGATACGCTGTTTGCCGCGCAGGAGGACTTTTTCCGCGCCTCGACCGTGCGCTTCTGCGGGAGGCATATCAGGCATATCCAGGCGCTCGCCGGCAACCTTCCCATCCATTCGCGCAGCTGGCTGCAGGGGCCTGACGTCGCCCGATGGTTCGGCATTATCGGCTATGTCGAGCGCGGCCAGGAGAATGGCGCCAACCTGTTTGAGTTGCCGCCGGCCCGCGTCAGCTAAGGAACCCTGGCTGGCGGCAGGTGTTCCTCCTTGCCGCAAACGCCGAGTATGACCTCGCCACCGCCGGCGCAGGTTCGTCGATGCGGGTCACCTCTTCGGCTCCAAGCGCTTTAACCCGGTGGCCTTGCGAATTGCACTCTCGGCCGCCTTGGACCGCTCGGCAAGCGACTTGCGCAGGGCGACGATTGGCGGGATGTTACTGGGGGCAACCGGGGCCAAACCGGCAGGCCGAGATCGAATGGCTGCTGGAAAATGTCGCGAGCTTGCTTCGCTTTTCTTACCTTCGTTGTCTTGCTGACGCCGGTAGAGGCAAGCGAGCGCATGTCTCATCTGCTTGACCGCTCCAACCTGCCGATCTCCTATCTTCGCGAATCGGATGTTGTGACCGCATACACGACTGCAATGGCGCGCTTCCGTCTGCAGTTCGCGGGACGTGGCGGCGAAACCAATCTTGCGGTCTCTCTCGAACCATTGCTTTTGCGGGCGGAATTCCGTGCGCGGACGTGGCGCTCGGCGGACGGCAGCTTGTTGCAAGGCTTCGCCGGCAAGGGCGGCTTCCGATTGACTATCGGCAACTGCCTAGCGCGTATCTGCGCGGCCAGCGAATGCAGCGACGCCGGTTGGCCGGTTTACGCCTGCAGCGACGGACGCAAGCGCAGGATGTCCGTCACGGATTTTGTGACGGCAAGCTTCGATGGCGTGCCCTATCGTCGATTGAGCGCCTCCCCTTCACAGGAATGACGGCGCGAGGTGCCCACCATCCTACCGAAGGCGGGTGTTCAGCAAGGCCGGCATTCCTTTCCAGCACCGCGAACACCCTCCACATCAACACTTGCCCGCCCACGCCCGGCGCTGCGACTCGCCGCCGCAGTCACGCAGGGCGTTGCGGCGCGGAATTGATGGG
This sequence comes from Mesorhizobium intechi, assembly GCF_002879535.1. Lineage (GTDB taxonomy): Bacteria > Pseudomonadota > Alphaproteobacteria > Rhizobiales > Rhizobiaceae > Mesorhizobium > Mesorhizobium intechi. The sequence goes on from NZ_PNOT02000016.1 coordinate 25,192, forward strand.
CTGCATCATCTTTTTCCCGCGAACACGGTCCAAATAAAATAGCTTGGTTGCGCCATCCGAACGCGGGACACGCCTGCATTCGACCCAGGCGGTCGGAAAATCGGTGACAAGCGCCCCCGGAACGTGTTGAAGGTGACGGTCAACACAGAGAGGGACGTGCGATCGGGTTGCACTCGGCAAGTGTTGATGGTTTGTTGCCGGTCTGCGGAGAACGAGTGATGCGAGAATCGATCGGTCAAGACGAGTATGGGTCGGCGAACCCTTTCGATCCGGACGACCTGCCCAATCTGAATGCGATCGGACCAGGGATCGGCAACAATGATTTCGAGAAATACGCGGTCGCCGTGATCATCGTGTTCGGCGCCCTGATCATCGGCGGGCTGATGGCCGCGTCGATGACCTTCGGCCATCGCAACGGGTTCCTCTTCGCGCTCGGCGGCGCCACCTCTGCCTGGATCTCAGGAAACGCGCTTCTGCTTGACCGGCCGCGCATCTACGCGCTGTTCGTCGGCATCGCCGCGCTGATGCTGATCGCATCGACCATCACGCTGGTTACCTGACCGTCCTCGCCGGGCCGCGACCCTGTCCAAGGGTCCGCCCCGGCATCAATATCCGAGCGCCTCGCCAGAGGCCGCCCGGCTGTCGATGGCGCCATTGTAGCGCGCGCCGCCGCCCTTCTCGATCTCCATCAGGCTCTTGCCACCAACGAGAATGCCGGCCGCCTGCCCCCAGGTCTGGTTGCTCAGATCGAGGTGGTAGCCCATGCCGGCCAGCAGTCTTTCGGTGTCGGGCGACAGGCCGAACGGCTCGACATAGACTTTATCGGGCAGCCATTGATGGTGGATGCGCGGCGCGTCGATCGCCTCCTGGATGTTCATCCCGTGGTCGATGACGTTGACGATCGCTTCCAGCGTGATGGTGATGATGCGCGAGCCGCCGGGGCTGCCGATGACCATGAACGGCTTGCCGTCCTTGGCCACGATGGTCGGGCTCATCGATGACAGCGGCGTCTTCTTCGGCTGAATGGCATTGGCCTCGCCCTGGACCAACCCATAGAGGTTAGGCACGCCCGGCTTCTGGGTGAAATCGTCCATCTCGTTGTTGAGCAGGATGCCGGTGCCGTCGGCGACGACGCCGGCGCCAAAGGAGCCGTTCAGCGTGTAGGTCACGGCGACCGCGTTGCCGTCCTTGTCGATGATGGAATAGTGCGTCGTCTCCTTCGACTCGCCAAAACCCTTCGGCATCAGGTCCTGGGACACGCCGGCCCGGAATGGGTCGATCTTGTCGCGGATATCCTTGGCGTAGCTCTTGTCCAGCAATTTCGAGACCGGATTGTCGACGAAATCGGGATCGCCGAGCGCGGAGTTGCGATCGACATAGGCATGGCGCATCGCCTCGACCATGACATGCACGGTCTCGGCCGAGCCGGCGCCAAGATAGGACAGCGGGTAGCCTTCCAGCACGTTGAGGATTTCGCAGATGATGACGCCACCGGAACTCGGCGGCGGCGAGGAAGTGATCTCGTAGCCGCGATAGGAGCAGGTGACCGGTTTCAGTTCACGCACCGCATATTGCTCGAAATCCTGCTTGGCCAGGATGCCACCCTTGGCGCCGCTCGCCTTGACGATGGCGTCGGCGATGGCGCCCTTGTAGAAGGCATCGGGGCCTTTCTCGGATATCGCCGAGAGCGAGGCAGCAAGATCCGGTTGGGTGAGGCGCTCGCCAATGCCATAGGGCTTGCCATCGGGTTTCAGCAACGCGGCCGCCGCCGCCGGGTCCTTCGCCAGCCTTTCAGCGTTGCTGGCGAACGAGGCGGCATCGCCCTGATTGAGGATGAAACCGTCCTTGGCATAGGCGATCGCCGGCGCCATCAGCTCTTGTCTCGAAAGGGTGCCATATTTTTCGCGCGCTTTTTCGAAGCCGGCCACCGAGCCCGGCACGCCGACGGCGAGATAGCCGTCGAGGCTGGCACCCTTCACCGGGTTGCCATCCTTGTCGAGATACATGGTCTTGGTCGCAGCCAGCGGCGCGCGCTCACGAAAATCGAGGAAGGTCGATTTGCCATCTGCGAAACGGATGGTCATAAAGCCGCCGCCGCCAATGTTGCCGGCATTGGGGTAGACGACGGCCAGCGCATAGCCGACAGCGACCGCCGCATCGACGGCATTGCCGCCCTTCTTCAAGACCTCGACGCCGACTTCCGACGCCAGATGCTGGGCCGTCACCACCATGCCGTGCTCGCCCTTGGCCGGCGCCGGCGACGCGGCAAAGACGCTCGTCAACGGCGCCAGCGCGAAGGTGATGGAAAGACTGACGGCGATCAGTGTCCGACGCGTGAGGTGCATGGCGGGTTCTCCTGGCGGGGACGCCTAGAAGAGCCCGTCGCAGCGGCCGAGTCCACCATCAACGGTGGGCCAGGCGGATCAATTCAGATGTCAGGCGTGTCAGACAATTCCGCCCGAGCCGCCGACAACAGCCGGGCGTTCGGCCGCGACCTTGGCGCGATAGCCCGCCGCCCGGTAGGTGGCGACCGGATCGATTGCGCCCCCGGTTTTCAGCCGCGCCATGGCGAGGATCGGCTCGACATCGGTGCGGTAGGCTGCCTTCAGCGTCTGCGTCGCCATCAGCGCGTCATTGCCGTCTTGAAAAGCTTCCAGTGCCTTGCGGTCGATCAACAGCGCCTGCGCATAGGCGCGTTGCACCTCGACCGCCGACAGCATCAGGCTCTCGATCGGATCGGTGACGTTGTGGCTCTGGTCGAGCATGTGGGCCGGATCGAAACCCTCCACGCCGGACAGTTCGGCATCGACAAGTTCGTTGAAGACCAGGAACAGCCGGTAAGGATCGATCGAACCGGCGTCGAGGTCGTCGTCGCCATATTTCGAATCGTTGAAATGGAAGCCTCCGAGTTTCTTGAACTGGATCAGCCGCGACACGATCATCTCGATGTTGACGTTGGGCGCATGGTGGCCGAGGTCGACGAGGCAGAAGGCCTTGTCGCCCAATTCCTTGGCGATAAGGTAATTGGTGCCCCAGTCCTGCACGACCGTGGAATAGAAGGCCGGCTCGTACATCTTGTGTTCGGTGAAGAGTTTCCAGTCGGCGGGCAGCCCGGCATAAACCTCCTTCATGGCGTCGAGGTAGCGCTCGAAGGCTTTGGCGAAATTGACCTGGCCCGGAAAATTCGAGCCGTCGCCGATCCACACCGTCAGCGCCTTGGAGCCGAGCGTCTTGCCGATCTCGATGCATTCGAGATTGTGCTCGACCGCCTGCCGGCGGGTGCCGGCGTCGGCATGCGACAGCGAGCCGAATTTGTACGAGAGTTTCTGGTCCCTAGCATCGGAGAAAGTGTTGGAGTTCATGGCATCGAAGCCAAGGCCGAAGCGCGAGGCCGCCTGCTTCAGCCGGTTCGGGTCAGCCTTGTCCCATGGAATGTGCAGCGAGACGGTCGGCGTCGCCTGCGTCAACTGGTTGATGACGGCACAATCCTCGATCTTGTCGAAGATATCGCGCGGCTCGCCGGCGCCGGGAAAGCGGGCAAAGCGCGTGCCGCCGGTGCCGACGCCCCAGGAGGGGATAGCGACCGCAAATTTCTCGACCTTGTCGCGGACGGCGTCGATGGCGATGCCGCGGCGGTCGAGACGTTCGCCGAGCGAGGCGTAATCGCGCTCGAGATCGGGCTTGCGCGCGGTGTTATCTTTTTCGACGATTTCGGCGGAAATGATGGTTTCGGACAAGTGCTGGTTCCTCCCAAGAATGTGTTCGGCTGGCGCCGCCCCTCATCCGCCCTTCGGGCACCTTCTCGCCGCAAACGGGGAGAAGGGAAGCGCTCCAAATCAGCGCGTAAAGCTCTGCGCGTTGCCGGCGTCGACGTTGATGATGTTGCCGGTCGACTTGGCCGACATCTCGGAGGCAAAGAAATAAATCGCCTCAGCGATGTCTTCCGGGAAGACCGAGCGCTTCAGCATCGAGCGCGAACGATAATGCTCTTCGAGGTCGTCCGTGGACATCTTGTAGGCGGCGGCGCGCTGTTCCTTCCACTCGCCGGTCCAGATCTTCGAGCCGCGCAGGACCGCGTCCGGATTGACGACATTGACCCTGATCTGCGCTTCCGCGCCTTCCAGCGCGAGACACCGGGCGAGATGGATTTCTGCGGCCTTGGCCGTGCAATAGGCTGCAGCGTTGGGCGAGGCGGCAAGACCGTTCTTGGAGGCGACGAAGACGACATTGCCGCCGATCTTCTGCACCCGGAACAGCCGGAACGCTTCCCGCGAGACCAGGAAATAGCCGGTCGACAAGATGTCCATGTTCTTGTTCCACAGCGCCAGCGACGTCTCTTCGATCGGCGCCGAGGAGGCGAGGCCCGCGTTGGAGACCAGAATGTCGAGGCCGCCGAATTCGACCGCCGTCCCGGCAAAGCCCGAGACCACCTGGTCTTCCGAGGTGACGTTGATGACCACCGGGCGGACGAAATCCTTGCCATAGGCCTTGGCCAGTTCGTCATTAGCGCTGGCTAATGCAGCCTCATCGATGTCGGCCAACACCACGCAGGCGCCTTCTCGCAGCAGGCGGTTGGCGGTCGCCCGGCCAATGCCTCCGGCGCCACCGGTGACCAGTGCGATCTGGCCAGCGAGCGATTTTGGCTTCGGCATGCGCTGCAGCTTCAGATCCTCAAGCAGCCAGTATTCGATGTCGAAGGCTTCCTGGGCGGGCAGTCCGACATAGGACGAAACGGTCGACGCGCCGCGCATGACGTTGATGGCGTTGACGTAGAATTCGCCGGAAATTCGCGCCGTCGCCTTGTCGCCGGCGAAGGTGAACATGCCGACGCCGGGCATCAGATAGACCACAGCGTTGGGATCGCGGATGGCGGGCGAATCCGGATGCTTGCAGCTGTCATAATAGGCCTGGTAGCCGACGCGGTATTCGGCGATGTCGTCGGCTAGGCGCGCAATGACCGCATCGACATCAGGCTTTGCCGGATCGAACTCGATGACCAGCGGGCGGATCTTGGTGCGCAGGAAATGGTCCGGGCAAGAGGTGCCGAGCGCCGCAAGCGGGCGCAAATCCCTGGAGTTGACGAATTCGAGCACGGGGGCGGAATCGTCGAAGTGGCCGAGCTTGTGGCTCTTTTCCGAGATCAGGCCGCGGATTTTCGGCATCAGTTTCGCCGCGATGGCGCGGCGGGTGGCGGCATCCAGCGGCTTGACCACTTCGCCGCCGAAGATGGCGAGGCCCTCGGAGCGGCGTTCGAACCACTCGATCGCCTGGTTGATCACCGAAACCGTCGTCTCGTAGCATTCCTTGGGCGTGTCGCCCCAGGTGAACAGGCCGTGGCTTTCGAGGATCACGCCCTTGGCGGCGGGATTCTCCGCGCAGAACTTCTCCAGCCACAGACCAAGCTCGAAGCCCGGCCGCTTCCATGGCAGCCAGCCGATGGCGTCGCCGAAGATCTCCTTGGTCAGCGCCCTGGAATCCTTCGCCGCGGCAATCGCGATGATGGCATCGGGATGCATGTGGTCGACAAAAGGCTTCGGCACATAGGCGTGCAGCGGTGTGTCGATCGAGGCCGCGCGCGGATTGAGGTTGAAGGTGCAGTGGGGCAGATATCCCACCATCTCGTCCTCATGCTCGACGCCGCGATAAAGGCCTTTCAACGCGCGCAACTTGTCCATGTACAGCGTTGCAAAACCGTCCAGCTTGATCGAGGCGCTGTCGCCGCCGGAGCCCTTGACCCACAGCACTTCGACATTCTCGCCGCTGAGCGGATCCTTCTGCCAGATCTTCGAGGAGGTGTTGCCGCCGCCATAGTTGGTGACGCGCTTGTCGGACCCCAGCGTGTTCGAGCGATAGACCAGAAGTTCGGGGCCGCTCATCCCCTTGGCTTTCGCATCGTCCCACAGATTGGCAAGGCGCGAGCCGGAGCGCTTGTCGAGCATAGGTATCCTCCCTGGGACGCAAAAGTCGCAGTCCATTTTGCCGGGAATGTCTACGCATGCGCCTCGCTTGTCAATCATAAACGATCAATATCGATCATATTGCACTGCACAATGAAATTATTTGATCGGAAATGATTGACACTGCTCGTTTTGAGTGCCTAGATGGCCAGGCAGGGAGGAACCATGCACGAAAAAGAGCGCCACAGGATCATTCTGTCCGCCGTCCAGGAAAAGCCTGTGGTGACGGTGCAGGAAATGGTCGACCTGACGGAGTCGTCCGAGGCGACGATCCGGCGCGATATCGCGGCTCTGCATGTCCAAAAGCGCCTGCGCCGGGTGCGCGGTGGCGCCGAGGCGATCTCGCCACCGCAATTCATCGGCTTGGCCGGCCGGCCTTTTTCCGTCAACGAAACGATCAACGCTTCACAGAAGCGGGCGATCGCTCGCGAGGCGGTCGAATTGTGCGGGGATGGCGAGCCGATCATCATCAATGGCGGCACCACCACCTTCCAGATGGTGCATTTCCTGACTGGGCGGCGCATGCCGATCTTCACCAATTCGTTCCCGATCGCCGAGCATCTGCTCAAGCACTCGAAGAACACGGTGATGCTGTCGGGCGGCACCATCTATCGCGAGCAGAACATCATCCTGTCGCCCTTCGACAATGACGTGACCCGCAATTTCTACGCGCGCCGCATGTTCATGGGCGCCCAAGGTCTTGGACCGCTCGGCCTGATGGAAGGCGACCCGCTGCTGATCCAGGCGGAGCAGAAGCTGATCGACCAGGCCGACGAGCTGGTGGTGCTGGTCGACTCCTCGAAATTCCGCAAGCGCTCCAGCCTGATCCTGTGCGGGTTGTCGCGCATCGCCACCGTCATCACCGATGACGGCATCGAGGATCGTGAAGCCAAGATGTTGGAGACCGCGGGCGTGACGCTGATCGTAGCCCGCAAGACGGCAAAGGAAGAATCTTCACTGCAGGCCTGAGACCAACTCACGCCCGCAGCGGCGATGGAATGCAACGCTCAAGGGAGGATATGCGATGAGCTTTTTGAAGAAATTGATGGTGACGGCCGCATTCTCGGCCGCCATGTTCGTGAATGCCGCCTATGCCGAGAACGTCAAGATCGCACTGGTGGTGAAGTCGCTCGGCAACGGCTTCTTCGACGCTGCCAACAAGGGCGCTGAAGAGGCGGCCAAGGAACTCGGCGATGTCGACATCATCTATACCGGCCCGACCAAGGCGACCGCCGAAGCGCAGATCGAAGTGGTCAACTCGCTGATCGCCCAGAAGGTCAACGCCATCGCCATTTCGGCCAATGACGCCGACGCGCTGGTGCCGGTGCTGAAGAAGGCCATGCAGCGCGGTATCACCGTCATCTCCTGGGATTCGGGCGTCGCCAAGGAAGGTCGCCAGCTTCACCTCAACCCGTCCGACACCGGCCTGATCGGCGAGACCATCATCAAGCTTGCCGCCGACTATCTGCCGGAAGGCGGCGATGTCGCCATCCTGTCGGCCTCCTCGACCGCGACCAACCAGAACGCCTGGATCGACGCGGCCAAGAAGGTGCTGCCTGAGAAATTTCCCAAGATCAAGCTCGTCGCCACCGTCTATGGCGACGACGATTCGGCCAAGAGCACCGACGAAGCCAAGGGCTTGCTGAAGTCCTTTCCGAACCTCAAGGCGATCATCGCGCCGACCACCGTCGGCGTCGTTGCCGCCGCCCAGGTCGTCACCGACGAGAAGCTGATCGGCAAGGTCAATGTCACGGGCCTGGCGCTGCCGTCCGAGTTCAAGAAGTTCATCGACAACGGCGCCAGCCAGGCGGTTGCGCTGTGGAACCCGATCGACCTCGGCTACTCCGCCGTCTACCTCGCCCACGACCTGGCGGTGAAGAAGGAAGAGGCCAAGCCCGGTGCGACGCTGTCGATCGGCCGCGTCGGCAAGGTCACGCTCGACGATAGCAACTCGGCTGCGATGGCCCCGCCCTTCCAGTTCGACAAGACCAACATCGAGAAGTTCTCCAAGATCTATTGATCTGGGGCCCTCTCAAGCTGTCGCGGCGGGGCTCACGTCCCGCCGCGGCTTTAAACGGACCTTGTTTCAGGGCTTGATACGACCATGGACACGACAGCCCAGCACGGCACGGTGAAGGAGGGGCGAGCGGGCTCCATGCCACGCCTGACGCTGTCCGGCATCTCCAAGAGCTTTCCCGGTGTACGCGCGCTGCACAATGTCAGCCTGTCGCTCTATCCCGGCCAGGTGACGGCACTCATCGGCGAGAACGGCGCCGGCAAGTCGACGCTGGTCAAGATCATGACCGGCATCTACCAGCCCGACGCCGGTACGATCAGCATCGACGGCCAGGTGGTAACCTTGCCCAGCGCGCATGCCGCCTTTGGCCATGGCGTCACCGCCATCCATCAGGAAACCGTGCTGTTCGACGATCTGAGCGTCGCCGAAAACATCTTTCTCGGCCACGCGCCGCGCACACGGCTAGGCACCATCGACTGGCGCACGATGCGCAAGAATGCCCGCGAAGTGCTCGACACGATGCATGCCGGCCATATCGACGCCGATGCGCGTCTGAAAGACCTCGGCATCGCCAACAAGCATCTGGTCGCAGTGGCGCGCGCCATGTCGATCGATGCGCGGATCGTCATCATGGACGAGCCGACAGCAGCCCTTTCGATGAAGGAGATCGAGGAGCTTTTCCTGCTCATCGAATTCCTCAAGGAGGAAGGCAAGGCGATCCTGTTCATCAGCCACAAGTTCGACGAGATCTACCGCATCGCCGACCGCTACACGGTGTTCCGCGACGGCGAGATGGTTGGCGAAGGCCTGATCAAGGATGCCGGCCAGAGCCAGATCGTTCGCATGATGGTCGGCCGCTCGGTCGATCATATCTTTCCGCAGCGCACCGCCGAGATCGGCGCGCCGGTGCTGTCCGTCGCCGGCCTGTCGCACCCGACCGAATTCAACGACATCGGCTTCGAGCTGCACAAGGGCGAAATCCTCGGCTTCTACGGCCTTGTCGGCGCCGGACGCAGCGAGGTGATGCAGGCGATATCGGGCATCACCCGAACCTGCGGCGGCACGATCACGCTGGAAGGCAAGGCGATAGCGCCGAAATCGGCGGCCGATTCGATCGAAGCCGGCATCGTCTATGTGCCGGAAGAGCGCGGCAAGCAGGGCGTGGTGATCGGCCTGCCGATCTTCCAGAACGTCTCGCTGCCCTCGCTCAAGCGCACCTCCAAATCCGGCTTGCTGCGGTTGGCCGAAGAGTTTTCGCTCGCCCGCTCCTACACCGAGCGGCTTGATCTCAGGGCCTCGTCGCTCAGCCAGGATGTCGGTACGCTGTCGGGCGGCAACCAGCAGAAGATCGTCATCGCGAAATGGCTGGCGACCGCGCCCAAGGTGATCATCCTCGATGAGCCGACCAAGGGCATCGACATCGGCTCGAAGGCGGCCGTACACGGCTTCATGGCCGAACTGGTAGCGCAGGGCCTGTCGGTGATCATGGTGTCGTCGGAACTGCCTGAAATTCTCGGCATGTCCGACCGAGTCGTCGTCATGCGCGAGGGCCTCGTCGCCGCAGTCTACGACAACAAGGGGCTGGACGCCGAGACGCTGGTGCGCACGGCAGCGGGGATCGCGGCATGAAAGCCTTTCTGAAATACCGCGAGATCTGGCTGGCCGCGGCCATCATCGTGCTGATCGGGCTGATCTCGACCCGCTTCCCGGCCTTCGCCGACCCCGGCAACCTGCGCCAGGTATTCAACGACACCTCGATCCTGATGATCCTGGCGCTCGGCCAGATGGTGGTCATCCTGACGCGGTCGATCGACCTTTCCATGGCCTCCAATCTCTGCTTCACCGGCATGGTGGTGGCGATGCTGAACGCGGCATATCCGGCGATCCCGATCCCGCTGCTGATCGTCATCGCGCTGGTGGTCGGGATGCTGCTCGGTGCCATCAATGGCCTTCTGGTATGGCGTCTGAACATCCCTTCGATCGTGGTGACTTTGGGTACGCTCACCATCTATCGCGGCGCCACCTTCGTCCTGTCAGGCGGCGCCTGGGTCAATGCCGACAAGATGAGCCCGGATTTCATCGGTTTCCAGCGCGCCGCCCTCCTCGGCATTCCGGTGCTGTCCTGGATCGCCATACTGGTCATAGCGCTGTTCTTCGTGCTGATGACACGCACCGCGCTCGGCCGCTCGATCTATGCCATCGGTGTCAACCCGACGGCGTCGGTCTATACCGGCATCGACGTCGGCCGCACGAAATTCATTGTCTTCTGCATCTCCGGCATGATCGGCGGGCTTGCCGGCTACCTCTGGATCTCGCGCTACGTCATCGCCTCGGTCGAGGTCGCCAACGGCTATGAGCTCAACATCATCGCCGCCTGCGTCATCGGAGGCATCTCGATCGCCGGCGGGATCGGCTCGGTCGGCGGCGCGGTGCTTGGCGCGCTGTTCCTCGGCATCATCTCCAACGCGCTCCCGGTCATCAACATCTCGCCGTTCTGGCAGATGGCGATTTCGGGCAGCGCCATCATCCTGGCCGTCGTGCTCAACGCGCGCGGCGAACGCCAGCAAGGCCGCATCATCCTGAGAAAGGCGGAGGCGGCATGACCGACATCCCTGCCCCGCGCCATATTCCCGACCGGCTCGACAAGCCGCTGTCTTCGGCGATCTTTTCCTGGGAGGCGCTGTTGGTCGTGGTGGCCGTCGCCATCTTCGCCATCAACAGTTTTGCTTCGCCCTATTTCCTTGACCCTTATTCGCTGTCGGACCTCACCTTCAACTTCACCGAGAAGGGCTTGATCGCCTTTGCCATGGCGTTGCTGATCATATCGGGCGAGATCGACCTGTCTGTCGCCGCAACAATAGCGCTTGCGTCCACCATGATGGGCATGGCGGTGCAGGCCGGTGCCGACACGCCGGTGCTGGTGTTGATCGGCATCGTCGTAGGCCTGGGCTGCGGCGCCTTCAACGGCCTGTTGGTGACAAGGCTCGGCTTGCCGTCCATCGTCGTCACGATCGGCACGATGAGCCTGTTCCGCGGCATCGCCTTCATCATTCTCGGCGACCAGGCCTACAAGGGCTATCCCGAAAGCTTCGCCTTCTTCGGCCAGGGCTATGTCTGGTGGGTAGTCTCGTTCGAGCTGGCGCTCTTCCTCATCGCCGCCCTCGTCTACTGGTTCCTCCTGCATCGCACGAGTTTCGGCCGCCGCGTCTTCGCCATCGGCAACAACCCGGTCGCCGCGCAGTTTTCCGGCGTGCGCGTCGGCCGCATCAAATTCATCCTGTTCTGCCTGACCGGACTGATGTCAGGCATAGCCTCGGTGCTGATCACCTCACGGCTCGGCTCGACGAGGCCGTCGATCGCGCAAGGCTATGAGCTGGAAGTCATCACCATGGTGGTGCTCGGCGGCGTCAGCATTCTGGGGGGCGCCGGTAGCATTGTCGGCGTCGTGCTCGCCGCCTTCATCATGGGGTTGGTGACCTTCGGGCTCGGCCTGCTCAACGTGCCCGGCATCGTCATGTCGATCTTCATCGGCGTGCTGCTGATCATTGTCATCGCGCTGCCGATCGTCTGGCGGCGGCTGCGTGGTAACAGCTGATGCCTGAGAAATACGCGTTCAAGATGAAGCTCAAACCGGGCATGAAGGCCGAGTACAGGAAGCGCCATGACGAGATCTGGCCATCGCTGGTCGCGCTCCTGAAACAGGCCGGCGTGTCCGACTACTCGATCCATCTCGATGAAGAGACCAACATCCTGTTCGGCGTGCTGTGGCGGCGGGACGACCATGGCATGGCCGAGTTGCCGAAGCACCCGGTGATGCAGCGCTGGTGGGCTCACATGGCCGACATCATGGAAACGAAGCCGGACAATGAGCCGGTGGCCGTGCCGCTGGAAACTGTGTTCCATATGGCATGAGTGCTCCGCGCCACATCGCCGTCATCGACATCGGCAAGACCAACGCCAAGGTCACGCTGGTCGACCTCGCAACCTTGAGCGAGGTCGCGCTGCGCCGGATGGCGAACGCGCCGGTGCGGCAAGCGCCCTACCCGTATCACGATGTCGAGGCGCTATGGACATTCATCCTCGACAGCCTTGCCGGCCTCAACCGCGAACAGCGCATCGACGCCATCTCGATCACCACCCATGGCGCGACGGGCGCACTGGTCGATGCTTCGGGCGAACTGGTGCTGCCGGTGCTCGACTACGAGTTCGAAGGCCCCGACAGGCTGGCCGCGGACTATGACGCGATGCGTCCGGCCTTTGCTGAGACGGGCACGCCGCGCCTGCCGCTCGGGCTCAATCTCGGCGCGCAGTTTTTCTGGCAGCAGAAGCGCTTTCCAGCCGAGTTCGCGCATGCGACCGCGATTCTGATGTACCCGCAATACTGGGTGCTGCGCCTGACCGGCGTCGCGGCCAACGAGGTGACCTCGCTTGGTTGCCATACCGATCTGTGGAACCCATGGCATGCCGACTTTTCGTCGCTGGTCGACCGCATGGGTTGGCGCGGCCTGATGGCACCGGTGCGGCCGGCCAGCGATCGCCTCGGCCCGATCCGGCCTGCGCTTGCCATGCGCACCGGCCTTGATCCGCAAACCCCAGTGTTCTGCGGCCTGCATGACTCCAACGCTTCGCTGCTGCCGCATCTCCTGTCCGACGCGCCACCCTTCTCGGTCGTCTCGACCGGCACTTGGGTGGTGTCGATGGCGGTCGGCAGCAGAGAGGTTGCGCTGGATCCGGCGCGCGATACGCTGGTCAATGTCAATGCACTGGGCGACCCCGTCCCGTCGGCCCGTTTCATGGGCGGCCGCGAGTTTTCCGTTCTGACGGAAGGCCGGCCGCAGACTTGGAGCGACGATGATGTCCGGGCCGTGCTCGCGCGAAAGACATTGCTGCTGCCATCGACGCAACAGGGATCAGGGCCGTTCCCACATCAGGCCGCGACATGGCTCAATGCCGACGGCATGAATGATGGCCAGCGCTTTGCCGCCATCTCGTTCTACCTGGCACTGATGACGGCGACCTGCCTCGACCTGATCGGCGCCGATGGCCCGACCACCGTCGAAGGACCGTTTGCCCGCAACCGGCTGTTTGTCGGCATGCTGGCCGCAAGCACTGGCCGCGCCGTCATCGCCTCCGAAGCCGCCACGGGAACCAGCATCGGCGCGGCACTGCTGGCGTCCGATCAGGTCACGGGGCATGGCAAGGGCGAGCGAACGGAACCGCCGGCCAACCCGGCCTGGGCAGCCTATGTCAGCGCGTGGCGCGCGGCGGTCGAAGCACGGGGCTGATCACAGGATCCGCTTGCCGAAGGCCGACATGACGAAGTTCACGATCTCAGCGCCGATCCTGGGCTCCATATCCTTGCTCAGGCCCGAAACATCCATCGACAGCAGGCCGCCGCACAGCGCGATCGCCTCCATCGCCTGATGCGTCTCGCGCACGGTCAGCCCGCCGGAACCGGCCGGCCAGCCGGCGAATTCGGTCGCTGTCGGGGAATAGCTGAGATGAAAGCCCTGCGTGCCCGACGTGGCGACGCGGATCGCCTCATGCATCAGGTCGCGCATGCCCATGGCGTCGATATCGGTCATGGTGAAGGCCGACACCCGCGAATCCTTCAGCACCCGCGCCTCGGCCGGGTCGGCATGGCGCAGGCCGACGATGACGACATTTTCCGGCGACAGCTGCGGCTGCAGCGCGCCGGCCTTGTGATCGAGGCCGAGGGTCCGGGCCAGCACAGAACCGTCCGGAAGGTCGATGCCCTCTTCGTCTTCCGGCATCAGCGCGGCGATGGAATCGATCCAGATGAGGCCGAAAGAATGCGTCGCGCGCGCCGTCGCCATGAGCGCCTTGTGGGCGATACGGCGATCGGGGCCGGCACTCAGCCGGATCAAGCCGGAGGGCGGCCGCTCGACATCGGTGAGTTCCACGACATCGAAATTCATCGCCTCCAGCCGCGCGCCGGTCCCCTCGCGGGCAAGAATACTGGCGGCTTCCTGTTCGGCCGAGATCGACACCATCTTGCGGCCGGAAAAGTCCGCGACGTCGTGCATCGGGGCCTTTTCGACATACTCCGACGTCATCGCCAGCAGCATGGCGCCGTAGCTCATGCGGAAGGCGACGCGGTCGCCGACGACCGGCGGCGGGTCGGCATCGGCCACGTCGAGCAGCAGATGATCGCTGGAGGCGCCGAGCACCCTGATCCCCTTGGCGATCGGCATCAGCCCTTCGACCAGCACATCCTCGCGGCCGATATTGGCGATGGCGCGCAGCCTGTCGCCCTCGTCGGGAAAGACCGGCTGGTTGCCGAAAGCGTCGTAACCGGACTCGCCGATCGGCCGCGACGGCTTCAGCTTGACCTCAATGATGTCGCTGGTCAGGCGGCAGGCGTCGGGCTCGAGTTCGGCCCATGGCACATCGCGGAAGGTTTCGACGCCACCTTGCAGGAT
>NZ_PNOT02000086.1 GCF_002879535.1 Mesorhizobium intechi
CCACGACGACCAGCACGGCACCGCCATCATCGTCGCCGCCGCCGTGCTCAACGGACTGGAATTCGCCGGCAAGACCATCTCGGACATCAAGGTCGTCACCTCCGGCGCCGGTGCGGCCGCCCTCGCCTGCCTGAACCTTCTGGTCTCGCTTGGCGTGCGCATCGAGAACATCTGGGTCACCGATCGTTTCGGCGTCGCCTACAAGGGCCGCACCGAAGAGATGGACCGCTGGAAAGACCCCTATGTGAAGGATACCGAGGCGCGCACGCTGGCGGATGTCATCCCGGGCGCCGATGTCTTCCTCGGCCTCTCGGCCGCTGGCGTGCTGAAGCCAGAACTGCTGCAACACATGGCGCCAAAGCCTTTGATCCTGGCGCTGGCCAATCCCAATCCCGAGATCATGCCGGAAGTGGCGCGCGCGGCGCGTCCCGATGCCATGATCTGCACCGGCCGCTCCGATTTTCCCAATCAGGTCAACAATGTCCTGTGCTTCCCCTACATCTTCCGTGGCGCGCTCGACTGCGGCGCCAGCGCCATCAACGAGGAGATGAAGATGGCTGCCGTGCGGGCCATCGCCGCTCTTGCCCGCGAAGAGCCTTCGGACGTCGCCGCACGCGCCTATTCGGGCGAGACGCCGATTTTCGGACCCGATTTCCTGATCCCCTCGCCCTTCGATCCCAGGCTCATCCTGCGCATCGCGCCGGCCGTCGCCAAGGCGGCCTGCGACACAGGTGTGGCGACACGGCCGATCACCGACTTCGCCGCCTATGTCGACAAGCTCAATCGCTTCGTCTTCCGCTCCGGCCTGGTGATGAAGCCGGTGTTCTCGTCCGCCAAGGCATCGAGCGCCAAGCGCGTCATCTATGCCGACGGCGAGGACGAGCGCGTGCTGCGCGCCGCCCAGGTGGTGCTCGAGGAAGACATCGCCGTGCCGATCCTGATCGGCCGGCCGCACGTCATCGAGGTCAGGCTGAAGCGCTACGGCCTGCGCATCAAGCCCGACGTCGATTTCGGCCTGATCAACCCTGAGGACGATCCGCGCTATCGCCACTATGTCGACCAACTGATCGAACTCGCCGGCCGGCGCGGCGTGACGACGGAAGCCGCGCGCACCATGGTGCGCACCGACAACACGGTGATCGCAGCACTTGCGCTGAAGCTTGGCGACGCCGACGCCATGGTCTGCGGCCTTGAAGGCCGCTTCGAGCGGCACCTGCGCAACGTCACGCTGATCATCGGGCCACGCGCGGGCATCAAGGACCATGACCTGTCGACGCTTTCCATGCTGATCTCACAGCGCGGCATCGTCTTCCTCACCGACACCCACGTCTCCGTCGACCCGACTGCCGAGGAGATCGCCGAGATGACGGTGCTGGCGGCCGAGGAAATCCAGCGCTTCGGCATCGAGCCGAAGGCGGCACTTCTGTCGCATTCGGATTTCGGTTCGCGCGATTCGCCAAGCGCGCTCAAGATGCGCCAGGCGGCGGCAATCCTGGCGCGCATCGCGCCGGAGCTGCAGTGCGACGGCGAAATGCATGCCGATTCCGCGCTGTCCGAGCACCTGCGCCAGCGCGTCTATCCGCATTCGCGCCTGAAGGGCGAAGCCAATCTGCTGGTGTTCCCCAACCTCGATTCGGCCAACATCACGCTGACGGCGTTGCGCGCCATGATGGATGCGCTGCATGTGGGGCCGATCCTGCTCGGTACCGACAAGCCGGCGCACATATTGACGCCCTCGGTCACATCGCGCGGTGTGGTCAACATGACGGCGCTGGCAGTGGTCGAGGCCGCGCACAAGGCGCAGGCCATCGCCAATCTGGACTAGGCCGAAACCGGCCTCGGCAGGCTCGGCCCGGTCTTTTGGGACAGCACCCGCACATGCCGGCGACAACGCCCTACAAACCGGGGCCCTACAAACCGGGGCCCTACAAACCGGGGCCCTACAAACCGGGGTGTTGCCGGCCGGCAACTTGCGATTGCAGAAATTCGACGTTGGCCGCAAGCGGATTTCACAGGGAAAGCCGACCTGATATGGTTGCGCATCTGACTTGATGGCGAGGACGTCATGAAGGGCCTGCTGTTCGCATCCGCGTTGCTGTCGCTGATCGGCGGACAAGCTCTGGCCGCGGACGCCAGCGGTGCCGAGCCCGCGACCGTGCATGACTGGTCCGGCGTCTATGTCGGTGGGCAAATCGGCTATGGTTTCGGCAGGACCGACGCGGCTTACAATCTGCCGAACACCCCGACAATCCGGGGCTCGCAGGACTACGACACCGACGGTTTCCTGGGCGGCGTGCAGATCGGCTACAACTACCAGATCGATTCCGCGGTTCTTGGCGTCGAGGCCGATGTTTCCGGAGCCGGCATCAAGGGGCACTCCGACGAGATCACGTCCGGCTTAGGCGATGTTTACGACACCAAGGTGGACTGGTTTGGAACGCTGCGCGCCAGGGCGGGCTATGCGTTCGATGGTACCTTGATCTACGGGACCGGTGGCCTGGCGTTCGGAAGCGTCGAAAACCGGTATCTCGACGGCCCCCTCGACAGCTTTTCCGAGAAGAACACCAAGGTTGGCTGGACCATTGGCGCCGGACTGGAGCAAGCGATCACGGACCATTGGTCGGCAAAGTTCGAATATCAATATGTCGATCTGAGGGACCAGACCATCGACTATGCCCCGAACTCCAACACCACGTTCGACAACACGTTCAACGCGGTCAAGATCGGTATGAACTACAAGTTTTGACAGTCGGCGGAGAGATCTGCCATGCCTCGCCACCTTCCGGCGAATAGAATCCGTCCGCTGCCGCGATCTAAGGCTTTGGCCAGGTGGCGCACCGCATCCGAAATAGACGATTAACCGGCAAC
>NZ_PNOT02000195.1 GCF_002879535.1 Mesorhizobium intechi
CGCCGGATCTCCTCCCCCGGCGGGTGTTGTTGTTTTCGGCGCCTGGTTCACCATCTGCGGTTTTGCCCCGCGGCAAGCACGACAATTGCATTCGCCGCCCCAAGCGATTATTCCGGCGCTCATGAGCGAACATCCCATCCACATAATCGGCGGCGGTCTCGCCGGTTCCGAAGCCGCGTGGCAGGCCGCGCAGGCCGGTGTTCCCGTCGTGCTGCATGAAATGCGCCCGGTTCGCGGTACGGACGCGCACAAGACCGATGGCCTGGCCGAACTCGTCTGTTCCAACTCCTTCCGCTCCGACGACGCCGAGAACAACGCGGTCGGCTTGCTGCACGCCGAGATGCGACTGGCCGGCTCGCTGATTATGAGCGCCGGCGACGCCAACCAGGTGCCGGCCGGCGGCGCACTGGCCGTCGACCGCGACGGCTTCTCCGAGGCCGTGACGAAAAAGCTCGAGGCGCACCCGCTGATCACCATCCAGCGCGAGGAAGTTCCCGGCCTGCCACCGGCGGACTGGGACCAGGCGATCATCGCCACGGGACCGCTCACCGCCCCATCCCTGGCCCAGTCGATCGCCGAGGCGACCGGGGCCGATGCGCTGGCCTTCTTCGACGCCATCGCGCCGATCATCCATTTCGACACGATTGACATGAACACCTGCTGGTTCCAGTCGCGCTACGACAAGGTCGGCCCCGGCGGCACCGGCAAGGACTACATCAACTGTCCGATGGACAAGGAGCAGTATCTCGCCTTCGTGCAAGCACTGATCGACGGCCAGAAAACCGAATTCAAGCAGTGGGAAGGCACGCCCTATTTCGACGGCTGCCTGCCGATCGAGATCATGGCCGAGCGTGGCATCGAGACGCTGCGCTACGGGCCGATGAAGCCGATGGGCCTGACCAACGCGCACAACCCGACGGTCAAGGCCTATGCGGTCGTCCAGCTAAGGCAGGACAATGCGCTGGGCACGCTCTACAACATGGTCGGCTTCCAGACCAAGCTGAAGCATGCCGAGCAGGTCCGCATCTTCCGCACCATTCCGGGCCTGGAAAATGCCGACTTCGCCCGCCTCGGCGGCCTGCACCGCAACACCTACATCAATTCGCCGACCTTGCTCGACGCCTCGTTGCAGTTGAGGTCGCGGCTTGGCCTGCGCTTTGCCGGACAGATCACCGGTTGCGAAGGCTATGTCGAAAGTGCTGCGATCGGCCTGCTCGCCGGCCGCTTCGCCGCCGCCGAGCGTCTCGGCGACGCGCCGTCCCTGCCGCCGCTCACCACGGCTTTCGGCGCGCTGCTCAACCACATCACCGGCGGCCACATCGTCTCCGACGACGAGCCGGGAAAACGCTCCTTCCAGCCGATGAATGTCAATTTTGGCCTGTTCCCGCCGGTGGAAGCGGTGAAGATCGAAGGCAAGCGTCTGCGCGGCAAGGACAAGACAGTCGCCAAGCGCCATGCCATCACATCGCGCGCGCTGAGGGATTGCCGGCAATGGCTGGGCTTGCCGGCGCCAACCGAAACGGCCGAAGCAGCGGAGTAATTCGCCTATTCTGCCGGCTCCGCACCTGCCCTCGGCAATCCCGGCTTCCCCGCCTCGGCAGGATTCCGCCTGACATAAGCCGCCTTCAGGCTTTCCGATGTTTCGCGCGAGCCGTCATGGCTCCAGCCGGGCGGCTTGATCAGGTAGTTGATGCGATCGCCGAGCGAGAGGCCCGGCGCAAAGGCATCCCCGAACATGCCGATCCATTCATGAAACGCCACTTTCAGCGGGTTGAAGGTGCCGAGATTCCTTACGATGCCGTAGCGCGGCCGGTCCTCCTCCAGTTCCTCGACGAAGGTGCCGAACATGCGATCCCAGATGATCAGCGTGCCGGCATAGTTGGCGTCGAGATAGCGCGGATTGGTGGCGTGGTGGACGCGGTGGTGCGAGGGCGTGTTGAAGACGAATTCGAACCAGCCCCACATCCTGCCGATGGTCTCGGTGTGGATCCAGAACTGCCAGACGAGGTTGAAGCCGAAGGTGAAGGCAATCACCGCGGGGTGAAAGCCGAGCAGCACCAGCGGCGCCTGCAGCACGAACATGAAGGTGAACAGGCCGGTCCAGCTCTGCCTGAGCGCCGTCGATAGATTGTAGTGCTGGCTTGAGTGATGGTTGACGTGTTCTGCCCACACCCAGCGCACCCGGTGCGCGATGCGGTGATAGACATAGTAGCGCAAATCATCGAGCAGGAAGGCAGTCAAAAAGACCCAGACCGACAGGCCGAGATTGAAGATGCGGAACTGCCATAGCCACAGCAGCGCCCAGTAGGAGACGATGCCAAGCAACAGCCCGGCGACGACATTGCCGGTGCCCATCATCAGGCTGGTCAGCGTGTCGCGCGTCTCGAAAGAGCCTTTCGCGCGGCCGGTGCGCACAAGCCAGAGCTCCATCAGGATGGCGGCGACGAAGAACGGAATGGCCAGCTGGGTAACCTGCGGAAAATCATAGCTGTCCATCACGCGGCCTCCCTGGTGGCATGGCGTGCTTCAAGAGCCTTCAGCAAGGCCTGTGCATCGCCGGCATTGGCGAAGCGGAAGCGGCCGCCCTTCCAGGTGAAGTCCTTCAGCCGCATCAGAATTGTGTTCGCCTCTTCGGAACTGGACACCGAGACGTCAGCCGCGGTGACGATGCGCGTCAAAAAGCAGTCGCCGATGCTGTGAACGATGCCGGTGCGCCCGCGTCCAAGGTCCAGAAATGCCGTTTTTGCGTCCGCCGTCAGGTGGATTGCTCGCGCCGCTTCATCGGGAAAATCCTCGGCGAAACGACGCAACGCCTGATCCGGATCGGCCAGCGTTGCCGTCGTGCTGCCCCCGGTGAAATGTACCGCGGCAACCGACAGCGCAATGCCAAGGATGACGATCGCGACCAGAACGGGCAAGCTCATGGATTTCCTCCGGGCCGGCCTGTCATCTCTGGCGACAGTTCCCGGCACGGCCGAATCCTTAGCACGATTGACGTTTACGTCAAAGTGCTGGCCAGCCTTTGCTCGCCCGCCGCACCAGCAGCCAATGCCGGCGTAAGGCCGACAGCCGCACGACCCCGTCGAGCGGCGAGGAGCGCCAGCCCTCCATCCTGTCGAGATAGGCGCGCGACAGCGCCAGCGGCAGGAAGGCCGAGCGCAACGACGCCGGCAGCTCTGCAGCGCCCTGCTCGAAAGCGGAGAGGTGTTCGCGTGCCAGCGCGGTCATCGCCGCTACGGCGCGCCGCGCCCCAGGGCCGCCGTCGCCGGCAACAAATTCCTCCGGCGTCGATCCCGCCGCCGCCAGAATGTCGGCCGGGACAAAACACTGCCCTCGCTTGCGGTGCAGCGGCAAAAGGAGCAGGAGGCCGGTCATGGCCTGTGCGCAGCCCGCCCTGCCCGCCAATTCGGCGAAGCGGGGCGCCTCGAGGGGATCGAGCACCATCGCCGCAAGCTGGATGAGCGCGGCCGCCGTCTCGCCGCAATAGCCTTCCAGGTCGGTGCGCGACGGCATCGGATCGTCATAGAGATCGAAGATGCGCGCCTCCAGCATGTTGTCGAAGGCCAGTTTGGGCAGGTGATGGCTGGAAATTGTCGCTTTCAGCGCGTCGGCGACGGGATGGCCGATGGCTGCACCATCATTGTCGGTGGCGACAAGATCACGCCACCATTGCAACCGCACCTCCCCCGGCAACGCTTCACGGATGCGATCGCGAATGCCGGCGATTTCGGCATTGAAAGCGTAGAGCGAAAACAGCGCTTCGCGCTTGTCGGCCGGCGCATAGAGCGCCGTCAGGTAGCGGTCATGATCGGCGGCGCGCACCGCCTCCATGACGATTTTGGCATTTTGCGACATATCAATCGACGGCGATGAGCGCGGCCGCCACGGCGCGGTCTTCCGCCAGGAGGACATTGTAGGTCCGCACCGCGGCCCCGGTCGACATCGGGTCGGAGACTATGCCGGCCTCCTTCAGATCCGCTCGCAGCGCCGCCGGCAACGGCCTCAAATCCTTGCCCATGCCGACCAGCAGGATCTCGACCTTGTCGGCCTCGGCCAGCAGTTTCTCGAAATCCGCCACTGTCAGCGCTGAAGCGTCCGCCGGCTCCCAGCCATGGATACCGGATGGCAGGCACAGCAGCGAACCGCGATGCGACATGTCCGCAAAACGGAACCCGCCATTGCCATAGGCCTCGATCGGCGCGCGGCCTGGGAAATGCGCCTCGCGGATGACGATGCCTTTTCCGGTCACCACTCTGTCACCCCTTCGGGCCGGCGCGTCAGGTTGCGACCGCCTTGCCGCCGTTGACCGGCTTCTCCTCATCGGCCGAAGCCTGCGGCCGCAGCTTGAACAGGATCAGCAGCGGTGCCGCGATGAAGATCGAAGAATAGGTGCCGAAGATAACGCCGAACAGCATCGCCATGGTGAAGGAGCGGATGACTTCGCCGCCGAACAGCACCAGCGCCAGCAAGGCCAGGGTCGTCGTCACCGAGGTGAGTGTCGTTCGCGACAACGTCTCGTTGATGGCGTTGTTCAACAGCTGCGGCAGCGGCATTCGCTTGTATTTTCGCAGATCCTCTCGGACACGGTCATAGACCACGATCGTATCGTTCAGCGAATAGCCGATGATGGTCAGGATCGCCGCCAGAGACGACTGGTTGAATTCAAGCCCGGTGATGACGAAGAAACCGAGCGTCATGACCACATCGTGCACTGTCGCCACGATGGCGCCGACCGCGAACTGCCACTCGAAACGGAACCACACATAGACCAGGATGCCAACCAGCGCGACCAGCATGGCGATGGTGCCTTGCTTGGCGAGTTCGCCGGAAACCGTCGGTCCCACGACTTCGACGCGGCGGAAATCATACTGGTCCTGCAGCTCGCCGCGCACCTTGTCGATGACCGTCTGCTCGGCATTCTCGCCGCCATCCTGCGTGCCGACGCGGATCAGCACGTCGTTCGGCGCGCCGAACTGCTGCACCTGCACTTCGCCGATGTTGAGCTCCATCAGCCTTGCGCGGATATCGCCGAGATTGGCATCGCCGCTCTTGGACTTCACCTCGATCATCGAGCCGCCCTTGAAGTCGATGCCGTAATTGATGTCGACCGTCATGAACAGCACCACGGACAGCACCGAAAGGAAGCTCGACAGCGCGAACGTCCAGCGGCGGATGCCCATGAAGGGGATTTTGGTGCCCGGCGGAATGAAGGTCACCGGAGCCTTCGGCAATTCCTTCGGGCGGGCGCGGCGCAGCCAGATCGACACCAGCAGGCGCGTGAAGGTGAAAGCGGTGAAGACCGTGGTCAGGATGCCGATGGCGTAGGTGATGGCAAAGCCCTTCACCGGACCGGTACCGAGATAGAACAGCACCACGGTGGCGATCAGCGACGTGACGTTGGAATCGACGATGGTCGCCAGCGCCTTCGAGAAGCCGGTGTCGATGGCCTGGATCACCGAGCGGCCAGCCCGTCGTTCTTCACGGATACGTTCGTAGATCAGCACGTTGGAATCGACCGCCATGCCGATGGTCAGCACGATACCGGCGATACCGGGCAAGGTCAGCGTCGCCCCAAGCAGCGACAACAGCCCGACGATCATCGCCACGTGCACCGCCAGCGCGATGTTGGCGAGGAAACCGAGGAAGCCGTAGGCGACGAACATGAAGGCAACGACGAGGATCGAACCGATGATGCCGGCCACCTTGCCGGCATGGATCGAATCCTGGCCAAGGCCCGGACCGACAGTGCGTTCCTCGATCACCGTCAGCGTCGCCGGCAGCGCACCGGCTCGCAAAAGCACGGCGAGATCATTGGCGCTCTGGGCGGTGAAATTGCCTGATATCTGGCCGGTGCCGCCGAGGATCGGTTCACGGATCTGCGGCGCTGAGATCACCTGGTTGTCGAGGATAATGGCGAACAGCTTGCCGACATTCTGCGAGGTCGCCTGGCCGAAGCGGGCGGCGCCCTTCGAGTCGAAGCGGAATGAAACCACCGGCTCGTTGTTCTGCGAATTGTACGTCGCCTGCGCATCGACGAGGTTTTCGCCCGAAACGATGACACGGTTTTCGATCAGATACGGAACCGGCGGATCGTCCTGCGAATAGAGTACCGACGAGCCTGCGGGCGGGCGCCCCTTGAGCGCGTCCTGCACCGGCATCGACTGGTCGACCATCTGGAAGGTCAGCTTCGCGGTCTGGCCGAGGATCTCCTTCAGCCGCTGCGGATCCTGCAGGCCTGGCACCTGCACAAGGATTCGGTCGTCGCCCTGCCGCTGCACGATGGGCTCGGTGGTGCCGAGTTCGTTGACGCGGCGCTCGACCACTTCGATCGACTGCGCCAATGCGGTCGATGTACGGTATTTGATACCGGCGTCGGTGACGGTGAATTTGAGCAGGCCCGGCTCGGAATCATCCAGCGACATTTCCTGGATGGAGCCGCCGCTGAACAGGCCAGCGGCAACAGGATCGGTCAAGGTCTTCAACGCCTTTTTCGCGGCGTCGAGCTGGGCCGGATCCGTGATGCGCACCTGCAAGGTCCGTCCGGTGCCGGCAAGGCCGGTATAGCCGATCTTGGCGTCCCGCAGCAGCGTGCGGATTTCGTCGCGCGTCGTCTCCAGCCGATCCTTGATCAGGTCGTTCTGGTTCATCTCCAGCAGGATATGCGAACCGCCCTGCAGATCGAGGCCGAGCGTCATCTGCCGCTTCGGCACCCAGCTCGGCAGCTGGGCCAACGTGCTGGCGGGGAACAGATTGGGCGCGGCGAGGATCACTGTGATGGCAACGGCCACCCAGATCAGGATCATCTTGAAGCGCGAAAAATACAGCATAGGGCGTCGTCCGTCAGAGCGTGTCCGCGGATCGCTCCGCCTTGAATTGGGTTATTTCTTGGCGTTCTGGTTAGCCACTGGTTCGCCCTTGACGCGCACATCGGCGATCGTCGAGCGCAATGCTGTCACCTTGGTGCCACCACCGAGGTCGATCTCGAGCTCGTTGTCGTCGATCACCTTCGTCACCTTGCCGACGAAACCGCCGCCGGTGACGACCGTGTCGCCGCGGCGGACCGCCGCCAGCATCTCGCCGCGCTTCTTCAGCTGCGTGCGCTGCGGGCGGATGATCAGAAAATACATGATCACAAAAATCAGGACAAACGGCAAAATGCTGATGAACATATCGGGAGAGGCGCCACCAATGCCTTGGGCGTATGCCGGTGTCACGAACATCGAGGGACTCCTGAAGTTTTGAAAACAGCCGCCAACCGTCCTGCGGAGTTTGGCGGCCTCTTGAAATTTGGCCGGAATATAGTCGGTAAAGTTGTCAATGCAACTGCGCGACCGACCAAATCGGCTGCTTTTCCGGCCTGTTCGCCCGTGTTAGAGCATGATCGCGAAAAGCGAGAGCCGGTTTACCGAAAAGATCACGCTCGAACAAAAGGTTGGGACCGGTTTCGAACCCGACGGATTCGTACGTGTCGCACCTGCCCGCCCCAGGAAACGAGCCAGAAGACCTGAAATGACCGACAGCACCATCGACGCTCTCAACATGAAACTTGACCGCCTGATCGAGGCTGTCGGCCGCCTCGCCCCGCCGCCGGTGCCTGAAACCGACCTCGGCGAGGCCGACTGCTTCGTCTGGCAGGCGGATCCCGGCTATCTGGAACCAGTGCGCAAGGTCAACCGCGTCGACATCGGCCTGATCCGCGGCGTCGACCGTGTCCGCGATATCCTCGTCGACAATACAGAGCGCTTCGCCGCCGGCTTTGCCGCCAACAACGTGCTGTTGTGGGGCGCGCGCGGCATGGGCAAATCGTCGCTGGTCAAGGCCGTGCATGCCGAGATCAACACCAAGTCCAAATCCGACCTGCCGCTCAAGCTGATCGAGATCCACCGCGAGGACATCGATACGCTGCCGAAGCTGATGGGTTTGCTGAAGGCCGCGCCCTTCCGCGTCATCCTGTTCTGCGACGACCTGTCCTTCGATCATGACGACACGTCGTACAAGTCGTTGAAGGCAGCACTTGAAGGCGGCGTCGAAGGCCGCCCCGCCAACGTCATCTTCTACGCCACTTCGAACCGCCGCCACCTATTGCCGCGCGACATGATCGACAATGAGCGCTCGACCGCCATCAACCCGTCCGAAGCGGTCGAGGAGAAGGTCTCGCTCTCCGACCGGTTCGGGCTTTGGCTCGGCTTCCACAAATGCTCGCAGGACGAGTATCTCGAGATGATCAACGGCTATGCCAGCCATCATGGCCTCGACATCGACCCCGAGCAGCTGCGCGCGGACGCGCTGGAATGGGCCACAACGCGCGGCAGCCGATCGGGCCGCGTCGCCTGGCAATTCACGCAGGATCTGGCCGGCCGGCTGGGCAAGCCGCTAAAGGATTGAGGCGTCGCGCCCGTCGCACGTCGCGCGGCGTTTGGCCAATCTCGCGGCGCATCCAATGCGCCAGATGTGACCGGTGCGCGAAGCCCGTCAATTCCGCGACCTCGCGGGTGCTGAGATCGTGCTGTTGCAGCGCACGCGCGCGTTCGACCTGACGTCGCAACACACGTCGCGACGCGCTTTAGTGGCAAGCATTTTGCTCAAAACTGAAAAAGCCCGCTCCTTGTGGGGCGGGCTAAGCCGGCGGGCCGGACTGGAGGTCAGACGGCCCGCAAAATCGCTTTTTTTCTTCTATTCGAGGTAGCCGGCCTATTCGAGATAGCCAGAGGGGTCGACCGGAGCGGAATTCTTGCGCACTTCGAAGTGCAGCTTCGGCGAGTCCGTGGTTCCACTCATGCCCGACAGCGCGATTTCCTGGCCGCGCTTGACCTTCTGGCCGCGCTGCACCTCGATCGAGCTGGCGTGACCGTAGACGGTGACCAAGCCATTCTCGTGGCGCACCAGCACGGTGTTGCCGAATTCCTTCAGGCCGTCGCCGGCATAGATGACGACGCCGTTCTCGGCCGCCTTGATCGGCGTGCCCGAGGGCACGGCGATGTCGACGCCGTCCTTGCCGGATCCGAAACCGGAGATCACCCGGCCGCGCACCGGCCAGCGCATCTTGCCGATACCCGTGGCATCGGGCGCCACCGCGTCGTCATCCTCGGCCTGCTGGATGACCTTCGCGTCCTTCTTCGGCGGCGTGTAGGATGCCAGCGTTTCCGACGGCGTGGCCTTTGCCGGGGGCTGCGTGGTTGCCGTGGTTACAGGATCGACTTTCGCAGGCTTGGCGCTGGCGACTGTCGCGGTTCCACCTGCCGGCACCTTCAGGGTCTGGCCGATCTTGAGCAAGCCGTCCTTCATGCCGTTGGCCTGCTTCAGCGCAACGACGCCGACGCCGGTCTTCCTGGCGATCGAGGACATCGTGTCACCCGACTGGACCGTATAGGTACCGGCGGCGCCGGTTGCCTTGGCGACCTGCGCCGGCTTGGGCTCCTTGGGCTGGCTTGCGGCGGCCGAAGCATCGACCTGCGCGGCGGACTTGCCTTCCTTGAGCTTAGGCTGCTGCGGCAGGACGGCGACCTTGTCGGGCGCGGTGGCCGGCAGGTCGTGCTTGCCACCCTTCGCCGGCCCGTCCTTCAACTGCTTGGCGTCGGCGACTCTCGGCTCGGCCTTGCTCGAATAGGCATAGGCGGGGATGACGATCTTCTGGCCGGTCTTCAGCCCCTTGGTCGGGCTCAGGCCATTCACCTTCATGATGACATCGGCTGGCACTTTGTAATGCGCCGCCAGGCCGGAAATGGTCTCACCGTCCCTCACGACGATCTCGGTAGCGTGCGGCCTGCCCACCTCGGCCACCTTCGGCGCGTCGGGCTGGGCATTCTTGAACGGCTTGGCGGCGGGCTCCACGGTGCCGGTCGTCGTCCTGTCGACATGGGGAGCGGGCCGGACCATGGCCGGCGCCGATGCGACACGCACCGGATTGGCGGCAGGCGCCAGCGCCGGCGCGGATTGCGCCTGAGCGGAAACGGGCGGCGGCAACGGCCGGCTCGAAACCGGTTCGAGACTGGAACGGCTCACCGACTGCGTGTGGCTGCCGTCAAGCGGCGCCGCCGAGACATCGCCCGGATAAGGCTGCGCGGCATCCTGCTTGTTGATGATGGCACGCTGATTATTGGTCGAGGAAGTGAAGACGTCGTCGACACTGTTGAACCGCGAAGCCTGGGAACTGCACCCGGCGGCCGCACCCGCAATCATGAGAACAGCGCAGCCCCGCGCCAGATTGCGACTGTTTGTCTTCAAAACACTGAGTTGCATCGCACTAACCCGCACAAACGCTGCACCAACTGGATGGGATTAAAGCGCGTTAATGTTACTGGTCGGTTAACCCATTAGAATCCGACGAAAATTTTCTTAAAACATTTGGGAGTAGCCGGCGGCATTGATTGCGCGGTCGAACAGCTATTCGACCGCGCAGCAGCGCTGTGGCGGAAACTAGATGACCGCGGCCATGCTGCGCAGGATCGGCTGCAGCCGCACGAGGCCGATATCCTCGCGCTCGAAACGGCTGCCGACCTTGGTCAGCTTGGCCAGCACCTGCTCGCCCTCCTCCGGCCCGATCGGCGCGATGACGATGCCACCGCTCGACAGTTGGTCGAGCAGGAAGCGCGGCAGGCTGTCGAAAGCGGCCCAGGCGACAATGCGGTCGAACGGGCCTTCTGCCGGCAGACCGCCGGAGCCGTCAGCCTGGCGCACGATGACATTGCCGATGCCAAGCGCCTCGAAACGCTGCCTGGCCTGTTCTACGAGCGTCTTGTAGCGGTCGATGGTGACGATCCGCGCCGCCAGCCGCGACATCACTGCCGCCGTATAGCCGGATCCGGTGCCGATCTCGAGCACGCGGTTTCCTGCTTCTATGGCAAGGGCCGCGATCACCGCCGCCTGCATGTCGGCGCCTTCGATAGCCTCGCCGCATTCGATCGGCAGCATGCGGTCCGACCAGGCGAGTTGTTGGAAATGGGCCGCCAGGAAACCACGTCGTGGTGTCGCCTCGAAAGCCGCGATCAGCGCCTTCGGTACGGTTCCCCTGCCACGCAGGCGCAGTAGGAAAGCGGCAAATCCTTCGCGGTCATCGATTGGCGGATTCATGCAAGCGCCTTGCTCAGCTGGTCACGGATCTCATGCGCAGTAAGGTCGAGCTGCAACGGCGTCACCGACACCAATCTGTTGCGCAGCGCGTGGAGGTCGGTGCCTTGCTTGCCCTCGACCGGCTCGCGGCCGAAGCGCAGCCAGTAGTAAGGCAGGCCGCGCCCGTCACGGCGCTCGTCGACCCACAGGCTGTGCACGAGTTTTCCTTGTGTGGTGACCACAGTGCCCGCGACCTCTTCGGGAAGGCAGTTGGGAAAATTGACGTTGAGCAGCACACCGTCCGGCAGCGGCGCCGCGACGAGTTTCTTCAGCAGTGCCGGCGCAAGCGCCTCGGTGGTCTCGTAGGGAACGATGCGATCCTCGCCGACATAGGAGTAGCCCTGGCTAAGCGCGATCGAGCGGATACCGAGCAGCGCCCCTTCCATGGCGCCGGCGACGGTCCCCGAATAGGTCACGTCGTCGGCGATATTGGCGCCCGAGTTGATGCCTGACAGGATCAGGTCGGGCGCGCCGGGCAGGATCTTCTTCACCCCCATGATGACGCAATCGGTCGGCGTGCCGCGCACGGCAAAATGCTTCTCGCCGATCTTGCGCAGCCGCAGCGGCTCCGAGATCGACAGCGAGTGCGCATAGCCGGACTGGTCCTGCTCCGGCGCCACCACCCAGACATCGTCGGACAGTGTGCGCGCGACGCGTTCGAGCGACGCCAGTCCCTCGGCATGAATGCCGTCGTCATTGGTCAGGAGAATGCGCATTATTTCGCTTCGATCTTTGCCAGACCGCCCATGTAAGGCCGCAGCACTTCAGGAATGGTTACACTGCCATCCTCGTTCTGGTAGTTTTCGACGACGGCAATCAGGGCGCGGCCGACGGCGGTGCCCGAACCGTTGAGCGTATGGACGAAGCGATTGCCCTTGCCGTCCTTGTCCTTGTAGCGCGCGTCCATGCGGCGCGCCTGGAAATCGCCGCAGACCGAACAGGAAGAGATTTCGCGATAGGCGTTCTGGCCGGGCAACCAGACCTCGATGTCGTAGGTCTTGCGCGCGCCAAAGCCCATGTCGCCGGTGCACAAAACCATGGTGCGGAACGGCAGTTCCAGCCGCTTCAGCACTTCCTCGGCACACTCAGTCATCCGCTCGTGCTCGGCGAGCGAGGATTCCTGGTCGGTGATCGACACCAGCTCGACCTTGTAGAACTGGTGCTGGCGCAGCATGCCGCGCGTGTCGCGGCCGGCAGAACCTGCTTCCGAACGGAAGCACGGCGTCAGCGCGGTGAAGCGCAGGGGTAGTTTTTCATGCGCGGTGATTTCTTCGCGCACGAGGTTGGTGAGCGGCACCTCCGCGGTCGGAATGAGGCCAAGTCGGCCCTCCCCATGCGGCGTGAAGAACAGGTCTTCCTCGAATTTCGGCAGCTGGTTGGTGCCGAAAAGCATCTCGTCGCGCACCATCAGCGGCGGGATCACCTCCTCATAGCCGTGCTCGGTTGTGTGCAGGTCGAGCATGAACTGGCCGATGGCGCGCTCCATCCGTGCCAGGCCGCTCTTCAGCACGGTGAAGCGCGAGCCGGACAGCTTTGCCGCCCGCTCGAAATCCATCATGCCGAGCGCTTCGCCGACTTCGAAATGCTCCTTCACCCAGTTCGGCCGCATTGGCACCTTGCCGACAATGTGTTTGACGACATTGTCGTGTTCGTCCTTGCCGACCGGCACATCGTCGAGAGGCACATTGGGCAGCACCGCAAGCGCGTCGGTCAGCGCCTTGTCGAGCTCGCGCTCACGCGCCTCGCCATTCTGGATGAAGGTTTTTATATCGCCGACTTCGGCCTTGAGTTTTTCGGCCAGGGCGGCGTCGCCCGAACGCATGGCGTTGCCGATCTCCTTCGAGGCGGCGTTGCGGCGCTCCTGCTTGGTCTGCAGCTCGGTGACGTGTTCGCGCCGCGCCTCGTCCCTGGCGATCAAATCATCGACCGTGGACTGCGCCTCGCCGGCCGGCCACGAGCGCTTCACCAGCGCCTCGACAAGGGCCTTCGGGTTGTCGCGAATCCATTTGATGTCAAGCATGGTTTGAACGCTCCTGAGCTAAGCTCCGAGGGCGTAAACCGCATCCTTGACCGATGCAAGATGAGGCTGGGCGGCGGTTGTCGTTTTCCGCCGCCGCTGACGACTTACGAGGCTGCCGGCGCCGGAGGCTCGTCCGGTGTCTTGTCGGCCACGGTCTCCCCGGCTTCCTGCTTCTCGCGCGCCAGGCGCTCGCGCTCCTGGCTGCGCTCGATCAGCCGGGCCGACCAGATGGCGACCTCGTAAAGCAGGATGGTTGGGATGGCCAAGCCGATCTGGCTCATCGGGTCGGGCGGCGTCAGCACCGCCGCGACGACGAAAGCGATCACGATCGCCCATTTGCGCTTCTCGGCGAGCGCCTTGGACGACAGCATGCCGACCCGCGTCATCAGGCTGGTCACCACCGGCAGCTGGAACACCAGGCCGAAGGAAAAGATCAGCGTCATGATCAGGCTGAGATATTCCGACACTTTCGGCAGCAGCGAAATCTGCACCTGCTCGTCCGTGCCGGCCTGCTGCATGGCGAGGAAGAACCACATCACCATCGGGGTGAAGAAGAAATACACCAGCGAGGCGCCCATCAGGAACAGGATCGGCGACGCGATCAGGAATGGCAGGAAGGCATTGCGCTCGTTCTTGTAGAGGCCGGGCGCGATGAATTTGTAGATCTGCGTGGCGATCAGCGGAAAGGCGATGACCATGCCGCCGAACATGGCGAGCTTGACCTGCGTGAAGAAGAATTCCTGCGGCGCGGTGTAGATCAGCTCGACCTTGTGCGGGTCGAGACCCGCCCATTTCGTCGCCCATTTGAAGGGGACGACCAAAAGGTTGAACAGCTTCTTGGCAAAGAAGAAGCACACCAGGAAGGC